>JACPRD010000124.1 GCA_016190145.1 Planctomycetota bacterium | reverse complement strand
GACTCGACCGCCAGCCTGAAACGCGCGGTGCAGGACGTGACGCGAGGGGCGGCACGCGAATGTTTCTCAGACTCTGAGAACGTGAGCAACAATCGCCCTGCGGCGTGCGACGTCAGCCGATCCGGCGCGCGCGTCAGGTGGAGGTGAGGGATTGGGGCTATCGAGGCGCACCGGACGGGCCGACGCCACACGCCTCCGGGCGACCGTTGCTCACGTTCTCAGGGTCGTTTTCGAAGGGCTCTGATCCAGGCCGGGGGGTCGTCAATCGGCCAGGATCGAGACGATCTCCTGCGGCGTTTTCGCGGCGAGGATCCTGAGCCGCACGTCGTCGGGCTTCACCTTGCCGACGAGCGACGCGAGGACCTTCGTGTACTCCGTCGTCTGCCGGTCGTTGGCGGCGATCATGACGACGATGGTGACGGGGCGGCCGTCGAGCGAGTCCCACTCGATGCCGGCTTTCGAGCGGCCGAGGGCGACGGCGAAGTCCCTGACGCTCGAGACCTTGGCGTGCGGGACGGCGAGGCCGAGGCCGATGCCGGTGGAGAGGATGGCTTCGCGATCCAGGATGGCTTTCTGAAAGGCTCCGGCATCGGCGACGTTCTTCGACTTTGCGAGGACGGCGCAGAGTTCCGCAAGCGCGCCGGACTTGTCGGTGGCGGCCAGGTCGACGATGCGGTCGGGGGCGAGCAGCTTCGAGATTTTCATTTCGGGAGAGTTTAGCGGCCCGCAGGCGGGGGCGGAAGGGAATACGGAGGGAGGGGGCGTTCGCCGTTTCTCGTTCTTCGTTTCCCGTTCTCCTCCTGCGCAGCGTCTTCAATCCACCTGCGGGGACGGTTTCGCAAGCGGAAATTAGCACTCAGATTCGCGGAATCCTCCGCTGACGGACGCGCGGGCGCGCGCCTTACGATTCCAGGCCCGGTCCCGGATTTGCGCCCCTTCTTCCTCCGGGGGAACGAGCGATGGGGAAAGTCACGGACGACCGCGGCCCGGTCAGGCCCCGGTCCGGAAGCCGGCGCCGCGGCGCCGGAGCAGAGGCGCCGAACGGAAGCCGCCTGAGCCCGTCCTGGCTCACCGTCCTCCAGGACGTGACACGCGCTTCCAACGAGGCCCTGAGCCTTCATGACGCGGTGCGTCACGCGCTGAGGAGGATTTCCGGCCACGGTGGATGGGGATTCGCCCAGTCGTACCTCCTGGGCGGCGCCGGGGCCGGCGTCCTGCTGCCGTTCGAGAGTTGGCTGGAGCCCGCCTTCCCCGCGTTCCGGCATCTTCGCACGGCCATCCGCACGATGCGGTTCCGGAGGGGACAGGGGCTTCCGGGCGGCATCCTGGAGTCGGGCGAGCCGGTCCTGATCGCCGGGCCCGACCGGTGCTCACCTGCGCTGGCGCGGATCGCCCGTGATGCCGGCGTCGCCTCCATGACGGCCTTCCCCGTTCTCGTCGGCACCCAGACCGTGGGCGTCCTCGAATTCTACGCGGATCGCGTCGTCGAACCGGAACCGGCCCTCGCGGAACTCTACCGGCACGTCGGCACCCAGCTCGGCCGCGTCGTCGAACGCGTCCAATTCCAGGAGGAATTCGCCAGCGCGATCGGCGAGGAACAGCGCGAGCTCGGGCAGGAACTGCACGACGGAATCGGACAGCAGCTCGCGGGACTGGAACTCATGTGCCGCTCGCTCATCGAGTCGCTCTACGGCCGGAAAGCGGCGCTCGCGGCCGCGCACAAGGTCTCGGACGGAATCCACGCGGTCAGCCAGAAAGTCTCCGCGCTCGCGCACGGCCTCTACCCCGTCGCGGTCGACGCCGAAGGCCTCGGCCCCGCCCTCCGGAACCTCGCCGAGAGCACCACGATCGCGCACGGCATCGAGTGCGTGTTCGTGAACGAGCGCGCCTCCTGCGCCCCCGAGTCCCGCGTCGCGACGCAGATGGTCCGGATCGCGCAGGAAGCGGTCACCAACGCGGTGCGGCACGCGAAGGCCGGCCGGATCGCCGTATCGCTCCACTGCGCCGCGAACGTCCTGACGCTCGACGTGACGGACGACGGAATCGGCGTGCCGGATCCTCCCCGCGAAGGAAAAGGACTGGGCCTGCGCATCATGCGCAACCGGGCCGCTTCCGTCGGCGCGACCCTCTCCATCGCCCGCGCGCCCCAGGGCGGCACCCGCGTCGTCTGCTCGGTCCTGTGCGGAGACGGGGAATGAAACAGCGCCGGAGAGGCGGCGGGCCGGCGGCGGGGGCGTCGAAACGCCGAGTCTTCGTCGTGGACGACCACCAGATCCTGCGCGAAGGGCTCCGGATGCTCCTCGACAGCCAGGAGGATCTCGCGGTCTGCGGAGAGGCGTCGAGCGTGCAGGAGGGGCTTCGCGCCATTCTCGAAGCCGCTCCCGACCTCGCCATCGTCGACCTGTCGCTCGAGAATTCCAACGGACTGGATCTGGTCAAGGACCTGAACGCGCGGCGCCCGGATCTGCCGGTGCTCGTGCTCTCCATGCACGACGAAGGCCTCTTCGCCGAACGCGCCATCCGCGCCGGCGCCCGCGGCTACCTGATGAAGAAGGAGGCGGGGCGGGAGCTGCTGTCGGCGATCCACACGCTGCTGTCCGGGAAGATCTACCTGAGCGAGGGGCGGGCGCAGCACGTCCTGGGCGCGGCGCTCCGCGGCCGGACGCCGGCGGCGGGAGGTCCGATGGATCGGCTGAGCGACCGCGAAATCGAGGTTTTCGAGATGATCGGGCACGGAACGCGGACTCGCGACATCGCGCGGAATCTGCATCTCAGCGTCAAGACGGTCGAGACCCACCGTGCACGGATCAAGGAGAAGCTCGGCCTCCCCGACTCGGCGCAGCTCGTGCAGCACGCCGTGCAGTGGGTGGAAAAGCTGTAGGCCGTCGGGCATTCCCCGACACGGCGCTCGGCAATCGACCGACCGCCGATTCGGCCCCCCGCCCCGATGGCGGGGGCGCGCGGCGCGCGCTAGTCTTCCGGCACGGACAGGCCGTCGCCGCGGATCTCGACACTGGCCGGGCGACCTCCGCCTGATGTCGTCCCGTCCGGCCCCAAGCCGCCACGGCCGAAAGGACGACGCCCGCGCCCGGGAACGGTCCCGGACGCTTCGTCGGTTCGAAAAGGAGGGGGCTATGAATCTCGTCACGTGGGAACCGTTCAAGCAGCTGGAAGAGGTCAGCAACCGGCTCAACCGCATCTTCGGCATGTCGCCCCTGCGCGGCGACGGCGAGGAAGCGGGCGGCCTGGCCGAGTGGTGTCCGACCTGCGACGTCTCGGAGTCGAACGACGAGTACCTGATCAAGGCGGAGCTGCCGGAGGTGAAGAAGGAGGACGTGAAGATCGGCATCGACAACCGCGTCCTCACCTTCCAGGGCGAACGGAAGCAGGACAAGGAGGAAAAGGGGAAGAAGTACCACAGGGTCGAGCGCTCCTACGGCTCCTTCCTGCGCAGCTTCACCCTTCCGGGCGACGTGGACGAAACGAAGATCCGCGCCGAATTCCGGGACGGCGTGCTGAACCTCCACCTCCCGAAGTCCGAGAAGTCGAAGGCGAAGATGATCGAAGTCAAAGTTTCGTAGTGAGGGAAGGAAACGGACCTTCGCTTCCGCCGGTCCCCGCGGGCCGGCCGGGGGCGGAGGTCCCCGCAGCGTCCCGAACCGGAGAGGAGAGACCATGAAAGTCAGCGACATCTGCTCCCGTGACATCCGCTTCTGTACTCCCGACACCAACCTCGCCGAGGCCGCTTCCATCATGTGGGAGCAGGACTGCGGCATCGTGCCGGTCGTCGACGAGAAGAAGAACGTGAAGGGCGTCGTAACGGACCGCGACATCTGCATGGCGGTCGCCACGCGATCGCTTCTGGCCTCGCAGATCACGGCCAGCCAGGTCATGAACGGGAAGTCGTACACCTGCCGGCTCAACGACGACCTCAGGACGGCCATGCGCACGATGGCCGAGAACTCCGTGCGGCGCCTGCTCGTACTGAACGACGCGGGCGAACTGAGCGGCGTGCTGTCCCTGACCGACGCGATCCTCGCGTCCAAGGACTCGAAGTCCGCGCGGACGGGCGACATGACCTGGGCGGAAGTCGTCCCGATTGTGGGCGCGATCTGCCGGCCTCGGAACACGGAAGCAAAGGCTTCCATGGGAAGGAGCCCGGCGCTCGCGGGGACGCACGCTTAGTTGCCGGTCGGGGGCCTCGGGGGCGCGCCGCCCGCCTCCGAGCGCCTCTGTCCGCTTCGACCGAATGCCCCTGCGGAAAAGAGGGCCGATGCCTCTGATTTCCCGGATCGTCGCCAGGCAAACCGATATTCCCGGCCCGATCCGCAGGAAGATCGAAGAGCGGATCGGGAAGCTCGACGAATTTTACGATCGGATCGAGAGCTGCGTCGTGACGGTGGACGGCCCGGGGCCCCACCACCGGAAAGGCCGGACGTCCGTCCACGTCGCGATCGCGGTCCCGCAGCGCCGGATCGTGGCGAATCACGGCGGAGACGTGTCGCTCGACATCGCCGTGCGCGAGGCCTTCGCCGCCGCGGACCGCCAGGTCGAGGACTATGCGAGGAAACCGAGGGGGGACGTGAAACGGGCGGTGGGGACGGGCAGAAAGGGCCAGGGGAAATTGCGCCTTTGATGCGCGCCGGGCACCGGCGATCGGTGCCCGACCGGAGTTTTCCATTCGGGAGATCACGTCATGAAGAACATCAGGAGCCTTCGGGCTCGCGACGTCATGAAATCGCCCGTCATCTCGACCGGCTTCGAAACGCCCGTCCGTGAAGTCGCGGACCTGCTGACCAGCCACAAGATCAGCGGCGCTCTCGTGACCGGCCGCAATGGCGAGCCGGTCGGCGTCGTGTCGCTCTTCGATCTCGTCTCGTTCCTCGCCGGCCTCGAACGCCCCGCCGGCGCGCCAGGCGGGTTCTACCAGTACGTCTACCCGGACTTCGAGGGCGACGGCCAGATGTGGGAAGTCGAGATCCAGCAGGTCGAGGAGAAACCTCTCGCGGAGACTCCCGTCGGGGACATCATGGCCACGACGATCATCGCCGTCCGTCCCGAAGCCCCGCTGGCGGAGGTCGCCGCCCTCATGGCGCGGAACCGGATCCACCGGGTCTTCGTCGGCGAAAGCGACGGTCCCGCGGGCGTGCTGAGCTCGATGGACGTGCTGCGCGCGCTCTCCCGGGAAGCGAAATCCGCCTCCATGCACCGCCGGCCCGTTGCGAAGCCGCGCCGGAAGACGCGGCGTCGTGCGGCGGTCGTTCCCCGCCGCTGACACAGGAGAGGATGACCATGACCGACCGGCGAACGCAGGAGCCCGCCTCAGCTGAAATCCGGATCCCCACCGGCCGCGGGCTCGTCGACGGCGTCCTCACGCTGCCCGCCGACCCGGAGGCGCGGTTCGACATCCCGCTCCTCGGCCGCCGCCTCGTCGAAGTCACCGCCTGGACCCGGTCGAACCGCCACGTCCGGACGCTTCCCCTCGGCTACTTCGGCGCCAGCACCGGCACCGCCGCCGCACTGGTCGCCGCCGCGTCCCCCGACTCGACCGTCCGGGCCATCGTCTCCCGGGGCGGCCGCCCCGACCTGGCCGGCTCGTCGCTCGCCGCCGTCCGCGCCCCGACCCTTCTCGTCGTCGGCGGCGACGACCTCGACGTCATCCGGCTGAACGAGGAAGCACTCCGATTGATGCGGTGCGACCGGAAACTGGTCCTGGTGCCGGGCGCGACACATCTTTTCGAGGAGCCGGGAACGCTGGAGGAAGCAGCGGACATGGCCGCGGAATGGTTCCTGCACTGGCTGAGGGATTGATAGGATGATCCCTCGAATTCGTTTCGCCGAGGGATCCGAATGTCCGAGGCCTGGACCTGTCCCGTCTGCGGCACCACATGGTCGGCCGACACCCCCCAGTGCTTCCATTGTCAGCCCGCGACGGACAAACCCGGCGCGGCCGAGACCGCTCCGCCAGTCCCGGAAGCGGTGCCGACCGGGCTTCCGTATCCTCCCTCGCCCGAACCCCTCCTCCACCGGGACTCCCGCCAGCCCTTCGGCGCGCTCCTCACCGCACTTTTCGGAGTCTTCGCAGACCATTTCACCTGGCTCGCCGCCGCGTGGGCCGCGCCACGGCGGAGTTGAACGGCCGATCCTCGTGCATAGAATAGGCCTGCACCCGCTTCCCAAGGAGGTCCGACCATGGCGAAAAAGAAAACCCGGAAGGCGCCCGCCCGCTCCGCGAAGAAATCCCCCGCGAAGAAGGCGAAACGCAAATCGCCCGCGAAGGCCGCCTCCGCCCCTCCGGAACCCAAGCCCAAACACGGCGCGTTCATGTGGAACGAGCTGATGACGCGCGACGACGAGCGCGCGCTGACGTTCTTCGAGAAGCTGCTGGGGTGGACGCACCAGGACTGGCCGATGGGCCCCGGGCAGGCGCCCTACCGGATCGCAAAGGTGGGAGAGAAAAGCGTCGCGGGCATCCTGAAGATGACCGAGCCCCAGTTCCCCGCGCAGGTGCCGACGCACTGGTGCGGCTACATCGCCGTGCGCAGCGTCGACGACGCCTGGCAGCAGGTCCTCGAACTCGGCGGCGAGCGCATCCACCCTCCGTCGGACATCCCCGAAGTCGGCCGGTTCTGCATCATCAAGGACCCCACAGGCGCGGTCGTCGCCCTCATGACCCCGTCGTGCGGCGTAGAATAACCCTCCATGTGCCGCAACATCCGGACGCTCTTCAATTTCGCCCCCCCCGCCACCGACGAAGAGATCCGCGCAGCGAGCCTGCAGTTCGTGCGCAAGATCACCGGCTTCAACGCGCCGTCAAAGGCGAACGAAGCCGCCTTCAACCGATCCGTCGACGAGGTCGCCAGCGTGGCCCGGCGCCTCGTCGACTCGCTCGTGACGGCCGCGCCGGCTCGCGACCGCGCGGTGGAAGCGGCCCGGGCGAAGGCGCGGGGGGCGGGGAGATTCGGGAGTTCGAGGCCTGGCCAATGATCTTCCGTTGGGTGCAAGTGCTCCTGCCTTCAGGCTCGGGCGGCCTCGACTTCGGAGGATGAGTCGGCGGCCTCCGTAGCGGTCATTTGATAAAGTGCGCCGATGGCCTCGGCGATTCTCTCGAATGCCTTCCAAGTTCTCGGCTTGCCCGCAGCGGCGACCGCAAGACAGATTCGTCGGCGTCGTGCGGATCTCGACAAACGCCGCGAGCAGGGGGAGTCGGTTCCTTCGGATCAGGAAGTAATAGACGCGGTTCAGAGGCTGCGTGACCCGTTCCGCCGCGTTTTCGAGCACATCTTCTCCTCGACGTCGGACATTCCCGGGTGCCGAGAGGCCTCTGCAGACCTGCGCCAGGCAGTCACCCAAATCGCGGATGCTCGCCAGATCCGGGAGGCCCATGAGACCTGGCGCCTTCTTGCAGAAAGCCCCCGCCTGGTGCACGATCTTCGTGCGGTCGTGAAGGCGACTCTTCCCTGGAAGCGCGCCACAATCGCGAAGGCGGCCATCGCGGAGTTGCCGGGTGTCATTCTGCGGGCTCACGCGATCCTCTGTCGCCGGGCCCGCGACGTCGGAGACCTAGAGCTTGCACGGTCGCACGCTCGCGCAGTCTCCGGCTCCTCTTTGGGCGATCCCAGGCAGCGCGACGCGGCTCTGGCAGTCGCGTTCGCGCCGGAACTCCACTCCATTTCCGGACGCCTCGATCACGCCTCTTCGGGGCTCGATGCCGTCCTCGAGATCGTGCAGGGTCTGGATGAAAAAGTAGCCGCAGGCAAGGCGCTGCTGGAAACGGCGGCTTCGGAGATCGTCGCGGACTCAGCCCGGATCTCGGAGGTCTCCCCAGAAGCGGGAGGCTTGGCAAAGGATGCACTCGCACGCCTCCACCGTCGACTCGCGCTCGTGTCCGCTCAGGCCGGACAGCTTCCTGCCCGCGTGGCCGAGGACCTTAGAGAGGCCGCCGCCCTGGCCACATCGGAAGAATTACGCGATGAGTTCCACCGCGAGGCCGCCGATCCCGAGTGGGCCGCGAAGACCTTCCAAGCGCTGGAAGACTGTCGGAAGGGCCTTCCGGAGAGAGCGTGGCGTCGGATGCGAACACTCCGTCGACAGGCGGACCGGCCCGATCGTCGCGCCAGGGTCGAGGAAATCCGCCGCACCCCCTGGCCGTGGGTCGCTCGTGCACGTCGCGAGCCATTCCGGTTTGTCGTGTTCGGGTGCGGCTTGGGATTCTGGGGACGGCGCCAATTCGGGCCCCACGGAGCCGTGGCCTCCTCCTGGGGTCTTCTGTTCCTGGGAATCCAGGTCATGACGCAAGGCGTCTTTCTCAGGCGGCCGGACTCGGAAGGAGGGCCGTACCAGCCGCCGGTGACGATCGGGCGGATTCCACTCGCGTTTGGACCGCGTCAGTGGAAGGCGGTCCTCTCCCTGATCGGCATCCTGATCGCGGTCGCCGCCGCCGGAGGCTTCGGCCTTGAACAGTGGACCAACCAGAAGGAACACCGTTCGCTCTCCGAGATCCGACGGAGGATCGAGTCCGGCCAATTGGAGGGCGCGTCCGAACTCCTTGCCGACTGCGACCAGCCTTCGAGCCCGATCGTCCAGTGGCGCCGGGACCGCGCCCTGGCTGCGTTCGTACGGGCGGAGTTTCAGCAACTCAGGAGCGCCGAAGACGCCGAGGCGTTCCTGAAACGGATTCGACACGCTGACGGGGATGAGAGACCATTGCCTCCTCCCACCGGCCCCTGGCCGATGTTCCGCAGTCTCAGACCTTCCGGCATCGCCTCCTGGATGAACCGCGCGATGGACGGGATGCTGGTCGAGCGACTGTCAGCAATTCCCGTGACGACCCTGCCTCCGGGCGGCGGTCCCTCCTGGTCTCAGGCCGCCGAGCCCTGGGACCGGGAGGCGGTCTGGATCGCGGACCTCGTTGCTTGGGGCGCACGCAGAAGCCCGGGGCTCGCGGCGCGCCGGGAATCCTTCGCCCTCGAAAACGCGCGGCGCTTCGACTCCCCCCACCTATGGGCGCTCGCCGTCGAATTCGAACAGGAGAAAGGGGGGCCCGTCTCTCCTGAGAGCCTCCGGAAGCTCGGTTCGTTCCTGGAATCGTCCCGTTACGGCGAATGGGAGCGTCACTACAGGGTCTATGCACGAAGCGCCTCAGCGGAAGACGCCGAGAGGATCCTGGATCGACGCGCCCGCGGAATCTGGATCGGTTACGACCTGAACTCGGACCTGAAATCCATCGAGGACCTGATTCCGGAACCGCTGCGCACGCTGACGGCCACCGGAGTCCCCGAAGGCGATCGCGCAGCCCTCTCGCCGACACGGCGCGAACTGTGCGAACTCGGCGCGCGCTACCGGGACGTCTCCGCACGAACGATGCAGGCCATGGAGTTCTTCGACGCCGTGGAGGTCTCGTCGCTTCTTGCAGAATACCCGCCCCTGATCCAAAGCGTCCCCGAGGACGAGTGGCTCCCAGAGGTGTACTGCCACCTGCTGAATTTCATGGGGAGACGGAACGAGACGATCGCATTCGCAGAAGGACGGACTTTTGCGGGTCGGTCCCGCGTGCTGTCGACCGCCTATATCGGTGCGGGGCGCCTCGAGGATGCGCTGCGGGTTCTCGAGGCGGAAGCGGCCGCCTCGCTGCCCCGACTGCGAAGGCTGCAGGGCGACTGGAGAGCGGCGTTAGGTGTTGCCGAGGTCCGCTGGAGGGCGCAACTGGGCGGCCGGCCCCCGGATGAGCCGCTGCAGCGCCGCATCCTGCGAGGAGACGGCGGGCCCGTCGTGAGATCGCCGGAAGAGTGGGTTCGTGCTGCGGCGTACTGGGAGCCCGGGATGTCCCGATGGCGCCTGCGCTGGTTGATGGAGGACTCGCGTATCGAGGCGCTCCGGTTGCTCTGCGAATGCCATTTGGCCAGGCGCATCCGCCTGGGTCGGTTCGGCGCGCCGCACGCCGATCTCGCGGTCCTCCTGCTGAGTGAGCTCGTGAGCTGGCTGGGTTCATCGACGGCAAGCGAATCTCCGAGCCTCACGCTGGAGTGCGCGCTGGCCCTGCGCTCCGGGGAAGAACCGGGCGCCATTGCCGATCGATTCAGGCGGGAAGAGGCGGATCAGAAGCTCGCGGCACTCGCCGTGATCTGCAAGGCTGCGACCCGGCGCACGGAGTCCGCCGGGATCTACCTTCTCGCATGGGAGTGCGCCCCGGAGTCGAGGAAGCGACTGTACGCGCTGGCGGGGCTGGGTCTCGCCGATACGCCGGCGGACCGGCTGCTGTGGGTGAGGCGCGCTGGCGGACCGGTGGCCGACCTCGCAGAGCGCGCCCTGAAGGTGCCCGATCTGATGGCGGAAGGCCGATGGGACGAGCTCGCGGAGATTGCGAATACCGGACGCAGGATGCTCTCCGGGGTCGGCGAGGATCGCGATACGAGAGCCGGTGAAGCGGTCTGGGCGTTGCTCGCATGGTGTGCCATGGGTGGAAGGCGGGAACTGGACGAGGCAGCATCCAAGGCCGCGGAATGTCTGCATGGCGGCCCGTTGACCGAGCCGGGTCTGCTCCGCGTGTGCCTGCGGGTGCTGCTGGCGCGCGCGGACGTCGATTTGAGCGAAGGGTCGCTGCGTCCCGATCTGGTGCACGGTTCGCTGGACATGGACTGGATCGAGTTCGCCGCCGATCCGCCCGATGGTCACGAACTCGCCCGAAAGGCAGCCGGGAATCCCGACGTCGCCATTGCCGAGGTTGCGGCCGGCCAGCTCCTGGATCTCTTGCCCGGAGACGAGGAGGCCCTCAACGTGCTCAGCCTCCTGGCACTGCTGAAAGCCGACCCTTCGACCTTTCCGAATCCAAGGGCCGGTAGATCAGAGCATTCCGGCCCGGACTCGGCGGCGGAGATGCCTGCGAGAATCCGTCCCTCGGACTCTCTGCCAGACCCGCCGATTCGCCCGACGCCGGCGATGTTCAAGATGATCGAACGCTCCCTGGAGGCGCCCGCGCTCGACCCCAATTCTCCGTCCCGCGCCTGCCTCCTGTGCCGCCGCGCCGTGGTCCGGCTCCTGGTGGATCCAAGTCCGGATACGGCGACAATCGACGCCTCGATCCGAGACCTGCAAGAAAGCGTATACATCAGGGAGTCGTCCCGTTCTATGGACATCCTCGCAGCCCTCCTCGTCCTCCGGGATTGCAGGGAAATCCCGGACTCCGATTCGTGGGCACCCCAATCAGCCGCAGCCGCCGAACACTCCACACTGTTCGCCTTTGCCCTTCGCGCGTCGCTCCGACCCGGCGACTTCCAGAAATTCCGCGCGGGGGACGCGGTGCGCCGCGCGACCGCCATCGCCGATAGACGCTTGAACTCGCGCTCGAAACCGCTGACGCTGGAATCTCTGGCCGTGCTCAGAATCCTCGGCCACCCTCGCTTGAAGGAAGCCGAAAGCCGCCTTCGCGAAGAAGCCACTGCACTCGCCGTGGCAAAGTCGCGTAGCAAGCACATCCCTTCGAATCTCCCCGCGGCTTTCGCGAATTGGCTCGCGATCGACGTCCTGCAAGGTCGCGAAGCGGCGGTCGAATTTGGCGAACAGTCCCCGGTTCGTGCCGCCTTCAAGGCGCTGCAGGAGCCCTGAGCGGCATCCGTCATGGACGATCGCCGAGGAACGAAGATCTCGAGCCAAAGCAGCTGACGTTGCTCGATCCACGCGGGGTATTGTTTCACTCGTAGATGGCGATTCGAGAAACAGGAAGAAACCGGATGGAGCCGTCCCAGCCGCCAGCGCTCTCCGGCAGGTGGGATCTGAGAATCCTCGGCTGGCCGGCGGCAATCTGTTTCCTCGCGCCCATCTCGACCTGGGCCGAAGTCTCGCTGAATCTGCCCAGGATTGTGGGATACCCGCTCTCCATCCTCAGCTTCGGCCTCATCTTCCTGCTCGTGTTCGCGTCGGTGGCTTTCCCGGTCTCGGCCGTGGCCTGCGTCCTCTGCGTCTTCTCGCGGCGACTCAGGCGTCCGGCGGCGATGGCCGCCCTGTTCTCCGCGGTCCTGCTCGCGCTTTCGCTGCCGTCGCAGATCCTGAGCTTCCGGATCTGGGACCGCGGTTTCCGCGAGCTGGCGCGCAAGAGCGCTCCCCTCGTCGCCGCGATCCGGAAATACCACGCCAATCACCATCGCCCGCCGCCCGATCTCGACGCGCTCGTCACGGAATCGTACCTGCGGGAGATACCGGCGACGCCATGCGCTTGCTCCGCCTACCAATACGAGGTGTGTCCGCGCGGCAACCCGTGGACGCTGACCGTCATCCCGCCATTCCGGGGCATCGGGTTCGACCGCTTCGAGTACTGGCCCGATCAGGACTACCCCGTTCGCGGGGAAAGCGGTTGGTACGAGCGCGTGGGTGACTGGGCGTACTATCACGAGTGATGGTGGTCGCGAGCGAGCTCGATGCCGGCGTCGGGGCGTGCGCCGCCACGATTGCCAAACTCCATGCGGAAATGAAGGCCTGAGTAAGCGCAAGGACGCTTGAGGAATGATCGGCCCAAGGCTGAGATCGGGCGGACATGATGATGCTATCCACGCATAATGTCTGATAGTCATCATTAGATCTGACCTTGTCGATCCCGATCCGGAGGCCGCAATGCGGCTGAAGATCCGGCGCGCGTCGCAGCACCCTGTCGCCGTATGATGTCCGCCGGGGGGAACGGGCCCGCCATCGACTTGCCAACGGGGACACCATGAGCCGCCTATCGCTGTTCGCCGGGTTCGCGCTTGCCGCCTTCACCGCACTCCCCTCGCCCGCCGAAGAACCCACCGTCCTGGTGGAGATCGCCGACGGCTCGATCCTCGCGGGAACGCTTCCCGCCGGATTCGAACTGACCCTCGTCATGGCGGACGGCGAAAAGAAAATCGCGGTCGGGGACGTGCGGCGCCTGGCGGTGTCGAATTTCCGGGAAGAGGAGACGGCGGCGCTGGAGGCGGAGGTCCGGAAGCTGCGCGAGGGCCTGGCGGCGGAGGACTTCAAGGAGCGCGAGGCCGCGTCGAAGGCGCTTCAGGCCCTGCCGGGCACGAGCGCGCCGTTCGTGTCGCGGATGCTGGGGGATCCGGATCCGGAGGTCGTGTCGCGGGCGCGGGCGGTGCTGAGGAGTCTGGAGGGAAGGGGGCAGCTTCGGGACTCCCGGGATTTCGTGGTGGTGGAGCAGAAGGTTCTGCGGGGGTGGCTGAGGCTGGAGAAGGTGGAGTTGCGGACGGCGCTGGGGTCGGTCGAGATCGGGCGGGCGGAGATCCGGACGATGCGGAGGCCCGGGGTTCCGGAGGCGGCGCTTCCGCCGGGCGTGGAGGAGTGGCTTCCGCCGATGGCGCAGGTTCCGGCGCCGAGGCCGCCGGTCCTGCTGGCGGCTCGGCTGCAGGACGGGTCGCAACTGGTGGGAGAGTCGCCGGCGGAGGCGCTGGCGCTGGTGGACGACGTGGGGAAGAATGTGACCTCGGAGCGTCTGCAGTCGCTGGTGCGCGACCCGGGGGCGCCGGGGTATTTCCAGGTGCGGCGCAAGGGGATCCCTGCGGTGCGCGCCGCGCTCGTGGCGAAGGAGCTGCCGGTCGTTTCCGGCGCCCGCCGCTGGAGCATTCCGGTCGGGATGATCGAGTCGATCGAGGTCGGCCCCCTTCGCCCGTTCATGGGGGGCGGCAATGCCATGGCCGTGCTCGTCCAGAATCACCTCGCGGCGCTCGCGCAGGGCGCCGAGGCCCCGACGCAGCGGTTCTGGGTCTACATCGACGGGCAACCCGCCAATCCCTGGAACAGCGTGGGAAAGACGGGGATGACCTGGGTCCTCCACAGGGTGCACGAAAAGGTCTGTCTCGTCGGCGCGGACAAGGGCACCAACGCGTACAAGGGCGACACGTCGATCGACGAAGAGCTGCCGATCCTGGCGGTGCGCAAGCGCAACCTGCCCGCCCCCGAGGGCGTGGACCCGAAGGACTTCTACGCCGGCTGGATCGGCGGCGACGTCCGCCTGACGAAGCCCGTATGCGGTCGGGACATGACGTCGCTCGAGGCGGTCAACACGATCATCCGGGAGGAATTCGGGGACGAGTGGGAGGTCGGCGAGCACCACAGCCCGAGCGGCGGGTGGCACTGGTGGGCGTACTGGGAGCCGCCGCCGGACGAAGAGAAATAGGTTCACGTCGGCGGGCCCGCGGAGTTAGGGTTCCGGCCGGATCGTCTCCCTGCCTCGACTGTCCAATGTCAGGAGTCCCCGAATGCCTCTCCGACGCCCCGGAAGACCCGGCCCCCCGCGAAAGCCAGGAGACTCTCCCGCACCGCCCCCGGCCGCAGGTGTCCCCGGACCGCAGAGGCTTTTCGGAATCCCCATCCGCGACAAGCGCGTCCTCTCCGCGCTCGGCGGGACCCTCGTCGTCCTGATCCTCGTGGCCGGAGCCGTCGGGCGGGCGCTCTCGAAGCCGAAGCCGGCGCAGCCGCTGAATCCGTTCGAATACACGAAGCCCCCGCGCCTCCAAACGGTGGATGGACTCATGAAGGACAGACCGGCGGAAGCGGCGGCGCTCTGCCGCGAAATCCTGGCCGCGCCGGAGTCCGAGGGCGAACGGAAGGACGCGCAGGCGCGGCTCGCAAGAGCCCTCTACGGGGTCTACCAGGCCGCGAAGAAGGACTCGCGCTTCGAGGATCTCGAGTTGATCCAGCAGGAGGTCGCCGACAAGTGCCAGGGGACTCCGTTCCGGAACAGTGTCTTTGAGGAGTGGGCCGCGGACCTGCCAAAGTGGGCGGCCCGGCAGGCGGCGCTGGGGCATGCCGACCTGGCGAAGCGGCTGTTCGAGCGCGCGATGGCGGACCCGCTGGCCCTGGACCGCGGGCAAGCCGTGTACGAGTACCAGCAATGGATGCTCGCAGAGACATCGAAGGCGCCGAATCCGGCCCGCGCCGACGTCCTGCGCGAAGAGACGATGCGGGTGATCCAGCTGCCGATGGGCGTGAACCGTGTCGCGGCGGCGCTGGATCGCGACCTGTCGGACGAGGAACTCCGTTCGCGAGCGGAGAAGAGCCTCAAGGACGGCCGTGCCGGGGCGGCGCTTCATCTGGCCGCCGCGGCCCTCCGCACGCCTCACTCGCTGCCAGCAGAGGGCCGCAAGGCACTCGAGGATCTGAGGGTCCGGGCGACGCTGGCGGCTGTGGAGGCGATGGCCGCGGGCCGGCTCGTGGTCGCTCCTGAATCTTCCTGGCAAGAGCTGTACGAGGAGCTGGTGAATGCACCGGCGGAGACCCGGCGGGCGATCGCCGCCGCCGTGCTGAAGGCGAGGCTGGCGCGCGCGCAGGCGTACGAGAAAACCGGCAATCTCGAAAGAGCAATGGAGGTCCTGGACCGTGCCGCCTACCGGACACTCGACGCGCTCTGGAAGGCGCACGCGGAACAGGCGGCCGTCGATCCGTGGGCGGGCGCGACGCCGGAGGTGCTCACCTGGGTCGAGGGTCGCGCGAAAGGACCCGGCGAAGGCCCGCGGCTTCAGGCTCTCAACGAAGCCTACGGGCGGCGGATCGCCTGGCCACCGATTCCCGAGTCCGCGCCCGCGAGAGCCGCCTGTGCGGAGGGACGCGCGCGCCTGATCCGTCAATGCCTGGAAACCAAGCCGGCCGCCGCGGCGAACCACATCCGCGCGTTCGTGCGCGAGAGCCCTTCGGGACAGACCCGCGCCTCGCTCGCCCCTTCCCTCGAGGGCGTCCTTCGAAAGGCGGCCGGGTCATCCGATTTCGTCAACCTTGTCGGCCTCACGTCAGTCTATCTCGACGAGTTCGACGTCGACGGGAAGTCGCCGTTCCGCGGGGAACTCCTGGGCCTCCTGGAGGCCGCGTGCGAAGCCGAGCGGGCGCGGGCACCGATGAAGCGGCTGTTTCTGCTGTCGATCGTCGCGGACGAGTGGTCCGCGGAGGAGCGCGGCCGGGCGGCGGAGAAGGAGATCCTGGGTTCCGGAATGGACATGGTGTTCCGTATGGCCGGCGGCGATTCGATGGCCGCGGCCGAGGAGCAGGGTCCCTCCGACCTCCCGGATCGATCGGCGTCCTTCATCCAGAACAGCACGGGGTTCCACATCCTGGTACTCTTCTCCGGTCCCGAGCGATTCATGGTCCGCCTCGGACCCTGGCAGAAGGGATTCGCGGTGCTCAAGAACGGTTCCTATTCGGTGGGCGTGCTGGCGGCGTCGGAGGACATCCGGCCATTCAAGGGGGCCGGCACCTGGAAGGACTCGATCACGCTCAGCGACTACGTGATTGCGAAAGGCAACGAGTCGGGCTGGGGGCTCCAGTTACCCGGCGGCGCGTTCGGCTGGAATTTCCTCCGCGCGCCCGCCGGCGATCCCCGGTATGTGCACGACCCCGTCTCGGGCGGCGTCCGGATCCTGGAGAAATAGCGCCGTCCCTCGCGGCGGCTTGGCCACCGGCGAGGGACGGAATCACGCCCTGCTTCGCAAAGGCCGTGCGAGAAAAGCGACGACGGCGACGAAGAGCGAAGCGCCGATGATGGACCAGGCGAGCGGAAACGCGACGCCGCCGATCATGAGCGTGAAGAGTTCCGGCAGGCCGAGGGTCCGGGCGATGGCGGTGCCGAAGATGGCGCCGACGAGGCCGACGGCGATGCTCGTCAGGCAGCCGCCGTGGGAGTAGCCGGCGATGGACTGTCCGATCGAGCCGATGATGGCGGCGACGAGGAGGAAGATGAGGAATTCCAGGATGGTCATGGCGGGATCCTCGAAGGAGATCCTGGGGGCTGGTCGGGAATGCGGGGGCGCGAGCGAAACTGCCGTGCGGGCTCGCGTTGCCGGCGTGGATCGAGAGAAATGAAAAGCAATGCGCGTGCCGCGCGATTCGTGAGGAGAACGGGGCTCGGAGGTCTGCACCCTTCATTACTTTCCGAGGATCGGTAAGATCGACCCGGCATTCAGGGCGGACGGCGCCAGATCCGTCGAGCCTGAGCTTCGCTTCCGGCGCCGATGCGCTCGATTCCATGGCGATCCAGGGATTTACGCGCCTGCCCGGGGATTCGCAAACTGCAAATCATTGGCAAATCGCGCTTGTTTGCGCCTCCTCCCCCTTGCTAGCTTCCCCTCCCCGCATTACACCGCGATCACGACACCAGGAGCCTCTTCAATGCCCCCGAAATCCGAAATCTCCCGCGATCCCCTCGGCCGCGTCCTCGTCAAGAAGGGCTTCATCACCGCCGAACAGCTCGAGGCCGCCCTCGCCCGCCAGAAGGAAACCCGCGAGAAAATCGGCAAGACCCTTCTCAGCCTCGGCTTCCTCTCCGGCTCCCAGCTCCTGAGCGCCCTCGCCGCACAGAACCGGCTCGAGTTCATCAAGGTCGGCGACATCTTCGTCGACCCCCGCGTCGTCGAGGACGTCCCCAGGGTCTTCGCCCAGAAGAACGGCGTCCTCCCCATCCTCCGCCTCGGCGACACGCTCTTCGTCGGCATCCGCGATGGCCACGAGTTCGACGCTCGCGCGTTCGGCACGCTTCTCAACTGCAAAGTCGAAGCCATTCCCCTCGGCGCCGAGGCCGACATCGACGGCGCCATCCAGGAAGCCTACGGGACCCAGCGCTCCCGCAAGACGCGCGACTCCAAGATCGGCCAGTACCTCGTCGCGGAGCGGCTCATCACGGAACATGAGCTCGAGCGCGCCCTCGAACTCCATGACAAGACCGGCGAGCGCCTCGGGGAGGCCATCGTCTCCCTCGGGCTCCTCAGCACCGCCCGCTTCCATGAAGCCCTCGCCGCCCATCTCGGCCTGCCGTTCGTCACGCTCGACCAGGTCCGCAAGGCGATTCGCGGCGACGTCGCGAAGCTGGTCCCGCGTCCGTTCGCGGAGCACAACCTGGTTTTCCCGTTCAGCCGCGACGAGGACAAGGTCGGGGTGATGGCGACGGGCGCCGTGGAGAAGTGGCTGAAGGACCTGATCCTGACGAACGCGAGGTGCCGGAAGCTGGACGTGTACCTGGCGACGGAGGAGGACATCCGGGGGGCGATCCGCGAGGCGTACGACGTGCTTCCGACGCGCGCGGAGGTCATCGAGGAGCCGGCGGATACGACGTACGACCCGCACGCCGAGGTCAACCCGACGCTCGACGCGGCGGTGCCGAAGCTCATCAACGAGCTCCTGTTCAGCGCGCTCAACCGGCGCGCGAGCGACATCCACATCGAGCAGTACGACGCGAGCGTCGTGGTCCGGATGCGCGTCGACGGGCACCTGCGCCCCGTCCAGGACGTGCCGATCGACCGCGGAAACGTCCGCCGCGTGCTCTCGCGCATCAAGGTCGACTGCAAGCTCGACATCGCAGAGCGCCGCAAGCCGCAGGACGGCTCGTTCTCGCGCCGGTTCGCGGGCTCCGCGCACCCCGTCGACTTCCGCGTCGCCATCCAGCCGACTCTTCACGGCGAAAACGTCACCCTCCGTATCCTCGACCGCGCGCGCACGCTTCCCGCGCTCGACGCGATCGGCTTCCAGCCCGACATCCTGCGCAAGTACCGCCGGATGATCGAGAACCCGCAGGGCATGATCCTGTTCACGGGCCCGACGGGATCGGGCAAGACGACGAGCCTGTACGCGACGCTCGACGTGCTGCGCCACGAGCCGATCAAGATCCTGACGGCGGAGGACCCGATCGAGTATTCGTTCCCGGGAATCCAGCAGTGCCAGGTCCAGGAGCAGATCGGCAACACGTTCGCGCGGTACCTGCGCGGCTTCCTGCGGCAGGACCCCGACGTGATCCTCGTCGGCGAAATCCGCGACCCGGAAACCGCGGAGTTCGGCGTGCGCGCCGCCCTCACCGGCCACCTCGTCTTCTCCACGCTCCACACAAACGACACCGTGAGCACCGTGCGCCGCCTCGTCTCGCTCAAGGTCGACCCCGACCTCGTCGCCTCCAGCCTCCTCTGCGTCGTCTCCCAGCGCCTCGCCCGCTCGGTCTGCAGGTCGTGCGCGCACGACTACACGCCCAAGCGCGAAGCCTGGGCGGAGTTCTACCCGCAGGGCCTGCCGGAGAAGGGGCGGTTCCGGTTCGGGAAAGGATGCGAGGCGTGCGACTACACGGGCTACCACGGCCGCGTGCCGATCTTCGAGTTCTGGGAGATCGACGGCGCCGCCAAGGAGCTGATCCAGCGCGTCGCGAACGAGGACGAGATGCGTGAAGCGGCGGTGCAGTCCGGCATGGCCTCGCTGGTGCAGGACGGGCTGTGGAAGGCGGAGCAGGGGCTGACCACGCTCAACGAGCTGCGCGAGTCGATCCCCTACTTCCAGATCCAGGATCACCGGCAGCGGGCGATCGAGAAGATCCGCAAGGACCCGATCCGGGGCCGCGGGGAGGTTGCGGCCGGTTAGAATTCGCGCAGGGGGGAGACGTCGCCGAGGCGGAACGGAAACCGCCCGGCCTCTATCCCGGGCCTTCGGGGCCTGCAGAACCATGCGCCGGATCATCGCCGCTGCCATTTTCCTTTGCCTCGCCTGCGCTCCTGCCGCCGCGGACGAAACCCGCGTTCGCGAACTCATTTCGCTCCTGGACGCGGAAGACGCCGCGGTCCGTGACAAAGCGCTCGCCGACCCCGTCGCGATCGGCGCCGACGCGCTGCCCCTTCTCGAGAAGGCGTGCCGCGAGGGCTCTCCCGAACAGCAGGGCCGCGCCGCGGAGGCGATGCAGCGCATCCGCGTGCGGGCGGCGCTGGAGAGATTGAAGGCGGACCATCTTCTGAAGCACTGGGACGAACTGGACGCGGGTCCGGCGCGCCGGCGGCGCGCGATCCGTGACTGGGTTCGCGCCTGCGGCTCCCGGCCGGAGACGGTCGACGCGCTGCTCGAACTGATCCGCGTCGACCCGCGGGGATCGGCCGGCGGGGCGGCCTGCGAGGCCATGAACTGGCTCGGGGCGCCGCGGCTGACGGCGCGGGTGGCGGATCGCGCAAGCGGTCACGCGTGGCTGGAGCCTCAGACGGGGATGGATCTGCTGCAGATGCTGTTTCCGGAAGGCCCGGAAATCTCGCGCAGGATCAGGGAATCGCTCCGGGCGACGCCGCAGGCAAAGGAACGATTGGACGACACGGTGTTCCCGCCGCACAACGACGCTTCCCCGGAACGGGAACTCGATCAGCTCGGCCGCATCTGCACCGGCTCGGGGGTGACCTGGCGGATGGACGACGGCGAGGGCGCCGTGCACGTGGAGCTTCCCGAGGAATCGCTGGCCGTGTGGGGGCCCTGGTGGAAGGCGGTCCGGAACGACCCGGTGATCCTGATGGACCTCGGGCTCGTCGATCGCCCGGACGGGTCGAAGCTCGCGCTCGACGCCGCGGGCGAGTGGATCGCCCGGCTGTCCGATGCCGACGCTCGCCGCGCCCGCGTGGCACGGGCCGTGCTGCGCGAGGCCGGAGCCGACATCCTGGAAGACATCGCCCGCCGCGCCGCCGGTAAGGACGCGGGTGAGGGCCTCGAGAAGTTCGCCGCCCTGATCCGCCTCCGAACCCGCGGGCGAATCCTGTTCGTCGCCGAAACCGCGGAGCGCCGGGAGCAGTGGATCATGCGGCTCGACGGAAGCGGGGCGCGCAGGATCTCGGGCGACCTCAACATGTTCTGGTCGGTCAGTGCGGCAGCGGACGGAAAGACCGGGTTCGTGTCCTCGCGAAGCGCGACCGGCGAGTGGGGCGTCTATCGGTTCGATCTCTCCGGAGCGGCGCCGCCCGAGAAGCTCGATACGCTCCACGCGTTCGTCTGGCCGCGCCCGGACGGCCTCCAGGTCGCCCTGCGCGTGTACGAAGGCGGACAGCTTCGACTGTTCGATGTCCTCACGCGCAAGGCGACGGTCATCGAGGAAGGAAACGCGTCCTTCGTCGGCTGGTCGCCCGACGGAACGCGGCTGATCTGGAATCAAAGCCAGGGAAACGACCTCAAGGTGTACGAACTCGCCTCGGGGAAGACCGCGGTCTGGCCGGGCCGGCTTCCGTATCTCTCTTCCTCCCGCTGGAATCCGGACTCGAGGCGGATCGCGACAGATCTGCGGGGGGAGGAGGCGGGAAGATCCAGGACGAAGCGGGTCGAAGTGCTGGACGTCACGACGGGCGAGGGGAAAACGGTCATCGGCCCCGTCGAGACGACTTCGATGGGCTGGCCGGAATGGTCGCCGGACGGCCGGTGGCTGGCTGCGGCCTGGCCTGCCGCGGACAAATCGGGCATCGAGGTCGCCTTGTGGGATTCGAAGGAGGGCCGGACCCGGACCGTGAAGAAGACCGTGGCTCTCGCCGGGAACCACTATGGCAATGCGATGGTGAAATGGCGTCCGGACGGAATGGCGCTGATCGTCACCCACCTCGCCGCGGGCCGGGGTTACGAGCTGGACATCGCCGCCTCCACCTGGCGCGACGCTTCAGACCGTGACTTCACCGCCGTCTGGATCCCGGGAACCGACTGGATCCTCGACGA
Organism: Planctomycetota bacterium; assembly: GCA_016190145.1. Lineage (GTDB taxonomy): Bacteria > Planctomycetota > MHYJ01 > WSZJ01 > WSZJ01 > WSZJ01. The sequence continues at coordinate 4,756 of JACPRD010000124.1, read as the reverse complement.
GGACGAGAGCGACGTGTGGCTGATGGACGCCTACGGCGGTCCGCGGCTGAACCTGACCGAGTCCGCGGTGGCGGAAAGCGATCCGCACTTCCTGCCCGAGTAATCCGGCGCGTGCCGGCCCGCACGGAGGCGGCGCCCGGTTCGACCTCTCATGCCCGGGCTGGCCGCCCGGCTTGCGTCCCGTGGCCGGTGGCCGGGCTCGCGCTCCCGTCACGACGACCGCGACGACGGGCCCGATCCCGAAGCCGAAGCCATCGCGCGTAGGCCCGTTCGAGTTCACACTCGCCACGGACGCAGCTCACCGTGTTTTCGCGAGTCGAAATCTCCGCGCCGCCGCCCCTGTTCGCTCTTGCCTTGAGCCCGTCAAAAGGTCCAGAGTGACCGTTCGTGACGCGCTTCTACCCCGCTGACCCCGTCGACCTGCCCGGGTCGCCACCCGGGGGGCGATCCGGGCAGGTCCAGGGCGAAAACCGCGCGGTCGGCTGCGCGAAGGCGGGCGTGCCGCCGATCGGCGAGGGAGAATCGCCTTGAACCCCGCCTTCGACTCGCTGCGCTTGCTCAGGCCGCCTTCGGCGGAAGACGCCTGGCTCTTTCGCCATGCGCTCCTCCGGGACGCCGCCTACCAGCTCCAGCTCCCCGGCGACCGCGCGAGGCTGCACGGGCTGGCGCTGGAGCTGATCGAGGCGGCGTGCGGCGGGCGGCCGCCGGAGCCGCCGCCGCTCGACGCGGATCCGCCCGCGCCCTTCGCACCGCACGCGACCGACGCCTTCGCGCTCGAGCTCGCCGCGCACGCGCGGGCCGCCCGCCTCAATGAGGCGCTTCCCCTCTACCTCCGCCGCGCCGCCGAGGCCGCCGGGCGCGCCTCCCGGCCGGAGGCGGAAGCGTGCTGGGTGGAGCTGGCAGACCTGTCGCGCGGTGCAATTCGAGCGGCTGCGCTACGCAACGCGGGCGGCGCGGCCCAGAGTCGCGGGCGCGCGCGGGAAGCGGAGAGAATCTTCGATCGGGCGCTCGCCGTCCACCGAAAGGTCGGCGACCGCCGAGGCGAGGGCAGCGCGCTGGGGAACCTGGCCGTCGTCTACCAAGACACCGGCCGCGTCGAGCAGGCCGAGCGAATGTACGAGCAGGCGCTCGCCATCCACCGCGAGGTCGGCAACCGCCGAGGCGAGGGCATTGCGCTGGGAAACCTGGCCATCGTCTACCAGGAGACCGACCGCGTCGAGCAGGCCGAAAGTACGCACGAGCAGGCGCTCGCCATCCTCCACGAGGTCGGCGACCGCCGAAGCGAGGGCATCGCGCTGGAGAACCTGGCCAGCGTCTATCAGGTGACCGACCGCGTCGAGCGGGCCGAGAGAACGTACAAACAGGCGCTCGCCATCCACCGCGAGGGCGACAACCGCCGAAGCGAGGGCATCGCGCTGGGCCTCCTGGCCGGCATCTACCAGGAGACCGACCGCGTCGAGCAGGCTGAAAGAACCTACGAGTATGCGCTCGCCGTCCACCGCGAGGTCGGCAATCGCCGAAGCGAGGGGATCGCGCTGGACCACTTAGCGGGCGTCTACCAGGAGACCGGCCGCACGAATCAGGCAGAGCGCACGTACGAACAGGCGCTCGCCATCCACCGCGAGGGCGACAACCGCCGAAGCGAGGGCATCGCGCTGGGGAACCTGGCCGGGGTCTACCAGAAGACCGGCCGCATGGATCAGGCCGAGCGAACGTACACCCAGGCGCTCGCCATCCACCGCTCACTAGGAAACAGGAGATTCGAGGGCGCGCACCTCTGCGATCTCGCAACGCTGCTCCGGACGACGGGCCGCGGCGCCGAGGCGCTCGCGCGGTGGTCAGAGGGCGCGGCGATCCTCCGCTCCCTGGGAGACGAAGCCGAGCTGCGGCGCAAGACCGAGGCCATGCGCTCCGCCTGCGCGAAGGCGGGCGTGCCGCCGATCGGCGAGGGAGGTTCGACTTGAACGCCGCCTTCGACTCGCCGAGCTCGCTCAGGCCGCCTTCGGCGGAAGCCGCCTGGCTTTTTCGCCACGCGCTCCTCCGGGACGCCGCCTACCAGCTCCAGCTCCCCGGCGACCGCCCGCGCCTGCCCGAGCCACCGCGACGGAGCTCGACTTCTTTTCAGACGCTCAACGGGACTTCGCCCACTCCTTCCAGCGACGGCAGGTTTCCGCGTCGGTGAGAAGGTGGAGGCCGGACTCGTCGGCGAACCAGCCGAAGTCCTTGCAGCACGAGTCGTAGAGAGTCCAGAGGAGGTGGGAAACCGGGATGACGTCCGGAGGCAGGCCGCCGCCGTGCCACTCGACGGGCTGTTCGAGGAGGAAGTCCGGAAGTCCGTCGTGGACCGCGACACCGCTGTCTTTGAGTGCCGCGGTGAGGGTCGCGACGAGGTCGCGGACGCGGCCGGGTCTGGCGGGGTTGACGCGGACGACGGACACCGACAGGATCTTCTCGAGCGAAGGAGCTGCGAGCTCCGGCCATCGTGGCAGGATCTGCGCGCGAAGATCGGTATCGAGCATGTCCGCGAGGACGGGGACCGCGGACTTCTCGCCGATTCTGGAGAGTGCGAGGGCCGCCATCAGACGCACGAGCGGCTCGGGATCCCGGAGTCGCGGGAGCAACGCCGCCCTGGCGGACGCCAGTCTCAATTCGCCTGCCGTCTCCGTCGCGCGAAACCGCACGTAGGAATCCGGATCCGAAAGGAGCTCGACAATGCGCTTTTCCGCTGCAGGGTCCGGTAGCCGCGCGAGCGCCAGGAGAGCCGAAGCCCGGACGTACGGGACGGCGCTCTCCAGAAGGGACCGGACCTTCTCCAGCCTGACGCCCGTCGTGTGCCATGCGAGCGACATCGCGGCGTTTGCGGCGACCGCGGGATTGACGTCGTCCAGCGCCTTCCGCAAGGCGTCCGTGACCCGTTCGTCCTTCAGCATCGCGGCCGCAGCGGCCGCGCCGATGCGCTGACCGTCGTCCTCCCCGGTGAGCGCCTCGAGCACGGCGCGCACGGCGCGTTCGCCCCGATACCCGGCGAGCGTGTACAGCGCGTTTTGGCGCAGCCCGGGAGTCTTCGCATCGCGCCATACGCTCTCCACCTTCGCCTGGATCCCGGCGTCGTGCGTCTCCGCAGCCACAAGGACGATCCGGCTGAGTACCTTCTCGTCCGGATCACCAAGTGCGGCCAGGATCTTCGGCAACCCCCGGTACGGATCCAGCCTGAAAAGTGCGGCCAGAGCCTCCTGACGGACCTCCGGGTCGCCACTGTCGGCGCAGTCGAGAACGGCCTCCGCGTATCCGGCCTCGCCTGTCCTCCGAAGCGCCCGCAGAAGGCCGGCCTCGGCTTTCGGCCCGACGCGCTTCAACGCCTCGGCGATCGCTGCCGAGTGCGCGCCTGCGGGCATGTTTCCCAGCGCCCTCGAAGCGGCCGCTCTTTCCCCCGGAGTCCCGCCGAGGAGCGCGAGCATGTCCGCCGCGCGTTCCGGGCGACGCACCTTGCGGATTTCATCGAGGACCCAGCGGCAAAGTTCATCGTCCGGATGATCCACCAACGGCCGAAGTTCGTCGTAGAAAAGATCGGGATCCGCCTGGAATCCGCGCACGACCTCCCCGATGACGGTGCCCCAGCGCGGCTCGCCCCGATGTCGAGCCAGCGCCCCCAGCGCCAGCCGGGAGACCACGATGCGGTCCGCCTGCGTGCATTTGTCGAGGCGTCCGGTGTTTAAGCGGAGCCAGCGCAGTGCACTCCCCAGATCGGCAAAGCCGGCTTCCACGAGCCGCTCCGCAACCCCGGGAGCCGCCTTGCGGAAGGCCGGGCTCAGGCTCTCGATGAGCTTCCCTTCCTTCGCCCGGATCTCGATCCTCTCCGCAATCTCCGCAAGGAGAGACGTTGCGACCGGATCCAGGTCCCCGCCGAGGGCCTCCCGGATCCCTGGAAGCGCAGACTCCCCGCGCCGGAGCAGTTCGTCGCGCGCCTCGGCGCGGACCCGCGCGTCGTCGCTTCCCAGTTTCTCCGCCAATTCCGCGATCGTCGCCCCCTCCGGCGGACGGCAGAGGAGAATGCCTATGAAGATCAGATGGAGCATCGCGCCCTCCTTGTGGCAGACGGACCCGATCCTACCGCGGTCGCTGCCGAACCGGTCTCTCCACGACGTCCAGCCATTTGAACGGGAGACGAGGCACGAGACACGACGCGCGAAAGCCTCTTGCCATTCGCCATCCTCCTCTCTATACTTCGCGACCCTTCTGACAGCACGGAGAGCCCAGCCATGTACGCCATCATCCGCCTCGGAAACCACCAGGTCCGCGCCGAAAAGGGCGAGATCTTCGCCATCGACCGGCTCGCGGCCAAGCCCGGCACCAGCCTCGACGTCGCCGACGTGCTGTTCGCCGCCGACGGCGCCGACGTCAAGATCGGCACGCCGACCGTCAAGGGCGCCAAGGTCGTGCTTGAGATCCTGAAAGAGCAGAAAGGCAAGAAGGTGCGCTTCACGAAGTTCGACCGCACCGACAACTACCGCCGGAAGAAAGGGCACCGGCAGCCGCAGACGCTGGTGCGCGTTAAGGACATCGTGCTCTAAGAGAAGGCCCCGTCCCGACAGCCCCCCGACCCCGCCTCCGGGCGGGGTCGCTTCGTCTCCGGAAACCCCCATGTTCCGCGACCAGCTCAACCTTTTCGTGAAGGGCGGCGACGGCGGCCGCGGGTGCGTTTCGTTTCTGCACCTGAAGTTCATTGCGAAGGGGGGGCCGGACGGGGGGGACGGGG
>JACPRD010000123.1 GCA_016190145.1 Planctomycetota bacterium | reverse complement strand
CTGGAAGTGCTTTGCCCCCCAGAGTTTGTGAGAAAATCGGACTGGGGGGCGGAGTCGGTCGGCTCGTCCAGTTCTGCCGACCGTGGGTCTCCCTGCCGGCCGACGGAGCATCCCAGGCCGATTTTTTCACAAACTCTGAGATCGAGCTTCTTCCACCGGGCGCGGGCGAGCGGGGCTCCTGTCAGGCGGGGAAGGGGTCGCCCGGCCGGTCGCCAGGAGGGATGGAGGGCGAGCATCAGGCCGGCCGCCGTGGGGTGGGCGTCGCAGTCCCCCGATGCGAGGATGTCGCGCAGCTGGGTCGCGGAGGCCAACTGGGCTTTGAGCACGGAGGCCACCTGCAGGAGGAGATCGTGAGGTACAGGACTCCCTTTCGTTTACCGAATACCGCCTCGAGGTGCACCAGCGCCGTGCTCCGGCCGCTTCCCCGCCCGCCCGAAATCCGGATCGCGCCGGGAGACCCGGCCTCGACGTAGGGTTCGAGCAGCATCTCGATCGGCAGCACCTCGCCATCGGGCGTGGCGCGGCCGCGGGGGGTCACGAGAGCGCGGGCGCGCGGGTGGAGGCCGACCGGTGAGGGATCCTGGCTGGGCATGAGTTCGATTGTAGCGAGGGACTATTCCCGGCTCTCCCCGCGTTTCAACAGATAGCCGCAGAGCGCCCGTTTTCAACACGGGAAAGGAGAAGTCATGAAGAAGCTCCTGCAGATCGCGGTCATCGTGAGCTTGCCGGTGCTGTCCGGCTGCATCATCGTCCCGGGCGGTTACTACCACGACCGGCACTACAGCCGGCCCGGACCGCCGAGGCCTCCGAAGCCTCCGAAGCCTCCGATGCCGCACCGTTAGACGTGGTCAATCGTCGCCCCGGCGGGTCGACCTCTCGAGGAGGGGGGCCCGCCGGGGCGGCCGTTTTGAGCCCTGACGGAATTCGCCATCAGGGTCACGACAGGTTGGAAGTGAATTACCGAACTTCGCTTACAATCTTCGCTCTTCCCCACATCCATGAGCCGCCCGTGAATCTACGCCTCTCCTCGCTCCTCGTCCTCACGCCGCTCCTCCTCGCTCCGGCCGCCGCCGAGGAGCCGAAACCCCCTGCCGGTATGCCCGTGCTCGTCGAACTTTTCACAAGCCAGGGCTGAGAATCCTGCCCGCCCGCCGAGGAGTTCCTCGGCAAGGTCGCTCGGCGCGAGAAGGGATTCGAGAACGCGATCGCGCTCGCGTACCACGTGGACTACTGGGACAAGCTGGGATGGAAGGATCCGTTCGGCTCGAAGCAGATGACGGAGGCTCAGAAGGCGTACGCGAAGCCGTTCGCGCTGACCGGGATGTACACGCCGATGGTGGTGGTGGGCGGCGCGATGCATACGCCGAGCCTGAAGCAGGCCGCGAAGAAGATCGAGGAGGACGGCAACGTTGCGGCAGTCGCGCGGATCGAGGCGTCGGGGAATCGGTCGGCGACGGGGGCGGTCGTCGAGGCGACGATCGAGGTGACGCAGGACGAGAAACAGCCGATCGAGGTGACGATCGCGGCGGCGGAGAACGGGCTGACGACCGAGATCAAGGCTGGGGAGCTGAAGGGACGGACGGTGACGGAGTTCGCGGTCGTGCGGTATCTCTCGAAGCCGGTCGTGCCGGACAAGGACGGGAAGGTCGCGTTCGAGGTCCCGGCGGGGAAGGACTGGAAGGTCGAGAGCGTCTACCTCGCCGTCGTGGCGCGCGATCCGGAGACGAAGAAGGTGCTGGGCGCGGCGCGGCTGGAGTGGAAGGACCTGACGGAGAAGAAGTAGCGATTCGCACTGCTTGAAGGCCTCCCGGCGGCTCCCGAGGACTTCCGCCTCATTCAGGCCGCGCCGCGGCCGTTTCCGCCCGCCTGCGCGGCGGCCAGGCCGGAGGCGGCCCGGGCGAGAGTGAAAAGGGCGTGCAGGTGTCGCGGGTAGACGGCGAGGGCCTGGCGCGAGGCGTCGGCGGCGTCCTGGAAGTGGCGTTCGCGGAGGGCGATTTCGGCGGCGCGGGTCCGTGCGATGGCGGAGGGGTGGAGGCGGGCCCATTCGCGGGCGAGGCTGCCGTCGGGGCTGGGCGAAACGCGGAGGGCTTCGAGGCGCGGCCAGGGGAGGGTGGCGATCTGGCGGCCGGTCGCGGTCTCCCAGCGGCGGCAGGTGGTGTCGACGGCGGTAGTGAGGCAGCGCGAGCCGTCCCCCGCGAACGCAGCGGCGAGGACGGCGCCACTGTGGCCGACGAACCGCCGGATGGGGCGGCCCGCGCGAACGTCGTACAGTGCGGCGTAGCCGGTGGCGTTGCAGGCGAGGAGGAGGAGGGTGCCGTCGGGGGAGATGGCCCAGCGCGGGGCATCCTCCTCGACGGTGACGGTGCCGGCGATTTCGCCGGCGACGGTCCAGACCCGGTAGACGTCGGGTCCGCCGGGGCGAAAGCGGCCGCCGAGGAAGCCGCCAATCCGGATGAGGCCCGCGCACGCGCCGGCGGGGGAATCGAGCGTCTTCAGGACCTGCCCCGTGCGGCCGTCGAGGATCCGGGGAGAGCCGGCGGTGTCATCTCAGGCGGCGACGTTGCCGTCTTCAAGGAAGAGGCCGCGGAGTTCCCGCCGGCCTTCTTCGACCAGCGTTCGCAGGGTGGCGCCGGTGGCGGCGTCCGCGACGGCAAGCCGGTTTGTGCGGGCCGGCATGAACAGGATCAGGCGCCGGCCGGCGTCCAGTTCGAAGACGCGGTCGCCGTCGCGCGGGGCAGGGATCCGCGGGAGTTCGCTTCCGGGCTCGGTGTCCCACACGGCGGCGGTCGTGTCCTGGCTGGCGGTGACGAAGCGCCGGCCGTCGCGGCCGAATTCGGCGTCGCGGACGCTGTACGTGTGGCCCGAGCAGGTCTCCACGACGTCGCCGGTCGCGGTGTCGACGAGATCGACGTGCACGTCCCCCCGGATATCGACAAAGCCCTCGAAGAACTTCCGAAAGTGCGCGAGAACAAGCCCGAAGGCAAGCGTCCCGAGGCCCGCGTCTCGTCCACCGATCCCGAAGCCCGCGTCATGAAGATGGGAGACGGCGGGTTCCGTCCCGCCTACAACGTCCAGCTCGAGCAGGCTGCTCGCACTGACCCCATGACCGGCAGCTCCGAGAGCCCGGTCTCACGAGCGCTGTTCCCAGAGCGCGTGAAGAAGGCGAGCGACGGCGAGCGGTCGGGGCGAGCGCAGCGACGCCGCCCGCATTTGGGCGGCGTCGCGAAGCGAGGTCCGACCGCCGCAGGCGCTCGAATTCTTCACGCGCTCTCACTTCGTCGGGGACGGCGTCGCGTAGAACCACAGCACCCATCCGGCGCTCTCGTATTCCCCGGCCTCCGGCCAGCCGGCGCGGCGCAGCTCCCAGGCGCCGCCGGTCCCCGCCGCCGCCTCGTCCAGCACGGCGCCCAGCGCCATCTCCGCCTCCACCGCTTTCCAGCGGGTCGGCGATGCCCCGAGGCGCGGATCGAGGCGGCATGGGAAGCCGCCCTGCCGCGCGCATTCCGCGACGATGTCCCCGGCGGCGAGCGGACAGCCGTCCAGCCGGACGCGCACCTCGCGCACCTTCGCGATTCCTGCCCGGCGCCGCTTGAGTTCGGTCTCCGCCCAGTCCTCGATTTCCGGGTCGTCCCGGATCTCGTCGGTGATCGTGAGCTCGAGCCCGTAGCTGCTGACCCGGAAGGCGTAACGATGGGGGGTCAGGATCGCCTTCAGCGCCTCCCGGAGTGTCGCGCCCTCGCTAACGAACGTCACCTCCTCCTCCCAGAGCGGCCCGCGGTCGGAGCGGATATGCGGATAGTCGAATTCCACGCCGTAGATTTCCGAGATTTTCCAGAGAGCTGCCCGCAAAGGCTGCCTCACGATCTCCACGCCGTGCTTCTCGGGATCCTGAAGCCGCTTCCGCACGGCCGCCGCCTCCTTCTCCTCCTCCGGATCGGGCGCCTCGGTCTCCCGGCGCCAGACGGCGCGGTCCCAGACCATCAGTTCCGCCGCGAAAGCCGGCTCGGTTTCCGCGGGCGAATCGAGCGGCGCCAGGCAGGCGATTCCGTCGGTCCCCACGGTGAATCGGACGTAGCGGGCGCGGGCGATGGCCCGGAGGGCTTCGACGGCGGTGAAGGAGCCGCGGAGGGTCGCGGGTCCGTCGCCGAGGACTCCGGGATCGATCCGCAGGACGAGGCCGGTCGCGGCGCCGAGAATGGCGGGCAAGTCTGTGAAGGGCGTGTCCTTGAGGTCGAGTTCCAGGCGCTTCCCGGCCCATGCGGCGAAAACTTCCTCGCGCAGATCCAGGTAGTCCGTCCACGGATGCGGGAGATTCGAGGCGCCAAGTCGCGCAGCTTCTTCGGGTTCCAGTCGCCAGAGTCCGCGGCGGCGGGGCTCAGGCTTGGTCCCGAGAGGGTCGTCTCCCGGATTGCCCCCCGCCGCCCGCGGCGCCGGAGACTCCGAGGGCGGCCCCGCCTGGCGTGCCACGCCCGACGCACGCGCTTCAGCCCGCTCTTCGCCGCGCTTCCGCGCCAGGAGCAGCGCGGCCACGACAGCGGCGAGGAGGACGGCGGCGAGCATCGCTTCGCGACGGCTCATGCCTGGATCTTATCCGACGGCCCCCTCCCGACTCGGGACTAAACCTCTCGCTGAGAGCGTTATACAGACAGTAGCGGAGCCCCCGTCCCAGGACGGGAAAGGAGGAATCATGAGAAGGCTTCTGCTGATCGTTTTCATCCTGGGCCTGCCGGTGGTGATGTTTTCCGGCTGCGTGGTCCACGGCTACGGACACGGCCATTACTACCATCATGGGTACTACCATCGTGTCCACGTCGAACCCGCACCGGTGCGCGTCCGTGTGAGGGCGCCACTGCCACCTCGGCCTCCAAGGCCCCCGATGCCGCCCAGACCCCCGATGCCGCACCGTCCGTAGGATGGGGGCTGGGACTTGAAATGCTGAGGGCGCTCTCCCGCTCCGTCGTGGACGTCAGCGGTTCTTGAGCGCTTTCAGCTTTGAAGCGAAGAACCTCCACCCTTCGATGTGCCCGTCGCGCTCTCAATACTCCTCTGTTTCCCCGTCCGCCGCCATGCTGTCCAGGATCGCGTCGAATTCGGTCTTCAAGGTCGCGTCCTCCCGGAGCGACTTGAGCAGCACGTCGCGGTCCGCGAGCTGGCGGTTGGCCCAGCCTGCGCCGACCGCGTCCCGCAGCGCCTCGAGCGCCGCTTCCGATTCCCCCGACGCCGCGAGGGCGCAGGCGAGGTTGTAGCGGGGGCCGGAGAGGGCGGGGTTGAGGTGGATGGCGCTTTTCAGGAAAGCGATCGCCTCCTTGTGGCGGCCGAGGCGGGCGCAGATGGCGCCGCAGTTGGCGAGGGTGCGGGGGCGGCGGGGTTCGGCGCGGTTGGCGTGGACGAAGTCGCGCAGGCTGTCCTGGAGGAGGTTCAGGCGGTGGTTCGTGCGGCCGCGCCAGAGGAGGACGTCGGCGCTGGCGGGCTGGAGTTCGAGGGCGCGCGAGAAGGCTTCGCGGGCGTCTTCGAATTCGCCGCGGCCGAAATGAAGGGTGCCTTTGAACTGCCAGGCGCGGAAATGTGAAGGGTCCTCGGCGAGGATGGCGTCGAGGCACTGGAGGGCGCCGGGGGCGTCGCCGGCGCGCTGGAGGGCGGCGGCTTCGCTCAGGCGGTATTCGGCGGGGGCTTTGGCGTCGCGCGCGGCGGCCTCGAAATGGCCGGCGGCCTCCGAGGGGCGGCCCTCGCGCAGCGCGATCTGCGCCAGGATCTCGGCGGCGGCGGGGGAGTCGGGGAAGGCGGCGAGCGTTTCGCGCGCCGCGACGCGCGCGCGGTCGATGCGCCCGCGGGCGAAATGAGCCTGCGCGGCGCGCTCGAGCGAAAGCCGTATCGCGTCCTCCGCGAAATCGCGCGCCTTCTTCGCCGCCGCCTGCAGGCACGGCGCCTTCGCGAGCCGCCGCACGAGCGCCGCGCACGCGGCGCGCGCGGCGCGGGCGTCGTTCTTCCGAAGCGCATCGCGCACCTGCGGGTAGAAGGCCTCGAAGCCCGCGCGGTCGATGCAGGAGCGGGTGCTGAGCGCGAGGTTCTGCGCGACCTGCTCCTCCTGCTCGGTGAGCTGGCCGCGCACGGCGCAGAGGAAATACCGCAGGTGCGGGCAGAGGCCTGCGGCGTCGATGTGGGCGAGGACGTCCTTCTCGGAAGCGAACGCCAGGAAGAACTCCTGGAGGCCGCGCTCCTTGATCTGTTTCAGGCCGCGCGGGGAAGCGAGGAGGGCGGGGGCGACGCGGTCGGAGGTCAATACTTCGCGCAGGCGGAGAAGCGGGCCCATGATCTCGTTCGGGAAGCCCGCGCAGGCGCTGAAGTCGAGGACGACGCCGTGCGTGCCGCCGCGGGCGACCATGTCGGCGACGCGGACGAGGTCGTCGCCCGCGCCTTCGAGGCCGGAGCGCGCGTCGTCGGTGCGGAGGAACAGGTAGCACGCGTGCAATCCGATGGAAAACCCGCGATGTTCGAGGTCGACGCCGCCGCACGAAGGGCACCCGAATGCGCTCTTGAGAGGCGGCGTGAACCGGAACGAGCGCGCGCAGCGGCCGCAGCGGAGCACGACGGGCTGGTCGAAGAAATCGTCGTCGAAGTCGGACTCGTCTCCGCTGGCGTAACCGAGGCCGGCGAGCACGTGCCACCGCGGAGGCGGCGCCATGTTCTCCGCCGTGAATACAGCCTGGACCTCCATGCACCGCTTCACGCGCTCCTCGTCCATCCACTGCTCCTCGAGCCCCTCCGCCGAAGCGCCGGCCTTTTCCGACGTGCCGGTGAACGCTTCCAGGATCTCGCCGTAATCCTGGAACCGCGCGGACGGCTTCTTTTCCAGCATGCGCGACAGGGCGGAGCAGAGGGGAAGGGGGATGTCGCGGTTGAATCGGAGCGGCGAGGGCGGCGTGGCGGTCTTGTGGAGGCGCATGAGCGTGGCGAAGTCGGTGCCCTCGAACGGCGGGCGCCCGGTGAGCATGAAGAACAGCGTGCAGCCGAGCGCGTAGATGTCCGAGCGGCGGTCGACGCGCGCGCCGTCGAACTGTTCGGGGCTCATGAATTCCGGCGTGCCCATCACCGCACCCGTGCCGGTCATGCCCGAGCCGTCGAGCAGCATCCGCGCGAGACCGAAGTCCGTGAGCTTGACCTCCCCCGCGCGCGCGACGAGCACGTTGCGCGGCTTGATGTCACGGTGCACCACCCCGTGGCGCGAAGCGAACTGGAGCGCGTCGGCGAGGCGCGAGGAGATCTGCACGGAAAGCGCGGGGGGGAAGGGGCCGTTCTTCATGACCAGCGCGTGCAGGCTGAGCCCGTCCACGTACTCCATCGCCATGTAGTGCTGACCGTGGTGCTTCCCGATGTCCACGGTCCGTCGGATCACCCCGTGTTCGAGCGACGCCGTGATCCGCGCTTCCGTGAGAAACCGGTCCAGGTGCTCGGTGGACTGTCCGAGCTCGAGGCGGAGGATCTTGAGCGCGAACAGTCGCTCCTCCGACTCCGCGAGGTAGACGTTGCCCCAGCCGCCGATGCCGAGGAGGCCCTGGATGCGGTACCGGCCGAACGCCTTGCCCATGAACGGATCTCCGGGTTCGGGCTTCGCCTCCGGCTCGTCGGGAAAGGTCAGGCGCCGGAGGGCCGCCAGCGCGAGGCCGGTCAGCTTCGACGCGCCCGATTCCTCCGGAGCCGTTTTCCGGTCCCGGACCGCAGGCGTCTTCGACACCGTTCGCGACGCGCGCTCCACCCCCGACTCGCCGCACTTCGGACACGCGACGCTCCGCCGCCGGACGATCGCTCTTCCCGCGATCGGCGTGCCGCAGCCTGCGCACAGGTACTCGCCGGCCGCCATCGCCTCGACGATCGCGGCGACGGCGTCGTCCGCCGCGAGGCCGAGCGATGTCGCGAGGGTTTCGATCGGCACGGGGTGCCCCGACCGGTCGAGTTTTGCGGCCGCCTCCGCGGCATCGCCGGCCTCTTTGGCGGAGAAATGGCCCAGGCGCTGGCCCGTGGAGAGGAAGAGGGCGTCGAAGGAATCGAGTGTGGAGCGGTTCATCGCAGAGGAATTCGACCTCGGGTGTGGATTCTCGGGTCCCCATCCTACTTGACGGCGGGGGAGAGTTCATCAACGAGGAGCTTCCAGCGCCAGCGGACGGCCAGCGCCTCATGGTCGCTGAGCGGGTTTCCGTCCGCGTCCCGGAACCGCTCCGATTCGAAGGCTTCGCTCACGGGCCGGAGGTCGACGCCATCGCCGGCGCGGAATGCGAACTTGTCGATCCGCGTCCGGTCGCCGGAGTCGAGTGTGTCGCAGACGTCGGTGAGGCCCGTGCGGACGAGGAAGGCGGACCAGATCCGCGCGTCCGCGCTCTCCGGACGCGTGTGGAGGTTCGTATCGCCGCCCAGGATCACGGCCCGGCCCGCGGAACGCTCCTCCATCCAGGCCGCGAGCTGTTCGAATCCGGCCCGTCGCGCCGCGTCGTCGGCGGGGGCGGCGCCGGCGTCGGCATGAAGGGTGTAGACGTCGACGGTGACTCCCTCGGCCACACCCACGCGCGCCATCGCGAAACCTTTCATCGCGAGGCCGTCCGCCCCGCCCTCCCCGAACGTCCGCCAGGGAACGCGCCGGAAGTCGTCGAACGGAAACCGCGACAGCAGGCCGAGGCCGTCGCCGACCATGAGCGACGGGCGCTGCGTCGGCGCGTGCAGCCCGACCGCCTGGGGTCCCGGGTGACGACCGCTGGACCAGGGGTGATCGGCCGCCGCGCGCAGCCGCGCGTGGTAGTGCGCGAAATCGAACTTGTCCAGCCCCGGCCGCCACCAGTCGAAGTCCTCCTGAGTCAGCACGATGTCGTAACCGTTGAGGAGCGGGCCGATCAGCGGAATGTGCTCCTTCGGCCGGACCTTCGAAATCTCCTGCGGCAGGCCCGCTACGTTGTAGCTGAGCGTCGTGAACTCGCCGGAAGGTGCGGCGGGAGGCGCCCGGAGAGGAACCGGTTCGCCCGCGCAACCGGCCAGGGCCAGGAGGGCCAGGGCCAGGGCCAGCGGGAGGTTGCGCATTCCCGGGATTCTGCCCGATCGACCCGCTCCGGCGCATCGAATCTTGCCTGGTCTCGCGTGGAGGCGCCTGGCTAGACTGCCCACTTCCATAACGGGAGACCTCTTTGAGACGCGTCACCTTCCGTCAGCGCCTCCGTTATGCCTTCGACAATTCGATGTCGCGCGGGCGGGACGGTGCAGCTCAATCCGCCGATGGACTCGGTCATCGCCGCGGGCGACCGCGTCATTGCGATCTCGGAGGACGACGACACGATCCGGATGTCCGGGAAAGCCGATTTCGACATCACGGAATCCGCGATCCGGACGGGGGCGATTCCGCCGGCCGGTCCCGAGCGCACGCTCGTCCTGGGGTGGAACTGGCGCGCGCCGGGCATCGTGGCGGGGCTCGACGCCTACGTGGCTGCCGGTTCCACGGTCCGGGTCCTCGCGGAGTTCCAGGGCGGCCGCGCGGAATTGGAGCGCCAGTGCGCGGGGCTGAAAAACGTCACCTGGGAGTACACGATCGGCGACACGACCGACCGGCGGACGATCGAGGAAGTCGGTCCCCGCTCCTTCGACCACATCATCATTCTCTGCAGCGACTCCCTCGACCAGCAGAAGGCGGACTGCCGCGTGCTGGTCACGCTGCTCCACCTCCGCGACATGGCTGAGCAGCTCAAGTGCGAATTCTCGATCGTGAGCGAGATTTTCGACGTGCGCAACCGGGCGCTGGCCGAAGTCACGAAGGCCGACGACTTCATCGTCAGCCACAAGCTTGTCAGCCTCATGCTCTCCCAGATTTCCGAGAACAAGGAGCTGCACGCGGTTCTCACGGACCTGTTCGACCCCGAAGGCTCGGAAATCTACGTCAAGCCCGCGACCAACTACGTCGCTCCTGGACAGACCGTCACGTTCCACACCGTCGTCGCCGCCGCCCGCCGACGCGGCGAGATCGCCACCGGCTACAAGACGGCGGCGCTGCGGCGCGATGCCTCCCGCTCCTACGGCGTGGTCGTGAATCCGGACAAGTCGGAGAAAGTCACGCTCGGGGCAGAAGACCGGGTGATCGTCGTGGCGGAAAACTAAGCGGCCTGCGCCACCGGCTTACCGGATGCGGAGGCCCGGCAACCAGAAACGAGTAACGAATAACGGGGAACGAAACGGTCGTCCGGAGCCGGCCGCCTCGCGATCCGTCTTCCCCCTGCGGAGCCTGTCACTTCTGCTCCGGCACCTCGGGCCTGAGCAGATCTGACGATCCGTCGACCCGCCCTGCCGCGATCCACGACCCGTCCGGCGCCCAGAGGAGGCAGCTGACGGCGTCCGACTTTCCCGGGATGCCGACGTGGAAAAACGCCGTGAACCATGCGCCGGATGCCGCGTCCACGACGACGACGTTGCCGTCCTCGCGGCCCAGCGCCACGAACGCGCCGTCCGGACTGAACCTCGCGAGCGTGAACTTCGAGTCGTCCGTCCGGTACCACTCCCGCTTCTCCTCCTGCTTCGGCTCCACCGGCCCGAACGCGAGATGGTCCTCCGTGATCGCCCAGACGCGCCCGTCCGGCCCTTCCACCGGCCCGATCCCCGGGCCCAGTCGTTTTACCTCGCGCGTCGCGATGTCCCAGCGGTAGAGAACGTCAGGCTTGATCGTGGACGCGAACCAGGACTTGCCGTCGCGGGACCAGGTGCCGTCCCAGGGCCCCATCCCCTCCACGTCGGTCAGCGGGCCCGTGAGTTTCCAGTCGGGGAGTTCGTAGAGGGAAGGGGAGGGGTCGAAGCCCGCGACTATCGCGCGCTTGCCTTCCGGGGAGAGGATGACGCGGCTGGACCAGCCGAAGATCCGATGGTGCTCGTCCGCACGGAGCGTCCGCGACTCGGCGACGGCCCCTTTCTCGATGTCGATCCTCCGGATCTTCGAGTTCATCGACTCGGTCGCCCAGAGCGTGCCGTCGGCCATCCAGAACACGTCGCTCGGGACGCCGTCCACGGGGATCGACGAAACGACCTTCGCCGCCGTGACGTCCCAGATCAGCACCGCGACGAATTTCGCCGAGGAAGCGCCGATCCCGCCGCCGCCCGAGTCCATCATTCCGACGGCGAGTCTTCCGCCGTCCGGCGAGAGCGCCACGGCCGAAATCGAGCGCGCCAGGTAGCGGAGCTTCCCCGGGCTGCCCTTCACAGGAATCGCCTCGAGTCCCGCCGACTCCGTCATCGGCGTGACCCGCGGCGGTCCGGCGTGGACGGTGAGGGAGGAAATCAGGAGTCCGAGAAGGATCCGGTTCCACATGCGTGAGCATTAGACCATAGCGCCCGGGCGCCCGGGTACGGACAGGCCGGGTGGCGGTACGATTACAATGCCCGCATGACCGGTTGCCGCTGCCACGGTGAATTCCCCGCCCGACATTTCCGGTCGGTCCCGGAGGCCGATGAGTTCCTCGTCGCGGCGGAGAGCAGCGGGATCTTCGTGCCCGTCAACAAGGCGAGGACCCGCTTCGGCTGCCGCTCCTGCGGCGAGCGCTGGGAGATCGTCGTCCTGCCGCACCACGAGGCCGAATGGCGCCTGGTCCCGCCGTGGCCGCCGGCCCCGCTTACGGCCGTCGTGCACCGGGAACGCATCCGGAACCGGACGGTGGGAAAGCTGCAGATCTCCTACCCGCCGGACGCAGCCTGGGACCTGGACGGGATCCTGGACGCGATCCGGCCGTGGACGTCACGGCTCGAAGACCTCCTCCAGAACGGGGGACTCGCCGAGGTCCGGGTCACGATCGGCGCCCCCCTGATTCCCGAAAGCGGCCTCGAGGTCGTTTACCGGAAGTTCTGGAAGAAGGGCGCCATGGACCCGGCGTGGTGGGGACTCCGCGCCGTCCGCGGCGAACGCGCGGTCGAGATCCAGGGAATCCGGGAGTGGTCAAAGACCTCCCCGTTCGGATTCGCCGGCGAACTGGATGTGATGGTGGTCAATACGCGGTCGGGGACGGTGAGGGTGTCGCATCGGGTGGTTTTGGGAGACTAGAAGCTCAACGCCGGATGCCGGCTAATAAACCGCCGGGATGATCATTTCCTTCGGCACGGGATTGCGGTGATAGTCCTCCCGGTGCACGCGCTTCGGAAGCGCCAGCGGCGTGTGCGGTACCTCCTGGTACTTGACCTGCGCGAGCAGGTGGTGGATGCAGTTCAGCCGCGCGCGTTTCTTGTCGTTCGCCGGCACGACCCACCAGCGTGCCTCGGGGATGTGCGTGCGCTCGAGCATGAGCTCCTTCGCCTTGGTGTAGTCCTCCCAGCGGCGGCGGGACTCGAGGTCCATCGAGGAGAGCTTCCACTGCTTCATCGGGTCCTGCGTCCGGCACATGAACCGGAATTCCTGCTCCTCGTCGCTGATCGAGAACCAGTACTTGATGATCTGGATGCCCGAGCGGACCAGCATCTTCTCGAACTCCGGCACCGACCTGTAGAACTCCTCCAGTTCGGCGGCCGTGCAGAAACCCATGACCTTCTCGACGCCCGCGCGGTTGTACCAGCTCCGGTCGAACAGCACCATTTCGCCCTTCGCGGGCAGGTGCGGCACGTAGCGCTGGAAATACCACTGCGAGCGCTCGCGTTCCGTCGGGGCGGGAAGGGCCGCCACGCGCAGCATGCGCGGGTTCAGGCGCTGCGTGATCCGCTTGATCACGCCCCCCTTGCCCGCCGCGTCGCGTCCCTCGAACAGGATGACCAGCTTCATCCCCTTGTGCACGATCCAGTCCTGCATCTTGATCAGCTCGGACTGGAGGCGGAAGAGCTCCTTGAAGTAGCGGCGCCGGAGGACGCGTTCGGCCTCGGAGATCCCCTGGGCCGGAACGCCCGCGGGCTCGTAGTCCTCGCTCTCCAGCTCGAGCTCTTCGTCGAAGTCGTCGACGAGGTCGCTGTGGATCCGCTTGAAGGTCTCTCGTTCCTTGTCGGCGTCTTTCGGAGTCATGGGAGGGGGATTATTGTCCCGAGGGGATCGCGCGTGCAAGGGCGATTGGGAGTCGGGGGGATTGCGCGCGATCCGCGCGCCATAAGCCATAAGCCAGAAGCCATAAGCGGCGCGGGACCGAGGTCGCCGGCGGATCGGGAAGAAATAGACCGGCTCCGACCATGCACGCGCTTTTTCGGGCTTCATCCGTTTCCGAACCGGATAGCATCACTCTTCGTGACTCTCACCCGATCGTTCGCGCTGCTGGCCGTCCTGTCCGCCGGCGCCTTCGCGGAGGCGCCGAAGGCGAAATCGGTGGCGAAGCAGGGCGAGTGGGACGTCGTGACGCTGGAGTCGGGGACGGTCGCGAAGGTGCTCGTTCCGGCGGAGGGCGCGAAAACGAAGGGCCTGGTGATGGCGTTCCACGGGAACTACACCGAGCCCGACGACATCCTGCGGTTCGGCGCCCCGATCGCCGCGCACCGCGACGAGGTGTGGTGCGCCCTCCAGGCGACCGGCTCGGAGCAGGGGGCGCGCGCGTGGGACCTTGAAGCGGACGTGCCGAGGATCCCCGAGCTGCTCGACTACGTCCTCGCGACCTACCCCGTCGAAAAAACGCGCGTTCTCGCTTTCGGCTTCTCGATGGGCGGCGCCGCCGCGTGCCGCGCCTACGGCAACTCCCGCGCGCGCTTCGCCGGACTCGTCACCTGCGCCGCCACGGAGGCTCCGGGGGAGCGCGGCGACGCGTGCGCCGGCGGCCGCGGCGTCTTCATCATCGGAACGCGCGACGGCAACTACGTCGCGCTGCCGCAGTGGAGGAAGGCCATCGGTAAGTGCGGCGACGGGTTCGCGACCTGGGTCGTGACCGAACTCGACCACGAACTCCCCGACGCCGTTTACGCGAACGACGCCTTCAACCACTGCCTCGACGCCGCCTCGAAGGGCGGCGAGAAGACGCTTCCCCGGAAACCCGACCACCCGCTGGCCGTGCCCGCCGGCGCCGCGCCGCCGGAATTCTTCCACGCGTTCTTCGCGCTCAAACCCGCGGGCGGCCCCGCGCGCACGAAGCTCGCGGCGAAATCGACCGCGGAGAAATGGCTGGCGCAGGTGAAGAAGGGCGAGAAGACGATGGCGGAGGCGGCTGCCGCGGGGGACGACGAGGCCGACAGGGCCGCGGGAGGAAGTGCGGATCCGGCTGGACTCGAGAAGCTCGGCGAAAAGGTCAAGGCAGCGGCCAAGGGCCTGGCGCCCGGCGCCGGGGTCGTTGTGGAGACGGCGGACGGGTCTCACATCGTCTGGCGGATCGGGAAGAAATAGACCGCCTCAGGCCCTCACGAGCGCATCATCCGCATCCCGGGAGGGTTCGGGACCAGAGTGCTTCGAATCGTCTTCCGCTTTGAAAACGGGCAGGCGAGCGAGGTGAAGATTACGGACGACCATCGATGAGGATCGCATGATTCCCAGGAACCGCCCGCCCACCACTCCCGGAGAGATCCTGCTCGAGGAGTTTCTCAAGCCACTCGGGATCACGCAGACCGCCCTGGCAACGAAGATGAAGGTTCCGCTCCAGCGCGTGACACCCTCATCAATGGCAGGCGCGCAGTGACTGCCGAGACCGCGGTTCTCCTTTCCGAGGTGCTGAGGACATCGCCGGAGTTCTGGCTGAATCTCCAGATGGCGTGCGACCTGTATCAGGCACTTCACCGGCGCCGGGCACGGACAGGGTAGAGTCGAGTTCATGGAAACGCAGGACGAAGAAGTCCGCCGGGTGCTCCGCGAGGAGATCGAGCTTCGCGGGTACGACCCGCGCTGGCCGGAGCTCTTTCGCGAGGAGCGGGATCGCCTCCTGTCCTGCCTGCCGCGCGACCGCGAGGCTTACACCGCGGGCAAGACGGAATTCGTGGTGCGCGTGACGGAAGCGGCGCGCGCGGCTCAGAAACTGGACCGCCGCCCGCCGGCCTGATAAAAGAATGTTCTCGCACCTCCTTCAACCTCACTTCGCGAAAGGAACTCCCATGAAATCGCTGCTCGCAGGCCTTGCCTGCCTTCTCATCCTCAGCGCCTGCGGAAAAAAGGAAGAAACCACGACACCGGGCACGCCGTCGGGAACGTCGGCGAAAGAGGACTTCTCGAGCGCCGAAGCCGCGATGAAGACGATGATCGCGGCCTGCACGGCGAAGGACAAAGCGCTGGTGGGGAAGTGCTTCGCGAAGGAGTGCGAAGGCGAATTCAAGTCGATCAAGGACGGCTCCGCGAAGGACGGGATGTGGAACGACCTCTTCGAGATGTTCTCCGTGGCGAAGATCGCGAAGGTCGACGCGCCGGCCGGGAGCAAGACCGCGAAGATCGACATCACGATGAAGAACCCGAAGAACGGCGAAGAAGAGAAGGAGACGATCAACATGGTCCAGGAAGGCGCGGACTGGAAGATCCAGGGGTTCTGAACGGGGCTTCTCGTCCACTCCGTCTGGCTCGGCTGCCGCTACGACTGCTGGGCCGAGCGAGGCTGCCGCGGACCGTCCGGGCCGGCAACCGACGCAACCGCGGACGTTTCACTGGGAGGCATCCTGGACGCTGCGACCGAAAGGATGCAGGCGAGTCGATCTCGCGCTCCAGCTTGCACGTCTTCGGTTGAGAGGACTACCATCCCCTTCCTCTTCCGGAATTGAAAGGTCGTCAACCATGTCCCGATCCCGGCGTGCATTCGTGCTCCTCGCGGCCGCGGCGCTCACCGGGTGCCCTTCCCCGACTCCCGGTCCTCACGGGGACCTCGTGTTCTCGCCGGCGCAGCTTCCGGAGGCGACGGTCGGGAAGCCGTACTCGACGTTCATCGTCGCCTCGAATGCCGAGACGCCGGTCGGCGACATGAAGATCGCCTCAGGCGCGCTGCCGGCCGGGCTGACGTTCGCGTTCCGGGAGGAAGAGCGGCGGGGAGAAATCTCGGGGACGCCCACGGCGGCGGGGCGGAGCCCGGTGACGATCGAGGCGTGGTGCTACGGCACGCAGCGCTCGGGCCAGACGGGGCGGCAGACGTGGGAGATCGTGGTGCAGCCGTCCGCGTCCGAGACCGAGGCCGTGTTCCTCGACGACGCGAAGACGGTTCGCATGGACTTCGTGAAGGTCAAGGCCGGGACGTTCACGATGGGGACGAAGGGCGAGGAGAAACGCGAGGCCCGTCAGGTGACGCTCACGAAGGACTTCTGGCTCCAGACGACCGAGGTGACGCAGGCGCAGTGGGGCGCGCTCATGGGGACGAATCCTTCGGCCAACCAGGACCCGAACTGCCCCGTGGAGCGCGTCAGCTGGGACGACTGTCAGGCGTTCGTGGCGAAACTGAACGCGCGGCTGAAGGGCAAGACCGCTTCTCTCCCGACGGAAGCCGAATGGGAGTACGCGTGCCGCGCGGGCTCGGCCGCGAAGTGGAGCTTCGGCGACGACCCTTCCAGGATCACCGATCACGCCTGGCTCGCTTCGAATTCCGGCAAGAAGACACAGCCCGTCGGCAAGAAACTGCCGAACGCCTGGGGCCTGTACGACATGCACGGCAACGTCTGGGAGTGGTGCCAGGACTGGTACGGCCCCTATCGCGGGGACGAGACCGACCCGGCGGGCCCGGAAGAGGGCGTCGCGCGCGTCTGGAAGGGCGGGAGCTTCACGAGCGAGCCGACGCACGCGCGCAGTGCGCACGCGCTCTGGTGCGCGCCGGACTGGGCGAAGGGGATGGACACGGGTTTCCGGGTTCTGATGAGGTGAAACCATGGTGCTGAAAGTCTCGAATCGCTGAAGCGCCTCTGCTACTTCCCCTCCAGTTTCCGCACAGCTTCTTCCGCCGCGGCCTGCACCGCCGGCTCCCTGTCCTCCATCGCCGCCTTGAGGGCGGGAAGTGCCGAGGCCGCGTCGGCGCCCAGCTCGCCCAGGGCCTGCGCGCTCCATTCGCGGACGCCGGCGTGCTCGTGCTTCAGGAGGGCCGCGAGTTCCGCGACTGCGGGCGGACCCATCCGGGCCATCGCCTTGACCACGGACTTCCGGTACGCGTCGTCCCCATCTTTCAGAGCGGCCCTGAGGGCGGGAAGTGACCCGGCCGCCGCGGGGCCGAGCTGGCCCAGGGCCCAGACGGCGAGCGTGCGCGCGGCGCGGCTTCGGCCCCGGAGCGCCTTCTCGAACTCGGTCCGTCCTTCGGATCCCATCGCCATCAGCGCGCGCAGCGCCGCGTCGCGCGGTTCCTTGACTTCATCGGCCAGGCCCTGCGCGAGCGCGGGCGCGACGGCGGGCGTGCGAGCCCCGAGTTTCCCGAGCGTGGCCGCCGCGGCGGTGCGGACTTCGGGGACATCGTGCTGAAGAGCGGTCACGAGGGCATCGACCGCGGGGTCGCCGATCTGGACAAGCGCCGCGCAGGCCGCGGGGCGCAGGGCCGCGTCGCCGAGGAGCGCAACCAGGTCGGGCACCGCGGGCGCGGCGGCCGCGCCGAGCGCGCCCAGCTCGCGCGCCGCCGCGAGGCGCGTCGGCTCCGCCGTGGCCAGGAGCAGCTGCACGAGCAGCGGAACCGCCTCCGCTCCGCGAATCCGCACGGCCGCGGCCGCTACCCGGTCGTCCAGGACGCCCTGCGTGGCGCCGCTCTCCAGCGCCTCCCACGCTTCGCCCGCCCGCGGCCCGATCTGCCCCAGCGACTCGACCGCCGCGCCCCGCACGCCCGGATCGCCGTCGGTCAGCGCCGGCACGAGGAACGGCAGCGCTTCCCGCCCCCACGTCCCCGCCGCCCGCATCACCGCCGCACGCAGCCGCGGCCGCTCGATCGCGTGCTCCTCGAGCCAATCCCGCACGATCGGAACCGCGCTTCCCCCGAACGACTCCAGGCACTCCCGCGCCGCCTCCCACCAGTCCTCGCCCGGCCGGTCCACGTGCGCGTCGAGCGTCTCGAGCATCCTGGGAATCACCTCGGGACCCATGCCGCGCAGAAGCCGGAACAGCGCACGGTCGGCCGGCGGGTGGATCCCGATGTCCGAGAGCGGCCGCCACGCGTCCGAGAGCGGAATGTCCCGGAGGCCTTCCAGTACCGCGATTCCCGCCGCCTGCGTGTCGGGCTTGCTGCTCACATGAAGCGCCGACAGGGCGGCGTGCAGGGCCGGCGGGCCGAGCTTCACGAGCGCCCTCACGCTGGCTTCGCGGACTTCGGGGGAAACGGATCGGAGGCCGCCGCCGAGGGGCGTGGCGCCCTCGGGTCCCAGGCGGTCGCAGGCGGCGACGGCCGCGAGGCGGACCGGGACCGGGTCGGCGCCCTTCAGTTCGCCGCCCAGGAGCGTTTCGAGCGCGTCGCGCACCTCTGGGGAACGCGGGGCGATCCGGGAAGCGGCGTCGACGGCGGCCGGGCCCGCGCGGGGGTCGTCGAACAGGGCGAGGAGCGTGGGCACGGCGGGCTCCGCGGCCGGGCCGAGGTTTCCGAGCGCGAGGGAAGCGGGAGCGCGCAGGCCGGGCTGCGCGAGGAGTTCGACCAGCGCGGGCACGTCCGCGGCCTCGAAGGAGCCGCCTTTGTCCAGCCTCCTCGCCGCGGCCGCCGCGGCCTCGGCCAGCGCCGCCCGGCGCGCCGCCTCCCGATCGACCGGCGGTCCCTGCGCGCCGCCGCCCGCGGGCCGGGCCTCGCCTTTGCCCTTCACCGCCGCGATCTTCGACCACGCGAACATCCCCACGGCCAGCAGTCCCACCGCCGCGACCGCGGGCCCCGCGAACCTGAGCAGCGGGCGGACACGGACGGCGAGCGGCACCGGCGGGACTTCCGGCTCCGCCTCCTTCGGCGACATCGCGCGCGCCGCCGCCACCGGATCCTCCGGCGGGAACAGCGGCGCGGCCACCGACGGCGGCGGCGCCTTCCACGCCTTCTTCGGCAGGCGCATGCCCGGAGACTTCCCCGGGGCCGGCCCCGCCTCCTCGGCCGGAGGAGCCTCCGGCTGCGACGCGGCCTGCTGCTTCTTCACCGCCTCCGCGGTCGCGTCCCACTCGCGCAGCGCGAACAGCTCGCCGCTGTACGTGCGCGAAATCTTGTCGCAGTAGCTGCACGTCACCAGCACGCCTTCCTCTTCAGGCGCTTCGATCGGCGACTGGCAGTTGGGGCAGCGACGAATCATCGGGGGGAGGGGAGTGTGCTCGGAGAGGAGGCTGAACCGGCGATTTTACCGCAGGTCGCGACGGGTTGGTCCGGCGAATCCAGCGGGTCGGTAGTGGGGGTTTCCCTCACCTTTTCCTCGGGTTGCGCGGGAAAGCGGGCGATGATAGTCCCCTTGATCTCCAAGGAGGTCCTCCATGCGCCTGCTCGCCGCCCTCGCCGCTTCGCTCGCGCTCGTCTCGTGCGGCAGCCCTTCCCCCGAGCCGGAAATCCAGCACCTGGACGGCGGCGACAAGAAAGGAAACGTCGTGCCGGTGCCGAAAGGCGTGCCGCCGGTGCTGGCGGCGCCCGGCGACGACTGGACCCAGTTCGGGCACGACGCGCGGCGGACGTTCGTGTCGGGGGAAGCGCTGGAACTGCCGCTCATGGTGGCGTGGACGTGGAAGCCGGAGGCGCCGGCGCTTCATGTGGCGAACGCCGTGGCCGCGGCCGGGTACGTGCACGTGCATTGTGTGGCGGAAGGAAACGGGCAGGGGATGCAGTCGGGGTTCCGGAACCCGTGGATTGTGACGCTGGGGGCGCTCGCGGGGGAGTACCGGGGCGGGTTCACGCCGCAGAAGGACGTGACGCAGGGGAACTGGCTCGCCGTGTTCGAGGACACGCAGGTCCTCTACATCGACGACGCGCTGGGCGCGTACGACTGCCGGACGTTTTCGGACAAGCGCTGGTGCGGGCTCGACCGCTGGGGCCCGCTCGCGGTCGATCACCAGCTCAAGATCGTCGAGCACGTGAACAACCTCATGGCCGACGCCGACTTCCCGCTGATCGAGGCGCACAAGCTCTCGGGCTCGAGCCTCTGGCGGAACAACGTCTGGAAGATCAAGAAGGGCGAGGGGACGATCGCGGTCCACGAGGTGAACATCGCGCAGGGGATCTGCCTCTGCGCCGTGCGCTACGAGGGCGTGCCGGGGCCGAAAGACGGCCTGTACGCGTTCGAGTGGCAGAAGGGCGCGCAGCTCTGGCTCGTCGAGGGGAAGTTCCGCCACCTGGTAAGCGGTGCGAAACGCGTCTATGCGTTCGACGACGAGGGCGACGTGCACGCGCTCGACCTCAGGACGGGCAAGGAGTTGTGGAAGGGGTCGTTCGGGAAGATCGTGCCGGCGCCGGGGCTCTGGAAGGACCGGCTCGTCGCGGTCACGGCGTCGGGCGAGCTGGTGGCGATGGGCGCGGAAGAGAAGGAGGACGGGGAGATTCTCTGGCGCGCGAAGGTGGAAGGGGCGATGACGGCCCCGTATCTTCCGCCGCTCGTCGGCGGCAACTCGGCGAACACCCGCAACGACCGCTCCGTGATCGTGATGGCGGAGGCCGGCCGCGCGCTCGTCTGCACGAAAACCGGCGCCGCCGTTCTCGATCTCGCCGACGGCAAGGAGATCGGCCGCTGGACCGCCGAAGGCCCCGCCGCCGAAATCCTCAAGGACGGCCCCGTCTGCCCCGTCTTCGCCCGCGGCACCGTCGTCCTCTGCGGCAAGTCCGGCATCGTCGCGCTCTGGACCTCCGCCTTCCTCCGCGATCAGTCGGCGCTCGTGCTCAAACAGGCGGACGCGCTCGGCAAGTCCGGGAAGACTGCCGAGGGCTTGAGGCTGGCGCGTGCCGTCGAAGGCGCCGAAGGCCTGAAGGACGACAAGAAGAAGAAAGCCCAGGACTCCATCGCCGCCATCAACAAGCTCGGCGAAAAGGAATTCGCCGAAGTCGCCAAGCTCAAGGAAAAGTGTCACCTCTTCAAGGCCAAGACCCTTTGCGACGACCTCGCGGCCCGCTTCGCCGGCGCAGACATCGGCAAGAAGGCCGCCGATGAATCCGCCGCGCTCGCAAAGACGCTCGAAGACCCCGCTGCGGGCGCCGAAGCCGGCTACAAGGAAGCCGCGGCGCTCGAAAGCGCGGGGAAACGCAAGGAGGCGGCGCAGGCGTACAAGGCGGTGATGGAGAAATACGGGGAGACGGAGTACGGGAAGAAGGCGGGGGAGGCTTATCAGAAGGTGAAGAGTTACGACAAGTAGTGGACTTCAGGCGCAGAAAGGCAACGCACTGGTCGCCAGAGAAGAAGAGTGCCGCCGTGGGCCAAAACGGGATTCGTCATCCAGCGCGGTCCGTTTCGGCAAGGTCTTGCTCCAAGTGACCTTCAGCAGGAAGGACTGAGAATGCGACTCCGGGCCGCCTCCGTCGTGCTTCCATTGTTGCTTCAGCTGGCCGCCATTGCCCAGACGACTTCCGACGAGAAGGAGATTCAGGCGGCCTGGGCTTCGTTCTCGAAATCAGTCGAGGAGGAGGACAAGGCAGCGATCTGGAACTTCTTCAGCGCCGATGCGAAAACTGAGCTGCAAACAGAGGAGAGGATGGAGGCGATCTCCAAGTTGCTGGCATCTCCTGACTCCCGCCTGCAGCCAATCGCCGAAGAACTGGGAATCACCATCCTGGAACTCAAGAAACTGCCAGCCGCAGAGCTGTACCAGGCGCTGGTGATCACCAACTTCATCCATATGAAGGAGCCGTTCCGCAGCAGCCGGGTTTCCTGCTCGATGATGAGCGTGAAGGAAGCGGTCGTGACGTTGGAGTGGATCGACAAGGACAAGGCAGCCCACGTCGCGAGATATCTGCTCTCCTCGGACGGCAAGGCCTGGAAGCTCTCCGGGCGCCACTTCCGAGAGGAAAGTCTGGCCAATCACTGCACTAACCGCCTGAAACACGTCAGCGTCTACATCTCGCTCTTTGAATCGAAGGCGCGGCGCTATCCCGAGGACCTCGCCCAGCTGAAAGCCCCGACCCTGATTCAAGAGGACATGGAGAAGATCCTGGCATGTCCCTTCGGTGAGCCTGGTGTGTCTCCCTTTGTCTACTTGTATCCACTGGAGGGCGAGTTGGCGCCGTGGGACACGATCACCCTGTACGACTCGCGCGCGCACCCCGATGGAATGCTGAACGTCGCCGATCTGGTCGGGAAGGTGACGAGGATGACACCCGACGCATTCCACGAACGGCTTCGTAAGGATCTCACCCGGTTGAGGCCGAAGATCGGACCCGCCCTCGAAGCAGCGAAAGCGCAACTTCAGGGCGCTTCCGAGGCCGACAAGCCAGTCGTTCAGGCACGCGTTGCCGCGCTACGGTCGCTCTCTGAGCTTGCAGAGTCGGAACTCGGGGACTCCGAAGCCCCGCCGAAGTAAGCCTGGAGGCGTTCCATTTGGCGGGGATCTAACCGTCGCTCGTGCGCACTCTGCGATAAACGGGCAGCGAAGAGAACGAGCGGACTCCATGCGTTGCGGCAGATGTGATCATAACTACTTTTCAATAGGCGAGTTGCATCGCTTACAGTATTAATCCACGTTATGGTTGATTTTCAGCCACAATCTGGTTGAATCATCAAATGCTCAAACGCGGCCTCCTCGCACCTCTGGTCCAAGCCCTCAAACACTCGCCCGCCGTGCTCCTTTCCGGCGCGCGCCAGACGGGCAAGTCCACGCTCGTCCAGACGGTCTCCGGGCCCGAGCGGACCTACGTCACCTTCGACGAAGACGACCGCCGCCTCGCCGCGGCCACCAACCCTTCCGGCTTCGTCGCAGGGCTCGTCGGGGACGTCGTGCTGGACGAGATCCAGAAGGTCCCCGAGCTTTTTTCGTCGCTCAAGCTGGCCATAGACCGGGACCGGAAGCCCGGCCGCTTCCTCCTGACAGGTTCGGCAAATGTCCTGCTTCTCCCGCGTCTCTCCGACTCCCTCGCTGGCCGGATGGAACTCCTCACGCTGGGACCCCTGACGCAGGGCGAACTGGAGGGCCGCCCGGAGACCGCGCTCGATGCCTGGTTCGGGGGCGACCTTGGCCGCCCGGCCGCCGAGCCACGCGGCGCCCTCGTCGAACGCGTCCTCCGCGGCGGATTCCCCGTTCCGGCGCTTCAACTCCCCGCCGAGGCCCGTGCACGATGGTTCGAGTCGTACGTCGCAACCACGCTGGCCCGCGACATCCGGGACCTCGCCGACATCGAGCGCACCGTGGATCTCCGGCGCATCCTCACTCTCGCAGCCGCGCGAACCGCTTCGCCGCTCAATTACGCCGAGCTTTCCAACGCGTGCGCCGTTCCGCAGAGCTCGCTCAAGAGGTACCTCGCCCTCTTTCAGACGCTCTTCCTCATTGAGTTCGTCCCCGCGTGGGCGACCGGCGTCGGGAAATCCCTCGCGCGCCGCCCCAAACTCCTCCTGACCGATTCCGGCCTCGCCGCCGCGCTTCTCGGGATGGACGCCGCCCGCGTCGCGGCCGCGCCGGCGGTGTTCGGTCCGCTGCTGGAGACCTTCGTCGGCGGCGAAATCGCCCGCCAGGCAGCCTGGAGCGCGACCCGGCCGCGACTGATGCACTTTCGGGACCATTCGGGAAACGAAGTGGACTTCGTTCTCGAGGATCCGTCCGGCCGGCTGATCGGCGTCGAGGTCAAGGCTGGCGCATCCAGTCTGGGGACCGGCGACCTGTCCGGGCTGCGCGCCCTCGCGTCTGCGGCGAAGAAGCAGTTCCATCGCGGCATCATCCTCTACGGCGGAGAGGCGGTGATCCCGTTCGATGCCCATGTCCACGCGGTTCCCATCTCCACGCTGTGGAGGTGATGGACAAGTACGCGGAGACGGAGTATGGGAAGAAGGCAGGGGAGGCTTACCAGAAGGTGAAGAGTTACGATAAGTGAATCGATATGTCGTAACCACTGTGATAATAGTAAGTTATAATGTGCATCTGGGTCTCCGGAGAGATCTTTAATCCTCATTAGGACTTGACACAAAGTTATGTCTCAATATAAATTTACACATATGCATTACTAGCGCTTGGTTTCTCTTCCGAGACCCAGATGACTGCTTCGAAGCATCCGCCTGCATTCAGAAACCCGTTCCGGCCTGGCGCGGGGCACATGCCTCCATTCCTCGCCGGCCGCATGGACGAAACCAGAGAATTCCAGAAGCTGTTGAAGCAGGATCATGTGCTCGAAAACCTGGTCCTGACAGGGCTTCGCGGACTCGGCAAGACTGTGCTCCTCGAGACCTTCAAACCCATCGCCATCCAGGCAGGGTGGCTTTGGGCAGGCACCGATCTCTCCGAGTCCATGAGCGTTTCCGAAGAGAATCTCGCCACCCGGCTGCTCACCGACCTCGCGGTGCTGACTTCCCGGATCGTCATCGGAAAAGAGGAAATCCCGCGTATCGGACTCAAAGCTCGACCCGACGAGATCGAAATCACCTTGAATTTCTCAACCCTGCGCGCCATCTACGAGGGCACCCCCGGACTCGTCGCCGACAAGGTGAAGACCATTCTCGAAGTCGTCGCCAGCCACGTGCGGGTCACCGGTCACAAGGGCATCGTGTTCGCGTATGACGAAGCTCAGACGCTGGCAGACCACGCCGCCAAAGAACAGTACCCGCTCTCCCTGCTCCTGGACGTCTTCCAGTCTGTCCAGAGAAAGGGGATGCCATTCATGCTCGTCCTTACCGGTCTGCCGACGCTTTTCCCCAAACTCGTAGAGGCGCGGACCTTCGCGGAACGGATGTTCCGCGTTCTGTTCCTGGACCCGTTGTCGCGGGACGAATCACGCGACGCCATCCTGAAACCCATATCGGACGGCCGCTGCCCTGTCAGTTTCACGGACGTGTCCGTGGATTCGGTCTGGAAGATCTCGGCGGGCTATCCTTACTTCATCCAGTACGTCTGCCGCGAGGTGTTCGACGTCTGGACGCAGAATCTCGAAGCGGGGAGCGTGCCGGCGGGCATCCCGATTGAAGAAATCACACGCAAACTCGATTCCGATTTCTTCGCGGGCCGCTGGGCGCGTGCCACGGACCGCCAGCGCGACCTGCTGCGCATCGCGGCCCAGTTGAAGACCAGGGACTCCGAATTCACCGTTCAGGAAATCGTGGAGCATCCTGCCAATCGCGCCCTATCGAAATCCTTCAGCAGCAGCCACGTCAATCAGATGCTCGTCAAACTGGCCGACGCCGGGCTGATCTACAAAAACCGCCACGGAAAGTACTCCTTCGCCGTCCCTCTGCTCGGCCAGTTCATCCTGAGACAGTACAAGCGCGACAGAAGCCAGGGGACGTTTCCGGGCTGGGCGCCCGAAGAGTAGGATCAGAAGCGGACTTCGACTCTTCAACGACCACTGGGTTCCGCGCTCGATTCCGCAGGTGAGGAGCCTGTCCCGCCTGGCCGCCGCCGCTTGCCCCGCCAGAAGGTCCCCGCGACCGCAAACACCGGTTCCACACCCCAGATGACCAGCGCCGCCAGTTCGCTGGTTCCCACAATCAGGATGCTGACGGCGGCGACCCCGGGCAGGACGCGGGAGTGGTACTTCCAGAACCAGTCCAGGGCCCCGACTTCCGCTCGTTCCCGGTGGAGGTGGGTCTCGTTCGCCGCGTGTCGTGCGAACAGGCCGATGCTGAGCCCGGCGGATCCGATCAGGGTCGCGAAGATGAGGACCGCCACGGGGTCGAATTCATAGGTGCCGATGAGCGAAGCGGCGAAGGGAACGAGGGACATCAGGCCCAGGACTACGAAGTTCCACCACATCGTTCCCGCGTGACAGCGGGCCAGGCTGGCGACGATGGCGTGATGGACGACCCAGAAGCGCGCGACGAGGAGGAAGCTGATGACCCAGGCGATGAAGTTCGGGAGCTGCGCCTCGAGGTCGTCGAGCGGCACCTGCAGGACGCCGCGGGGCGACTCCGGCACCTTCAGGTCCAGCACGAGCAGGGTCAGACCCATGGCGAAGACGCCGTCGGAGAGTGCCGCGAGGCGCTCGGTCGGGTAGGTCGGGCGGGGCGACTTCGGGTCGGGCTTCATGGCGCCGGATACTACCCGGGTGGCGCGCGGCGCACCAAGGTTGCTCTTGATCGGCCCGCTGGCTGCTGGTTAAATCCTCGCCCTCGGACAGCGGCATCTTCCGCAAATCTGCGTATAGAGACACCGTGAGCCACCTCAGCAGCAGAATTTCACGCACTGACCACGCTTCGGCGTCCACCCAGATCTACGACGCCGTCATCGTCGGCTCCGGCGTCGCAGGCTCGATCCTCGCCAACGAACTCGGCCGGCAGGGCTTCAGCGTGCTGGTGCTCGAGGCCGGACCGGGCAACGACCTGAGCATCGCCGAGTACGAAGCCAGCGTCGAGCGCTTCTACCTCTCGGCGTCGAAGGACAACAACTCGCCGTACGCGGTCAACCGCAACGCGCCGATGCCGCGGGGGCAGGAGACGGTCAAGCTGCAGCCGGGCCGCCCGAACGCGGACGGGTACATCGTCCAGAACGGACCGCTCGAGCTGGACAGCACCTACACCCGCGTGGTCGGCGGAACGACGCGCCACTGGGAAGGCAAGGCGCTTCGCCTCATTCCCGAAGACTTCGAGATGCGGACGCGCCACGGCCAGGGGCTCGACTGGCCGCTGAAGTACGAAACGCTGAAGTCGTACTACGCGAAGGCGGAAGCGGAGATCGGGGTGTCGGCGGACGTGGAGGACCAGGGGTACCTGGGGATCAGCTTCGAACCGGGGTACGTCTACCCGATGCGGAAGATCCCGATTTCGTATCTCGACCAGGTCATCGGGAAGAACCTGGACGGGGCGAAAGTGGAGCTCGACGGGGAGACGTTCAGCCTCGTGGTGCGGAGCACGCCGCAGGCGCGCAACGGGGTACCGCATCCCGGGTACGACAACGGGAAGGGGTACGTCGCGCCGAGCGCTGTCAGCACGCACCAGGACGAGATGGGCCAGCGCTGCCAGGGCAACAACAACTGCGTGCCCATCTGCCCGGTGCAGGCGAAGTACGACGCGCGGAGGACGCTGGTCAAGGCGCTGGAGACGGGCCGGGTTCACCTTCTGTCGCAGACCGTTGTGTCGCGCGTGCACATCGACAGCGGGAACGGGCGCGTCACGCACATCGAGTACAAGGCGTACAAGGACCTGCACGGGAAGGAACACTCCGCCGGGACCGTCAAGGCGCGCGTCTTCATCCTGGCGGCCAACGCGGTGGAGAACGCCCGCCTGATGCTCGCTTCCGGTCTGCCCGGCAGCAGCGGCCTGGTGGGCCGGAATCTGATGGACCATGCGTACCTGCTCACCTGGGCGCTGATGCCGGAGATCGTGGGGACGATGCGCGGCTCGCAGTGCACGTCCGGGATCGAAGAGCTGCGCGGAGGGGCCTTTCGCCGCAAACAGGCGGCGTTCCGCGCGGGCATCCACAACGACGGCTGGGGCTGGGCCACCGGGGCTCCCTACACGGACCTTCTGGCGCTCGTCGACGACCAGAACAAGTTCGGGCGCGCCCTCCAGCGCGGGCTCGTCGACCGGATCTCGCGCCAGCTGCTCCTGGATTTCATGGTCGAAGTTCTTCCCGATCCGGCCAACCGGATCACGGTCGATCCCGATCACCGCGACCAGCTCGGCAACATGCGCCCGGTGCTGTCGTACCGGCTGAACGACTACACGCTGGACGGCGTCGCGTTCGCGCGGCAGCTTTCGCGCCGCATCTACCAGCGGCTCGGCGCCGAGGATCACACGACCTACTCCCCGCAGGAACCCGGCTGGGTCGACTACCAGGGCGGCGGGTTCGTGATCCGCGGCGGAAATCACTGGGCCGGCACGCACCTCATGGGGAGCAGCCCGAAGAACTCCGTGGTCGACGCCAACCAGCGCTCCTGGGACTACCCGAACCTCTACCTCGCCGGCTCGGGAAGCATGCCCTCGATCGGGACCGCAAACACCACCCTGACCCTGGCCGCCTTGTGCCTTATCTCCGCCGGCCACATCGCAAAGGAGCTGCGCTCGGCGCCCACCGCCGCCGCGGCGCGCTGAAGGCGCAAACCCCTATGGGCCTCTCACGGATCACGAGCGTCGAGGAACTGCACCGGCACCTGTATGCGGCGCTTCAGCTCGAGCACGCCACCATCCCCGCCTACCTCACGGCGCTCTACTCCATCCACCCCGGCACCAATACCGAAGCCGTCCACATCCTCCGCGCCGTCGCCGTCGAAGAGATGCTGCACCTCACGCTCGCCGCCAACATCCTGAACGCCGTGGGCGGCACGCCGGACCTCACCCGCCCCGATTTCGTGCCCGTGTTCCCCACCTTCCTGCCGGACGGCGAAACCGACTTCGAGGTCGGCCTCCAGCGGTTCTCGAAGGAAGCGCTCGCCACGTTTCTCAAGATCGAGCGCCCGGGCCACGCGCCAGAGGGGGCGCCCCGCACCGTCCGCCGCCCGAAGAAGCCGGGCAAGTCGGTCCTGCACGCGTCCCACACGGGCAAGGACGCGGAAGAGCACTTCTACAGCATCGGCGAGTTCTACGACGAAATCAGCCGCAGCCTCGCGACGCTTCACGAAGACCTCTCCCACCAGGGCCGGACGCTCTTCGTCGGCGACCCCGCGCGCCAGATCACACCCGAGTTCTACTACTCCGGGGGCGGCGAGCTCATCGCGGTCACGGACCTCGCTTCCGCGCAGGCCGCGATCCGGCTGATCTCGGAGCAGGGTGAAGGGAAGGGCAAGGCGATCTTCGACTACGAAGGCGAGCTGTCGCATTACTACCGCTTCGAGCAGCTCCTCCTCGGCCGGTACTACCAGACCGGGGACAAGGCGGGCCATCCGACGGGCGCGCCGATCGCGGTCGACTGGAAGTCGGTGTATCCGATCAAGGCGAACGCGCGGCTGTCCGACTACGCGGAGGGGTCCGAGCTGCGGGAAGCGGCGTTCGAGTTCAACCGGAGCTACCGGGACCTGCTCGAGATGCTCACGCGGGCGTTCACGGGCGAGCCGCGGCTGCTCACGGCGGCGGTCGGAGACATGTTCCGGATCAAGGAGCTGTTCCTGCGGCTGATGCGCAATCCGATGGACGGCACGGGGACGTTGCACGCCGCGCCGCCTTTCGAGATCGCGTCCGTGACGGAGGTCCGGAAATGAGCGGCGATCGCGCGGAATTCGAGAAGTTTCTGGGCCTGTCGGAAGTGCTGACGGGTTTCACGAAGTTCCGCCTCCAGGGGACGGGGCAGGGGGCGCTCTACTTCTCCACGCTCACGGACGTCGTCGGCCAGGGGACCGCGGGCGAACTGCTGCAGGCCTGGTCGGGCGTCGCGGCCGCGGCGGGGCAGGACGAGGGAAAGCTCGAGCGGCTGATGCGCAGCGAGATCCTGAGCCACGAGAAGCTGGGACCGATCGCGCGCAACCTGATCAAGCTATGGTTCGTCGGCACCTGGTACCAGTTGCCGGCCGCATGGCGGGAAGTCTTCGGAACTCCCGAGCGCGACCGGAGCTTCGTGCCGGCCGCTTCCTCGTACGTCGAAGGACTGCTCTGGCCGACCATCGGCGCCAACCCGACGGGCGCCAAGGGGCCCGGCTACGGGACGTGGGCCGATCCCCCGAACATCCCGAAGGTCTGAAGCCAAAGGAGCCTCATGTTCAATCCGAAGAAAGTGTTCCTCGGGATCACTCCCACCGTCTGGACGAACGACGACTTCCAGCTCGTCGGCGACGACATCGGCTTCGAGCAGTGCGTGAGCGAGATGGCGCTGGCCGGCTTCCAGGGCTGCAGCGTCGGCCACAAATTTCCGAATGACCCCGCGGTCCTCAAGGCCGCCCTCGACCTTCGCGGACTCCGCGTCTCGGAACCCTGGGCCAGCACGTTCTTCACCGTCGCCGACATGGAAGAACGCACGATTGAGAGCTTCCACGAGCAGCTCCGCTTCATCAAGTCGATGGGCGGCACCGACATCGTCGTGGCGGAA
Source organism: Planctomycetota bacterium (assembly GCA_016190145.1). Lineage (GTDB taxonomy): Bacteria > Planctomycetota > MHYJ01 > WSZJ01 > WSZJ01 > WSZJ01. Next base: position 10,395 of record JACPRD010000123.1, on the reverse strand, counting down.
CTCGGCCGGGCGGTCCACCAGCAGCCGGTCTCGCTTCTGCCCAATCGCCCGATCATGAACGACGAGCAGTGGAAGAAGCTGACCACGGGGCTGAACGGCCTGGGCAGGATCGCCCGGGACGCGGGCATGCGGCTCTGCTACCACCACCACCTGGGCACCGTCGTCCAGTCGCGCAAGGACGTGGACCGGCTGATGGCCGAGACCGACCCGAACCTGGTCTTCCTGCTGCTCGACACCGGGCACCTGTTCGTGGCGGGCGACGATCCGCTCGCGATGACGAAGGCGTACGCGAGGCGCATCAAGCACGTCCACCTGAAGGACATCCGCGCGGAAGTGTGGAAGGCCGTGGAGAAGAAGCACGGGAGCTTCTACGAAGCGATGCTGGCCGGTTTCTTCACCGTCCCCGGCGACGGCGCGATCGACTTCCGGCCGATCCTCCAGGAACTGTCCGACCACGACTACGAAGGCTGGCTGATGGTCGAAGCGGAGCAGGACGCGCGCAAGGCGCATCCGCTGACCTATGCCTTGAAAGCCCGGGCCTACTTGCGAGAAGTCATCGGCTGGTAAACCGACAATTGGCGGATGAAGATGAACAAAACCCTGAAATTCGAAGAGATCCTGGTCGACCAGCTGGACAAGGACGGCTACTGGCTGGAGGCGGTCGATGTCAACGGCGACGGCCGTGCCGACCTGGTGGCCTCCGGGCTCGCCCGCGGGGAACTCTGCTGGTACGAGAACCCGGGCTGGAAACGCCGCACGATCGCCAAGATGGACGTGCCTGTTTCGATGGGCCACGCGGACATCGACGGCGACGGCCGCGACGACCTGGTGGTCTGCCACCACTACGGCAGTTCCATGTGGGACCTCGACCTGACGCTCGGGAAGGTCTCCTGGCTGCGGAATCCCACCGCGCGGAATCCCGAGGGCGACTGGGAAGATCATCCGATCGCCCATCTGAAGTCGACGCATCGACTTCGGCTCGGCCACTTCTCGCAGGCGAAACGCCTGGAGGTGCTGGCGCTTCCGATCGTCGGCGTGAAGGGCGTTCACGAGCCGATCCATGTCGCGCTGTTTCGCAAGCCTGAGGGTTCGGTCCTGGACGGCACTCCCTGGGAAGAGGTGTCGGTCGACGAGACGTTCTTCCGCATGATCCACCACGGAATCCACGGGAAGTTCGGGCCGGCGTCCGCGCAGGGACTTGACGCCGCCCTTATCGCCAGCGAAGAGGGGATTACTCTGTTGTGGTTCGAGCCCGCCACGGGGAAGTGGAACCTGAAGGTGCTGGGTACGGGCGACGACACGAACTACGGCACGACGGGCTACAAGGGGACGGGCAACGTCCACATCGGCCGCGTGGGAAGCGACCCCTGCGCCTACCTGGCCGCCACGGAGCCGTTCCACGGAAACGTCGTGGCCGTCTACACGAAGGACTCCGACGCCCCGCTCGAGAAAGCGAACTGGAAACGCAAGGTGCTGGACGTCTACGGCGTTCCCAACGCGAAGGGTGAGGGGCCCTGCCACGACGTGATCGCGGTGGACCTGGACGGCGACGGCGACGACGAGTTCCTGGTCGGGCTTCGCGGTCCGGCCCCGACGATCGGCGTGTACCTCTACAAGTGCGTCGACGCGCGCAAGGGCATCTTCACCAAGACGCAGATCTCGACGGCGTCGGCTTCGAAGATCGTGCTCGCCGACTTCGACGGCGACGGGACGGTCGATTTCGCCACCACCGGCTATTACGTGCCGGGCTACTACCTCGACCCGACGCCCCAGGTCCGGGTCTTCCTCAACCGCTGCGGCCGGTGAACTCATGAAGCCCTTCGGTGTTCCGCTGATCAGCGTCTCGCGCAACCTGAACGTCGGCGACTGGGAAGTGACCAGCCGCGAGGCCAGTCCCGGCTCGCCGGTGCCCTGGTCGGTCCGCAAGACGCGCCTGCACGGCGGAAAGCAGGAGGGGGTCGACCTGATCGCGATCGACAACGGCCGGATGCAGATCACGATCATCCCGGCTCGCGGGATGGGCGTGCTCTCCGCGCGCTCGGGGGACTTCAAGCTCGGCTGGGATTCGCCCGTGCGCGAAGTGGTCCACCCATCGTTCATTCATCTCGACAGCCGGGGAGGCCTGGGCTGGCTCGAGGGCTTCAACGAACACATCTGCCGCTGCGGCATCGAGTACAACGGGCATCCCGGCCCTGACACGTTCACCGATTTCTCCGGGCGCGAGACCACCGTGAACCTGAACCTCCATGGCCGGATCGCAAATCTTCCCGCCCAGGAAGTGGAGATCGCCGTCGATCCCGACCCCCCGTACCGGATCCGCATCCGCGGGGAGGTCTGCGAGCGCACTTTCTACGGCCCGCGGCTGCTGCTGAAAACCGAGATCTCCACCGAGCCCGGCCAGAACGGGTTCCGCATCAGCGACTCGATCACGAACATGGGAAGCCAGCCGCAGGAGTTCGAGATTTTCTACCACTGCAACTACGGCCAGCCGCTTCTGGGAGAAGGCGCGCGCTTCGTGGCGCCCGTGCGCCGCGTGACTCCGCTCAACGCGCGCGCGGCGGAAGGCATCCGCGAGTTCGACGCCTACGCCGGGCCGGTCGCGGGATTCCAGGAGCAGGTCTACTGCATGCGCCTCGCCGCCGACGCCCGGGGTCGCACGGAAGCGATGCTGCGCGACGCGGCGGCCGACCGGGCGGTTTCGCTGGCGTTCTCGATCCAGGAGCTGCCCTGTCTGACGCTGTGGAAGGACACCGGCGCGCCGGAGGACGGCTACGTCACGGGCATCGAGCCGGGCGTCAACTTCCCGCACAACCGGCGGCTGGAACGCAAGGCCGGACGCGTTCCGAAACTCGGCGGCGGCGAGCGGCACTCCATGACGATCGACTTCCAGGCGCACGAGGGACGGACCGAAGTGCGTTCCCTCGAGGATCGCATCCGGGCGATCCAGGGCTCCGAGCCTCCCGTTCTGGATGAGAGACCGGAAGACCTGGCCTGAACTTCGAGGAAACCCGACGTGCCCGATCCGGCTGACGCCGAACACCTTCGACTGGCCGAGATCCGCAACGGCATCCCGTGGCGCCGGTGGGGACCCTACCTGAGCGAGCGCCAGTGGGGGACCGTCCGCGAGGACTACAGCCGCGGGGGCACGGCCTGGGATGAGTTCAGCCACGACCACGCCCGCAGCCGCGCCTACCGGTGGGGCGAAGACGGGATCGCGGGAATCAGCGACGAGCGGCAGCTGCTCTGCCTGGCCGTGGCCCTCTGGAACGGCCGCGACCCGATCCTCAAGGAGCGCCTCTTCGGCCTGACCAATTCCGAAGGCAACCACGGCGAGGACGTCAAGGAGCTGTACTACTACCTCGACTCCACGCCGACACATTCCTGGATGCGGATGCTCTACAAGTACCCGCAGCGGGAATTCCCGTACGAGGCTCTGGTGAAGGGCAACCGCGAGCGCGGACCGCGCGACCGCGAGTTCGAGCTCATCGACACCGGAATCTTCAACGACGACCGGTACTTCGACGTGGAAGTCGAATACGCGAAGGCCGGACCCGCGCAGATCCTGGTGCGGATCACGGCGCACAACCGGGGGCCCGAGGCCGCGGAGATCCACGTGCTGCCGCACGCGTGGTTCCGGAACACCTGGTCCTGGGAACCCGGCCGGCCGAAACCCTCGCTCGCCGTCACGGCGCCGGGCCGGCTGGAGATCAACCACCCGGGGCTCGGCCCGCACGTCGTCCTCTTCGACAAGGCTCCCGTGGTCTACTGCTGCGAGAACGAAACCAACACGCCCCGGCTGTACGGAGTCGGCGGCCCCGGTCCCTTCAAGGACGGCATCCACGAGCGCGTCGTCCACGGCCGGAGCGACGCGGTGGCGGCGAACGCGCGCGGGACGAAGGCGGCGGCGCACTACACGGCCGCGGTGCCGTCCGGGGGGCGCCTCGTGGTGCGCGCCCTCCTGCACCCGGCGGGGGAGCCGCTCGGGTTCGACGGGTTCGACGCGGTTTTTGCCCGGCGGCGCGAAGAGGCGGACGCGTTCTACGGCGCGCTGCAGAAGAACATCGAGAGTCCCGACGAGCGCGCCGTGCAGCGGCAGGCGCTCGCGGGGATGCTCTGGTCCAAGCAGTTCTTTGCGTACGACGTCAGGCGGTGGCTCCGCGGAGACCCCGCGCAGCCGCCGCCGCCGCCGGAGCGCGCCGCGGGGCGGAACGCGGACTGGAAACATTTCGAAGCGTGCGATGTCCTGTCCATGCCGGATAAGTGGGAATACCCCTGGTTCGCCGCCTGGGACCTCGCGTTTCACTGCGTCCCGCTGGCCATGATCGACGCCGAGTTCGCCAAGCAGCAGCTGCTCCTTCTGACCAACGACCGCTACATGCACCCCAACGGGCAGCTCCCCGCGTACGAGTGGGCGTTCGGGGACGTGAACCCGCCGGTCCACGCCTGGTCCTCCTGGCGCGTCTTCCAGGCCGACCGGCTCCAGCGCGGCGACGACGGCGACCTCCGCTTCCTCGAAACGGTCTTCATCAAGCTCCTGCTCAATTTCACCTGGTGGGTGAACCGCAAAGACCAGCGCGGGAACAACATTTTCCAGGGCGGGTTTCTCGGCCTCGACAACATCGGCATCTTCGACCGGAGCGCACCGCTGCCGACGGGCGGTTACCTGGACCAGTCCGACGGCACGTCGTGGATGGCGATGTACAGCCTCAACATGATGCGGATCGCGCTCGAGCTTTCGCTGCACGACCCGGGGTACGAGGACATCGCCACGAAGTTCTTCGAGCACTTCCTGCTCATCGTGGAAGCCATGGACGCGATCGGGGGCGACGGGCTCTGGGACGACGCGGACGGGTTCTTCTACGACTGGCTCGACCTGCCGGCCGGCGATGGAGGGCGCCGCAAGATTCCTCTTCGCATCCGCAACATGGTGGGCCTGATCCCGCTGTTCGCGGTGCAGGTGCTGGACCCGCGGCTGCTCGACCGGCTGCCGGCGTTCAAAGCGCGGCTCGACTGGCTGCGGGTGCACCGTCCCGAGCTCACGGCGCGCGTGGCGCGCTGGAACGTGCCGGGGGAGGGCGAGCGGCAGCTGCTGTCGATCGTGGAAGGAGACCGGCTGAGGGCGATCCTGCGCCGGATGCTGGACGAAGGCGAGTTCCTCGCGCCCCACGGGGTCCGGGCGCTCTCGCGCGAGCACCGCGACCGGCCGTTCGGGTTCGACTGGGACGGGCATCACTACGAGGTCCGCTACACGCCGGGCGAATCGGACTCGGGGCTGTTCGGCGGGAATTCGAACTGGCGCGGCCCGGTGTGGATGCCCGTGAACTACCTGCTCGTGGAGTCGCTGCACAAGTTCCACCACTACTACGGCGATTCGTTCACGATCGAGTGCCCGACCGGTACCGGAAACAGGATGTCGCTCCTCGAGGTCGCCGACGAGATCGCCGACCGCCTCGGGCGGCTGTTCGTGCGCAACGACGAGGGCCGGAGGCTGGTGTTCGGGACCTCGGATAAGGAACAGCGGGACCCCGCGTTCCGGGACCTGATCCAGTTCTACGAGTACTTCGACGGGGAAACCGGCCGCGGCATCGGCGCTTCCCATCAGACCGGCTGGACGGGGCTGATCGCGAAACTGATCCACCCGCACCGGCCGCCGCATCCCGAACACATCGGCGGCTCGGGTGAGAGGGATTGAGCCGGACCGGTTACCTCGCCAGCTGACGGTCCAGCCGGATCAATTCGCCGAGGGACCAGGCCTGGAAGGGACACCCGCGCGGGCGGTGCGGTGCGCCGGCATCGGCGATTTCCGACACGTGGCCGAGCCCCGCTTCTTCAAGATGCGCCAGGAGCGGCGCTAGGAAGCGCGTGCGGGCCTCGCGCTGCGCCACGGCGCCTCCTCCGCGGACCCTGACCCACGCGTCCACGAACGGCCCCGCCAGCCAGGGCCAGACCGTGCCCTGGTGGTAGACGGCGTCGCGCTCACGGGGGCCTCCCTCGTAGCGCGGCGCGTAGGCCGGGTCGGCGGGGGAGAGCGAACGCAGCCCCAGCGGCGTCCACAACTGCGCTTCGAGCGCGTCCACCACCTTCCGCGCCCGGTCGCCGCCGAGCACCGCCAGCGGCAGGCCGCCGACCGCCAGCGCCTGGTTCGGACGCATCGACCCGTCGCAGGCCCCCGGCAGGTGATCGGCGTCCACCACGTCGTACAGGCACCCGGCGGAGTCGTTCCAGAACCGTCCTTCGAAGGCCGCCCGGGCCCGCGCGAGCACCGGCGACCACCGCGCCGAGATGCGCTCCCCGACCGCCAGCGCGTTGATCCACAGCGCCTGGACCTCCACCGGCTTGCCGATCCGCGGCGTGATCACCCGCCCGTCCACCCGCGCGTCCATCCAGGTCAGCTGCACCCCCGGCTGCCCCGCCGCCAGCAGGCCGTCGGCGTCGCACCGGATCCCGAACCGGGTTCCGCGCGCGTGCCCTTCCAGGATCGAAATCACCGCCGTCTCGAGCCGCCACCGGTCGTGCGCGGACAGCGCTTTCGCCGCCTCCGGGTGCGCCAGAAGCTCGCCGACCACCACCATGAACCAGAGCGAAGCGTCGACCGAGTTGTATTCGGGCGCGCCGCCGGCATCGGGGAAGCGATTGGGCAGCATTCCCTCGCTGATCACGCCGGTCCACTCGAGCAGGATGTCGCGGGCGACATCGAATCGCCGCGTGGCGAGCGTCAGGCCGCGCATGGAGATGAACGTGTCGCGGCCCCAGTCCGCGAACCACGGGTACCCGGCGATGATCGTGTGGCCGATCCCGCGCCGGACGAGGTACTGCCCGGCCGCGCGCTCGAGCGGGTCGGCGACTTTCAGGCGGCGTCCGCGCTCGGCGGCGATGGCGCCGGCGATGCGCGCGGCGCCTCCCAGGTCTGCGAGCGCCGGGCCCGATCCGAACGCGCACACGGCGTCGCCCGCGGCGAGATCGAACGTCAGCACGCCGGGGCTCGCCAGGTCCTCGGAAGCGTCGAGCCCCCGCGCCGCCTCTTCCAGGTACACGAACTGCCGGAACCACTGCGGGTCTTCCGCCCAGGAACCGTTCGAGAGGCAGGCCACTTCCGGCACACCGTCGTAAAGCCGCCACGAGACCGACTCGCCCTCCGTGCGCGTGCCGAGCCGAGCCGCGCCGCTCTGCTGCTGCAGCCCGTGATAGTCGCGCGCCGCCAGAAGCGGCCGGACGCGCAGCGAGAGCGGCCCCGTTGCGCGCCCCTGGCGGGACCAACGCAGGAGCGTTCGTGCGGCAGGGGGCGTCGCCAGCACTTCGAGAACGACGGCCGTTCCGTCTGCCAGCCGGAACGTCCACCTCGGCCAGGGATCCCGGCTGAACGCCTCGATGCGCGTGTGCCCGTCCGGATGGACCACGTCCGGCAGGTAACGCGACGAACTCAGCGCCTCGAGGCCCTTCGCATGCTCGACCCACACTTCCATCCCGGCGACGAGGACCATCCGGCCGCCGGGAGGCGAAGTCGCGGTGATGCGGAGCCCGTGGTACCGGCGCGTCGGAATCGTGCTCACGGTGCCGGAGGCATAGCCTCCCAGCCCGTCGGCCTCGAGCCATTCTGAAGTGCCAGTCGGGGGGATGGGCATCGCGAGCGGATGTTAGCCCCGCGGCACCGCAGGGGCAATCGAGTAGACCACCTGCGCGCCCCCGAACCGGTTCACCGTCTGCTTCTCCAGCGTCATCCCGATCCGCTCCGCGACCCGCCGCGAAGCCCGGTTGTCGACGCCCATCCACGAAATCAGCTGCTTCAACCCCAGCACCCCGAACCCGTAGTCCCGGACGCCGGCCGCCGCCTCCGTCGCGTACCCGCGCCCCCACAGCTCGCGCAGGATGTGGTAGCCGATTTCCTCCCGGGGCACGCCGTCGACCTGCTGCACCGTGATGCCGCAGTCGCCGATCAGCCGGCCGTCCTCCTTGAGAATCACCGCCCACAGGCCGAAACCGTATTTCGCGTAGTTGCGCAGGTTCCACTCGATCCACCCCACGGTCATCTCGCGGTCGTACGGCTTCGGGTAATGAACCATCGCGATCGGGTCGCCGAGTACCGCGTGGAGCGCGTCCGTGTCCTCGAGCGTCAGAGGGCGGAGACAGAGGCGCGCGGTTTCGAGGATGGGCAAGGCTTCAGTCCCGTTGAAGAGTCTTCGCCGCAGCCACGACCATCCGGGTTCCGCGCCGCTCGATGCGGTGCCCCTCGGCCTCGAGCAGCTTCTTCTGACGCTTCAGGCCGCCCGGATACTTCTCGTTCAGAAACCTCCCGGTCTTGAGCGTCCGCCACCACGGCGTCACTGCCTTGATCCCGGCCTCCCGCGCCTCCTCCGCGGCGTGCGCTGCGATCCACGCGAAAATGCCGGTCGTGAGCGGGCACGCGATGGTCGTGCCATGGCGGCGCGCCAGCCGATCGCGGAGTTCCGCGATCGTGGTCGCCCGCCCCTTCCGCACCCGCCGCATCAGCGCGTCCACTTCGACGGGGGCAGGGACGACCATCGTTCCCTTCCCGTCGGGCAGGCGGACGACTTTCGGCAGTCCCTTCGCATCGTGGAGCTTTTCGTGCCAGGACTTTTTCGAGGTCATCGGACGCTCTCCTGTCCCATTGAACGGCGCGCTGTGGCGCCTGCCGGGCTCAATGCCACGGCGATGTTACTTCATTCCTCCATGTCCGACCGGCCGGACGAGCGGATGGAATCTCCCCGGATGAAACGCTTTCGTATCCGGGATGTCCTTCTCGGCGCCGCGCTCCTGGAATGCGACGAAGCCGCCGCCTGGGCCCGTGCCGCACTGCTGTGGCTTGATTCGGCAGAGGCCCGTTAGGGGACCCCCCGGTCGGCGTATACTCGCGGGGATGCGCCCCCTCGCCCTCCTGCTCGCCGCCGCCGCGACCGCCGCCGCCCAGACCCCCGACGACCGCAAGGTCCCGGAACGCTTCCAGCTCCTCGAGAAAATCGGCACCGTCAAGGTGTGGGTCGCCGACAAGGAATCGCTTCCCAGCACCGCCCGACTCGAGTTCCTCGCCGGCCTGCGCAAGATGCTCGACAACTACAAGGCGCTTTTCACCATGGATCGCGCCGTTTACTACGTCGGCCAGGCTGCGAAAACGGAGGTGAAGCGTCTCGAGCAGGAGGTGGATCTCGTGCTGTTCCGCGGTCGCTCGGACTGGGAGGAGTGGTTCGGAGAGGGCAGCGACGAGCCGATGACGCGGCACGTGTACCGGTATCGGAACATCATCGGGATTCCGCTCGCCGGCGGCGAGATGGAGGACCAGATGTGGCCGCAGCTCTGGCACGAGTTCTTCCACGTATTCTTCTACAACGATCTCGTGACGGGCGGGCCATGCTGGTTCAACGAGGGGATCGCGGAGTACTTCGCCTTCTCCCGGCCCGGCACGAAGCCCGACGATTCGTCGTCGTACGGGGCGCTCGCCGCGCGCCTCCGCGTGCGTCTCGAGAAATCGGAACTGCCCTTGCTCGACGACCTGCTGCGGCAGCGGGCGGACGGTTTCGACCGCGCCCGGATGGACGAGGCCTGGGTGCTCGCGCACCTGCTGATGACGGAGAGCAAGGACACGGTCAACGCGATGATCCGCCGGATCTGGCAGCTCGAGCAGGCCGCCACCGGCAGGGAGCAGAGCGCCCGCGAGGACATTTTCCGGTACGGGGCCTTCATGGTGGAGGAGGCGTTCCGGGGCCGCGACAATCTCAGGGAGGCGTTCGCGAACCACTGGCGCGCGGTTCTCGACAGCCCGGTCCACACGAAGCGGCTGCCGAAGGGAATTCCGGGGCTGAAGGACCTTCCCGCGTTCCTCGACGTTGACGGGGGTTTCACCGAGGTGATGACTTATCAGCTCCACAACCCGCTTCGAGCCTTCACGGGCAGACGGCCGCGAGGCCGGGCCGTGTACGGCGCTCCCTGGAAGGGGCGTCTGAAGGTGACGGTGAACTACACGACCGACAACGAGAAATGGCTGTGGTATCCCCAGATCCTGGACGCGGAGACCGGTCCGGACATGAAGCCCATTCCGCTCGAGAGGCCGGACGAACCCGTTCCCGGGAACGCGCTCAAGATCAAGATCGTGCTGAGCTGGGATGTCTCGGGTGGCGGGTTCTATCGCCGGGAGAAGTTGATCGAATACGTCCTGAATGACAGGAAGCTCGATCCGAAGAAAGAGGAGGATGGCGGGAAGTAACGGGTCCAGCCGCGCCGAGCCGTGCACCGTAGCCGCGACTTCCCCGATGAGGATGAACTCGACGCCACCGTCCGAAGGCGCCCCCGGCAGGTCCGCCACCCGCTCGAACAGCATCTCCGCGTGGACGCGGGTTGGGATCGCGTCGCGAATGGCCAGGACGACGGGGGAAGGGTCGGGAG
>JACPRD010000016.1 GCA_016190145.1 Planctomycetota bacterium | reverse complement strand
CGCCCCGCCCTACCCCCGCCCCGCCGTCGTCAGATGCCACTTCGCCAGATCCCGCGCCATCCGCCGATCCGCCGTTCCGCGTCCCAGAAGAGGCAGCGCGTCGATCCGGAAGAAATGATCCTCGCGCGGGATCCAGAGATTGGGGAGCCCGAGCGACGGGAGCTTTTCGAGCAGGGGCTTCGGGTCGTCGAGGGTGTGAAGGACGACGAGCCGCTCGCCTTTCTTCTCGTCCGGCAGGGCCGTCACGACGAGTTTCTGCTCGATGGCGTTGATGGCGACGTGAAGGGCTTCCTCGATCTTCACGTGAGGGACCATCTCGCCACCGATTTTGGAGAACCTTGAAAGGCGGTCGGTGATCGTGATGAAGCCGTCCTCGTCGAGCCTGGCGATGTCGCCGGTGCGGTACCAGCCGTCCTTGAGAACCGCGGCAGTCTCGTCGGGTTTCCCCAGGTAGCCTTTCATGACGTTCGGACCCCGCACGTACAGCAGTCCTTCCGCCCCGAGGGGAACGGGCTCGCCGGTTTCGGCGTGCAGGATGCGGATGGAGATGCCGGGGACGGGCTGGCCGATGGTGCCGCGCTTGTGGCCGACCTGGTGGAAGCCCTTCCCGCGGAAGCCGGGGGTGTTGACGGAGACGAGGGGCGAGCACTCGGTGCAGCCGTAGCCTTCGAGGGGTTCGGTGCCGAACTTGTCCTTGAAGGCGAGGGCGACGCGGTCGGCGAGTTTCTCGGCGCCGACGATGGCGTACTTGAGCGAGCCGAAGTCGCCGGGATCGCAGCGGCGGGTGAAGGACTGGAGGAAGGTCGGGGTGGCGAGGAGGTAGGTGCCGCCGAACTGGCGGCAGAGGAGGCCGATGGCGCGCGCGTCGAGGGGGTTGGGGTGGAAGGCGACGCCCGTGCCGACGCAGGCGGGGAGGCAGAGGGTGGCGAGGAAGCCGAAGGAGTGGAAGAAGGGGAGGATGCCGAGGACGACGTCGTCGGGGCCTACGTCGTAAATCTGGCAGAGGGACTGGAGGTTGGAGGTCAGGTTGAAATGGGTGAGCTGCACGCCCTTGGGTTCCCCCGTGGAGCCGCTGGAGAAGATGATGGCGGCGGTGTCGTCGGGTCCGGGGCGGCGCTCGCGGCCCGCCCAGCGCGCGAGGGCGCCGGCGGGGAGGAGGAGCGAGGCGAGGCCCGCGGCGAGCTTGCCGCCTTTCGTGGCGGCGGCGCCGATGTCTTCGAGGTAGACGAACGGGGCGACTTCGGGAAGGGGCAGTTTCTCGAGGAAGGCCTTCGACGTGAGGATGCAGGTCAGGCCGCACTGCTTCGCCGAGGAGCGGAGGGTCTCCTCGGAGCCGGTGTAGTTCAGGTTCACGGGGACCTTGCCGGCGAGAAGCGCGGCGCAGTTCGCGACGTAGCCGCCGACGCTCGACGGCAGCAGGAGCCCGACGCGCTCCTGCCCGGCCCAGTGCGGCCGCATGGCGCGCGCGATGAACGCGGCCTTCGCGAGCAGCTGCCCGTGCGTGATTTTGGCGCCCGAAAGGTCGCCCGCCGCGAACGAGCGCCGCAGGCGCCGCGCCGCCCGCACCATCTGTTCGCCGAGCGACGTCGAGTCCTTCTTCCGGTGCAGGAACGCGCCCGTGCCCAGCTCCTGCACCGCGTGGCGCACGAGATGCGGCGGGGTCTCGGCGGAAAGAGGCTTCCCGAAGGAGACCGTGACGGGGTACGGGATCGACTTGGGCTTCTTGAAGAAGAACCGGCCGCCGCTTCGGCTGAAAATCGATCCCCACACTCCGTCGAGATGTACGGGAATGATGGGCACGCCGGGCGCGTGCTTGAGGACGCGCTCCATGCCGCCGCGGAACGGGAGCATCTGCCCCGTCCGGGAGATTTCCCCCTCCGCGAAAATGCACACGAGCTCGCCGTTCCGGAGCGCGTCGCTGGCGACCTCGAGCGAGCGGAGCAGCGCCTTGGGGCCTTCCGCCGCGTCGATCGGAATGACGCGCATCATGCGCCCGAGAAGGCGCAGGCCCGAGGCGTGCGCGAAGGTGGCGAAGACGACGAACCGGACGAACCGGCGGATCGCGGCGAGCACGAGGAGGCCGTCGACGTACGAGACGTGGTTGCACACGAGGAGCGCGCCGCCGCGCTCGGGGACGTTCTCGCGGCCGAGGACCGTGAGCCTGTAAATGCTGCGCGTGGCGAGCCAGAGCACGAGCCGCGCGAACGCCTCGGGCAGCAGGTAGAGCACGTACGTCGTGGCCGCGAGCGTGGCGAGCCCCGCCACGAGGAATATCGTCTCGGGCGTCAGCCGGATCGCCGTCGAGAGCAGCCAGTAGCACGCCGTCGCGCCCACCATCGCGCTGAATTCGATCAGGTTGGAAGCGGCGACCATGCCGCCCTTGCCGTCGGCGGGGGCCTCCTGCTGAAGGAGCGAAACGAGAGGCACCAGGAAGAACCCGCCCGAGAACCCGAGGAAGAAGAACGTCGCGAGCGCCGCCAGGTGGATCTCCACGTCCAGGATCTCGACCGGCGGCACGAGGTGCGCCCACCGGAGGGCGATGCAGAACACGGCGAGTCCGATGGACCCGAGCGGGACGAGCCCGAGTTCGATTTTCCCGCCCGACACGAGGCCCGCGACGAAGCACCCCGCGCCGATCCCGATCGCGACGCTCGCGAGCAGGAGCCCCGCGGTGTCCTCGGCGAGACCCATCGTGCCCGTCCCGAACAGCGTCGCGTTCGTCTGGAACAGAACCGCGAGGAACCAGAACCACGCGATCCCCGCGACGGTCAGCCGGAGCGTCCGCGACGTCGCGATGGTCCGGAAATGTCTTCCCAGGTCCGCGAACACGTTCCAGGACGACCGGCTCGCGATCGCCGGAAGGTCGGGAATCAGCCCCGTCGCCAGCCCGCCGAGCCCGTAGGCGCCCGCGAGCGCGAACGCGATCGGCGCCGGGTGCGCCCCCAGGTGCTTCACCGCAACCCCCGCCGTCACCGTCCCGAAAATCACCGCCACCATCGTCGTCAGCTGCAGCAGCCCGTTCGCCGCCGACAGCTTCTCCGCCGGAACCATCTGCGGCAGGATCCCGTACTTCGCCGGACTCGAAAACGCGCTCGCCGCCGCCGTCCCCACCAGCGCCACCAGATACCCCGCCGGATCCCCCGTCCGGAACGCCTGCACCGCCGCCAGCATCACCAGCGCCTCGATCATCTTCATCGCGATGAGCACGCCCCGCTTCCCCACCCGGTCCGAGATCGGCCCCGCAATCGGAGAGAGCAGAATGAACGGCACCAGGAACGCGAGCCCCGTCCAGGCGATGTACTCCGATGCCCGCGTGTCGCCCTTCACGAACTGCGTCGTGACCAGCAGCGTGATCGCGAACTTGTACGCGTTGTCGCAGAACGCGCCCAGGGACTGGCCGATGACGAGGCCGGCGAGACCCCGGCGCCAGGCCGGGTGACCGCCGGGCGCGGGCGCGGCGGCGGCGGCGTCGCTCACCGGGCGCCCCCGTCCGGGCCGCGTCTGAAATGACCCGACTTTCCGCCCTTCTTTTCGAGCAGCCTCACGCTCTCGATCGTCATCCCGCGGTCCACCCCCTTCGTCATGTCGTAGATCGCGAGCGCCGCGACGGAAGCGGCGGTCATGGCCTCCATTTCGACCCCCGTCCGATCGCTCGCCTTCGCGGTCGCGAGGATCCGGACGGCGTCAGGCGGCTCCGCGGCGATCTCGACTTTGACCGAGGAGAGCGCGATCGGGTGGCAGAGCGGGATGAGCGCGGGCGTCTGCTTCGCGGCCATGATCCCCGCGAGCCGCGCGACCGCGAAGACGTCCCCCTTGGCGACCGCGCCCCCGCGGATCAGCGCCAGCGTCTCCGGCCGCATCCGCACGACCGCCTCCGCCGTCGCCGCGCGCGCCGTCACCGCCTTCGCGCCGACGTCCACCATGCGCGCCTTGCCCTTCCGGTCGAGGTGGGAGAGGCGTTTCATGCGGGAAGTGAACCCGATCGGCGCCCGCTCGGCAAGTGCGGGCGCGGGCTACCGCATGCGCGGGCGCTGCTGGACTTCGAGCGACGCGGCGAGGGACTTGCCGTTGCGCAGCACGGTGAGCTCGACCTTCTGCCCGGGGGCGAGCGCCGCGATCCTCTCCTTGAGCTCGGGCTGCGTCGTCACCGGCTGGCCGTTGAATTCGGTCAGGAGGTCGCCCAGCCGGAGCCCGGCGCGCGCCGCGGGCCCGTCCTGCGCGACGCCCAGCACGAACACGCCGCGCGCGTCGCCGAGCCGCAGCTTCCGCCGCAGGTCGTCCACGTCCCGCGCCCGGAGCGTCGTGCTCGAGTTGACCCACGTCACGAGGTCCTGATTCATGTCCGCGAAATACGCGCCGATGTAGCCGCGCACCACAGTTCCCGTCTTCCGCAGCTGAGCCGCCACGAACTTCGCCCGGTTGATCGGGATCGCGAACGAAATGCCGTCGTATCCGCCCGACTTCGACAGGATGGAGGACGTGACGCCGATCACCTCCCCCCTCAGGTTCACCAGCGGCCCTCCGCTGTTCCCCGGATTGACCGCCGCGTCCGTCTGGATGAACCCCTGGTACGCCAGGCTCCCCACCCCGCTCCGCCCTTTCGCCGACACGATCCCCGTCGTCACCGTGTTCGTCAGCCCGTACGGCGAGCCCACCGCCATCACCCACTCGCCCACGATGACCTCGTCGCTGTTGCCCATGAGAAGCGGCTTCAGCCCCTCGACCTCGACGTGGAGGAGCGCGATGTCGGTCTCGGGATCGGTCCCCACGACGTCCGCGAGCACCTCCTGGCCTCCGGGAAGCGCCACCCGGACCTGGGAGGCGCCCTGGATGACGTGGTTGTTCGTCACGATGTCGCCGGCGGCGTTGATGATGAAGCCGCTTCCCGTCGCGATGTTCGGGTCGCGCAGGACCCACTCGTCGGTGCTTTCGGCGGAGACGGCCGTGATGTGGACGACGGATTCGGAGACGACGGCCGCGACGGCGGGGAAGGACTTGAAGGAGCCCTCGAGCCGCGCCAGCCCCTCGTACGCGGCGGCGCGCTCCTTCTCCGGATCGCGGGCCTCCGAGGTCTGCCCGAACAGCTTGTAGAGCGACGCGCCGAGCGTGATGCCGGCGAGGAAGACGAGGGCGAGGGAGGAAGCGAATTGGCGGTTCATGGGGGCCTACTCCTCCTTCAGCGCCGTCCTCTCTCCTTCCCGGATCACCTCCGCCGTCACCTTTCCTTCCTCGCCCAGCGCCTCGCGGATGTCCGCGGCGTCGGAGATTTTCCTGCCGTTCACGCTGAGCAGGATGTCGTATTTCTGCAGTCCGAGTTTCGCGCCGTGCGAGCCGTCCGGCACGTCGTTCACGAGCACGCCGCCCTCCGGCAGGTCGAGCTGGTAGCGCAGCGCCTCGCCCACCGGGCCGACGGCGATGCCGAGCCGGTTCGCCGGCCGCACGCTCCGCGGCTCGCGGTGCTCACCGAGCGCCTTCTCCAGCTCCTTCTGGAACTCCTCGAATCCGCCCGGCTGCTGCAGCTTCTTGAGCATCTCCTCCTGCATCTTCTCCAGCTCTTTCAGCATTTCGTCGGCTTCGCCGGGAAGCGGCGCGCCGCCCGGCCGGCCGGGCGCGACCTTCCAGCCGAACGAGAATCCGTCCTTGTCGAGGCCGTACTTCTTCGCGACCTCGGGATGCTTCTTCGCGAAATCCTCGCGGCCGTCCCCGTCGTACTCCGTGACCTCCCCGTCCTTCGAGGTCACCTTGACGTGCACCTTTCCGTCGGCGCCCTCCGTGATCTGCGCCTGCTCGCCGTTCATGCTGACGACGAGCCGCATCGAGCCGCCGCGCCGGCCTGCCCGGGGCCCCGGCGCCGGCTTCTCCTGCTCCTCCGGCGCGGGCGCCTCCCCCGCGCGCTCCAGCCGCCTCAACAGCCTCTTCGCCTGAAACGCCACCTCCGGATCCTTCGACTCCGCAGCGGCCTCGAGCATGGGCCGCGCCTGCTCCCCCGCCCCGGCAAGCTTCTCGACCGCCGCCTCGCGCACGTCCTGGTCCTCGCTCGCCAGGTCGCGAACCCATTTCGCCAGGTCCGCCTCGTCCTCGAGCGCCCACAGCAGCCCGCCGGTCGCGATCGCCGCGAGCGCCAGCACCAGTCGCTTCATCGCTCCTCCTTACTTCGATTTCCCGATCGTCGCCTTGAGCTCCAGCTCCTTCTTTTCGCGCAGCAGCTTGATCGTCACGGTTTCGCCGCCCGTCTTCGACATCACGAGCTCGGCGAGCGTCTCGATGTCCGCGATGTCCTGCCCGTCCACCGAGAGCACCACGTCCCACATCTCGAGCCCCGCCTCCGCCGCCGGCGAGCCCCGCGTGACGATCACGACCAGCACGCCGCGCCCCGGCGGAATCTCCAGGTGCTTCCGCAGCGCCGGCTCGACCGGCGCCACGCGGATTCCCAGGAACCCGCGCTCCACCTTCCCCGACCGGATCAGCGCGTCCGCCACCTTCTTCACCGTGTTCGACGGCGTCACGAAGTTGATCCCCTCCGCCCCCAGCTGCTCGCCCGGGAACCGCATCCCCGCGCTCCGCCGCTTCGCCAGCGCCTTCTTCCGGTCCTCCATCAGCCGCTCGACCAGCTCCTGCAGGTCCTTCGGCAGGTTCGCGGAGCCTTCGTTCTTCTTGAGTTCCTTGCGGAAGCGGTCCCAGTCGAAGCCTTCCTTGAATTCTTCGAAGAGCTGGTCCCAGTCGTCGAACGCGCTGGCGCGCTGGAAGGTGCTGGAGAGGATACCGATGAGCTCGCCGCGCGAATTGACCGCGAGCCCCCCGGCGTCGCCGGGGTTGATGGGAGCCGTGATCTGCATGAGTCCGACGAGCGTCGAGACGCCGCCGCCGACCGACCGGCGGATGCCGGAAACCATGCCGTGCGAAAGCGAGCCCGAGAGGCCGTAGGGGTTGCCGACCGCGAGCACGAAATGCCCCGGCTTCACCGCGTCGCTGTCCCCGAACTTCACCGGCGCGAGCTTCGCCGCGCCCGGATCGAACTTCACCACCGCGAGGTTCGTCAGGTCGTCGATCCCGACCGTCTCCGCCTCGAACTGCAGGTCGCCGCCGAGAATCACCTCGATCCGCTTCGCGCCCCGCACCGCGCTGGCCACCGTGATGACGTGCCCCTCGGCGCTGTAGATCACGCCGGAGAATTCGTTCGAAACGTAAAAGTCCGGGTCCTTCTTCTGGTCCTCGTCTCCGAACTGGTAGTGCCCGGCGATCCGGACGAGCGACGGACGCGCCTTTTCGGCGAGCGCCGCGACCGCGTCCTCGAACTCCGCGATGGCCCGCGGGCGCGCCTCCTGCGCCGGAGGATCCTCCGCCGTCGCGCGGAAGTCCGCGAACGGAAGGACCAGCAGGGCCAGCACGACCAGGTGCCTCGTCATCGCTCGTGTCCTAAGCCTGAAGATGTAGTCCTCGTCCGAACTGTCCTGACTCCCGATCCCGGCACCCTTCGACTCGCCCTGCGGGCTCGCTCAGGGTGAGACGGGCCGCTAAGGGCGTCTGCTCTCTCCATTGTTTTTGATCGGCCCGGCTCAGAACCCGACGGACTCTCCGTTCTGCATCGGCCGGGTTTCGTCGAGCAGGTGGAAGCCCTCGGGCTGAATCACGTCGACCGCGCCGGGACGGCGCCGCCCGTCCGTGCGTACTTCCTCCAGGCGCCTGTTCGGGACGCCGAAATGCCGGACCTGCGGAGAGCCCGTGGAAGCGGGGGCCGCGAGCCCCGGCTCAACGCGGTTTACCGGCGGAAGTCCCGTCTCCGGCTTGTTCGCGATCCCGGAGGGCTGTACGGGCGCGACCGGCTCGCCCTTTCCCCCCGCCAGGTAGCCCACCGACACCGCAATGACCAGCAGCGCCGCCGCGTTCATCGCCCACGCGTACCGGCGCACGCCTTTCCCGCGCCGCTCCGCCGCGATCCGCGCCGCCACCTTCTGGTAGAAGCCCACCATCGGCCCCTCGGGAGGCAGCACCGCCGCGGCCGCCGCCAGCGCCTTGCCCGCGCGCTCGTACTGCACGAACATCCGCGCCTCGTAAGCCTCGAACTGCCGCGAGCAGGCCTCGCACCCCTGCAGGTGCGCCTCGAGTTCCTCCAGCGCGTTCCCCGCCAGGTCGCCGTGCACGTACGCCGCGAACCCCGCGCCCACCTTCGCGCACGGGCCCGAAAGCCTCGCCTTCAGCTCCGCGGAATACTTCAGGAGCGCGGCGTCGGAAAGCGCCTCCCGCCCGACTTCGCCCAGCGCTTTCCCCGCCGGCTCGTATTCCCGGAAGAACCGCGACTCGTAGGCCTCGAACTCCCGCGAACAGTCCTCGCACGCCTGCAGGTGCTCCTCCGCCTGCGCCGCCTCCGCGGCGGGAAGATCACCCGCCATCAGCGCCGGAAACAGCCTCCTCATCACGGTGCAGTCCATCGCCCTACTCCTCTTCCTTCTTGCCGTGAACGCCTTCCCAGGCGTCCTTGAACATCTTCCGCGCCATGTGCAGACGCCACCGCACCGTCGCGTTGTTCGCCCCCACCACCTCGGCGATCTCCTCGCACGTCATCCCCTGCAGGTCCCGCAGCACCAGCACCGTCCGATAGTTCGGCTGCAGCCTCTCCAGCACCGCGTGCACCTGCGCGCGCACCTCCGAAGACTCGATCCGGTCCCCCGCCCCCGGCGCGTCCGGGTCCGGCGGCTCCGCCACGTCGTCCAGCCTCGCCGCCCGCTGGCCACTCTCCTTCCGCATGTGGTCGATGCAGAGGTTCACCACGATCTGGTAGAGCCACGTGTAAAAGCTGCGCTTGAGGTCGAAGCGATGGATCGCCTTGTACACGCGCAGGAACGCCTCCTGCCCGATGTCGCTCGCCAGGTCGTAATTTCCCAGCATGTTGTAGGCGATCCAGTACGTCCGCCGCTGATAGCGCTCCACGAGCTCCCGGAACGCCTCCTCGGAGCCCTGCTGGCACGCACGGATCAGAGCGACTTCGTCACGGTCCAACGGCCGCACCCCCACCCGGCGGGTTTCAGCGTTCGTCCTTCTGTCGACGAGAGTCAGCATCGTAGTCCCCATGGTGCCCGCCTTCAAGCCGCCTTACGCCGCCAGCGACTTGTGCTTCTTCCCTTTCCCCTGCTTCTCCATCATCTTGCGGAGCTCCTTGTGCAGCTCCTCCAGCTCGTCCCGCAGCTCCTCCGGCACCCGGCGGCCCTTGAACGCCTTCTCGAGCTGCTCGTGCGCCTTCTTCATCTCCTTCTCGATGTCCCGGCCCTTGCCCCCGGGAAGCACGAACCGCTTCTCCGTCTTCTCCAC
This sequence comes from Planctomycetota bacterium, assembly GCA_016190145.1. Lineage (GTDB taxonomy): Bacteria > Planctomycetota > MHYJ01 > WSZJ01 > WSZJ01 > WSZJ01. Next base: position 13,613 of record JACPRD010000016.1, on the reverse strand, counting down.
CTTCGACTTCCCTTTCTTCGATGACTTGCCGTGCTCCTTCAGCGTCTTCTCCAGCTGCTTGTGCGCCTTCTCGAGGTCCCCCTTGCTCCCGTGCAGCTTCTCGACCAGCTTCCTCAACTCCTTCGGCGCGTCCTTCGGCACGAATTCCTCGTACCGGAAATTCCCGCGGCCCCTGCCGAATCCCTCCGCGTGCTTCTCCGCGAGCTTGCGCAGCTCCTGCAACCCCTTGCGCCCCTTCGGCATCTCGAATCGGAACTCCCGGCGCTCGCTATCGCGGTCGAACAACTCATGAAGCGGGCACTCGCCACCCTCGCACCCGTCCTTCTTCGATTTCCGGGCCTGCTTCTGGCTCTGTTTCTTCTTCCCCTTGCAGCACGGCTCGTCGCATTCCCCGCCCGGCATCGTGAACCCGAAGGCGCGGCCCATCTCCATCAGGTCCTCCATCCGCTCCACCGGCTGCGAGAACATCACCTTCCCCTTCTTGTCGATCAGCCCCAGCTTCCACCCCTGCCCCTTCCCGAACTCGAACCCGAGCTTCATCGGGTCGAACTCGCCCTTCCCCAGCTCGATCCGGCGCTCGACCTTCTGCACCTTCTTCTTCTGTTCCTTCTTCTTCCCGCGCTCGTCCTCGATCGGCTCGCTCGCGAACGCCCGCGGCGCCGGCATCGAGATCTTCTTGCGCGCCGCCAGCACGACTTCCTTCTCGATCCGCTTGCCCTTGCGCAGGATCTCGAACTTCACCTTCGCTCCCGGCTTCCGGCTCGCCAGGTGCTTCTGCAGCTCCGACGGATCGTCCAGGTCGGCGCCGTCGATCGACAGCAGGATGTCCCCTTCCCTGATCCCCGCCTCGGCCGCCGGTGAATCCTCGATCACCTCGCCCACCAGCACGCCCGAGCTCAGCTTCAGCTGCTTGCGCATCTCGTCCGTCACCTCGTCCGGCGCCACGCCCAGCCACGCCTTCCCCACCTTGCGCGGCTCCGTCTTCGGCGCCTCCGGCTGCTTCTCACCGGGCTCCTCCTCGCCGGGCTCCGTCAGGTCCTCCTCGTCCGGCCCCTCCTCGCCCGCGCCCCCCATCAGCCGCTTCAACTGCTCCTGAAGCGCCTCCGGGTCCATCCCCTCCATCAGCTTCTTCAGGTAGTCCTGGTCGCCGAGCTTCTCCAGGGCGTCCTTGAGCTTCTCCTGCAGCTTCTCCATCTCCTCGCCCTTGAAGTCCTGAAACTTCTCCTTCAGCTTCTCCATCTCCTCGTCCAGGTCGAACGGCAGCTCGTCCTTCCCCTGCTCCATCTTCTCCATCACGTCCTTGAGGAAGCGCTTGGCCAGCTCGCGCAGGTCGTCCGCCTGGGGCTCCTCGGGAGCCGGCGGCTCGTCGCCCTCTTCGCCCCCCTCGAATTCCTCGCCGTCCTCGCAGATCGGGACCCAGGCCTGCGGCACCAGGATCCGCTTCGCCTTCGAAGTTCCCTCGCTCTTCTTCTCGCCCTTCAATACCTCTTCCAGGAAACGCCGCGTCTCCTTGCGAATCTCCTCCTCCGTCATCTCGTCGAACTTCGGGGTCTCGGCGCGCGGCTCGAAGACCACCTTGGGCTTCTTCGCCGGCTTCTCCTCCGGCTCCTCCTCCCCGCCCTCCTCCTCGTCTTCGTCGAACTCCGGCTCCTCCATCGAGGACCGCGAAGCCAGCTTTACCTTGAGATCGAGTTTCTCCTTCTTGCGGAGCACGTTGAGCTTCACCGTCTCGCCGGCCTTGTGGTCCATGACGGCGCTGCGAAGTGCTTCGGTGTCGCCGACTTTCTCTCCGTCGATCGCGAGCACGATGTCGTTTGCCTTGAGGCCGGCCTTTGCGGCCGGGCCCTCCTCGGCGACGCCGGCGATGAGGACGCCCTCGCCTTCCTTCAGCTTGAGAAGCGACCGCATGCCCGCGGGCAGGTCCTCGGGGTAGACACCCAGGTATCCGGGCTCATCCTCGTCCCCCGGCTCAGGCTCCGGCTGCTTCGGCTCTTTCTTCGGTTCCTTCTTCGGTTCCTTCTTCGGTTCCTTCTTCGGTTCCTTCTTCGGCGGCTCCTCCTCGTCCTCCATCTTCGCCAGCTCCTCGTCGAGGATCTTCTCGACGAGCTCGAGAACCCGCTTGTTCTCCTCCTTGAGCCGCTCCTCGACCTTCTTCAGGATCTTCTTGCGCAGCTCTTCCTTCTCTTTGTCGCCCTCGAGCGCGCGGGCAATTCCGCCCGTGAACAGGGCGATGACGACGGCCGCCGTGAATGCCAACCGGGACATGTGCCCCTCCTCCGAAACCTGGGAAATGGATGATCGGTGCGTGTCGGAGGGATATACGTCCCTGCGGGGGAAGTGTTTGCGGGAAGCGGGGCGAGTCGAAGGGCTCGCCCCCCGCCTACAACTTGACCCCGATCGCCTCCATCGCCGCGACGAACTCCACCGGCGGGGAGAACCGGATGTTCTCCCCCTGCACCTCCAGCGGCAGCATGAAAAACTTGCCCCGCCGCCACCAGTAGAGCATGGGCAGAATCGCCCCGGGACCCCGCTCGAACAGCTGGTGCGCCACGACGATCAGCGTCTGCAGCGCCTGGATGGCGCCGCCGTCCCGCACCTCGTGCCAGACCATCGCGGACTGGGTCGGAACCACGACGAGCGTCCCCGCCGGAGGATCCGCCCCGATGTAATGATCCAGGAAGAGGACCTCCGTGGCGACATGCTCGTCGTCGCCCATCAGGATCGAAACCTCGAACTCCGGCCCGGTCTCCCGCCGGGCGCTCCGCCGCGGGTGATTCCTCCGCGCCGCCTCGAAGACCGCCGAGGGCGAGACGCCCCAATTCGCGATGTGATCGGCGCTCACGACCTCCCCGCCTCCCTTCCCCGTCAGCTCCACGACCCCGACGATCCCGGGAGCCACGGGCACCATCACGCCGCGCTTCCCTTCCTCCGTCTCCTGGAAGCGCTCCGGGTAGATGCGCACCCGGAGCTGCGCGCGGATCCCCGCAAGATCCTTCCGCGCCTCCAGCGCCGCCACGTCCGCCGCCGTGTCCTCAATCCGCTTGAAATGCCCGGCGATCGCCCGCGGCCACTGCGCTTTCGGCATGTACCGGCAGAGATCGGCCAGCGTTGCAAGCGGAAATTCCGCGCCTCCAGCCCGGATCCCTCGCTCCGTCGCCGCGACACCCTGCCCCTTGCGCGCGAAATGCGCGCCGAGGACTTCCATGAACTCACGGAAGAGGGGTTCGTCCCAGGAGGAGCCCCATGCGGGGACGGCGGTCGCTTCGGCCACGCCCTATTCTACCGTATCAACTGCGTGATCGGCTTCGCGCCCGCCAGCTTGTGCTTGTCGCCTTCCTCGCTGAACTGGCGCTTGATCTGAACGATGCGGGGAAGGGCCTTCCTGAACGCGTCGACGCATTTCGGATCGAAATGCTTGCCGATCCCTTCTTCGATGATCGCCACCGCCTGCTCGAGCGTATAGGCGGGCTTGTAGCACCGGACGCTGGTGAGCGCGTCGAAGACGTCGGCGACGGCCACGATTCTTCCGGTCAGCGGGATATCCTCGGCCTTCCTCCCGTAGGGGTATCCGCTGCCGTCCCACTTTTCGTGGTGCGTGAGGGCGATTTCGTGGGAGAGCTTGAGCACGGGCGCCTCGGCGCCCTCCAGGATGGCGGCGCCGATGATGGTGTGCTTCTTCATCTCGGCGAATTCCTCGGGCGTCAGCTTGCCCGGCTTCTGCAGGATGAGGTCGCTCACCCCGATCTTGCCGATGTCGTGCATCGGGCTCGCATAGAGGATCAGTTCGACCATGTCCTGCGCGAGCCCGTAGGAATCTGCGATGGCGGCCGAGTACTGGCTCATCCGCTTGATGTGGATCGCCGTGTCGTTGTCGCGGAATTCGGCGGCGATCGAGAGGCGGAAAATCGTGTCGAGGTAGGCTTCCTTGATCTCCTGGGTAAGGAGCGCGTTCCTGTAGGCGACGGCGGCCTGCGAGGCGAGCGACAGGACCAGCGTCTCGATCTGCGGGTCGAACGGGACCACGTTGCCGCCCGCGTTTCGGGCGTTGATGAGCTGCAGGACCCCCAGCACGTTGCCGTCCGCCTGCTTCATCGGGACCACCAGCAGCGACTGGCAGCGGTAGTTGCTCCTCCGGTCGTACTCGTCGTTGTACCGGTACTCGCGGTCCGCCGGAATGGCGTACGCGTCGGGGATGTTCAGGATCTCCCCGGTCGACGCCGTGTAACCCGCGAGGCTCTTCTTCGTCATCGGCATCACGTTGTCGCGGAACTGCCGGTCGGTGTTCCCGCGGCCCAGACGCTCGGAGAGCACGTCGTTCTGCGACACCTGGAACCGCAGGTTGTCGCCCTCGCGCGTGAACAGCGTCCCGGCCTCCGCCGACGTGAAACTGCGCGCCTCGGCGAGAATCAGGTCCAGAAGATGGGCCAGGCTGCGCTCGGAAGAGAGCGCGATTCCGATCTGGTTCAGCTTGAAGAGCTGTTCGCGGAGGTCCATGAACGGCGCATCCTAAAGCGGCTCCGGACGGGATTCAAGCAGCGCATTTTTCCACGCAATCTGGACCGCTCCCCCGCCCCGCGCCTAGAATCCGGCCTCCGCTTCCCCAGAAACGAAAGGACCGCCCCGCATGTGGCACGAGAATATCCTCTCGACCATCGGGAACACGCCGATGGTCCGGCTGAACCGCATCGCCGCGGGCCTTTCCTGCACCGTGCTCGCGAAATGCGAGTTCATGAATCCGGGGGGAAGCGTGAAGGACCGGATCGGAATCCGGATGCTCTACGACGCGGAGCGCGCCGGGAAGATCAAGCCGGGCGGGACGATCATCGAGGGGACGAGCGGGAACACCGGCGTCGGGCTGGCGATCGCCGCGGCGCTGCGCGGCTACAAGGTGATCTTCACGATCACGGACAAGCAGAGCCGCGAGAAGATCGACCTCCTGAAGGCGTTTGGCGCGGAGGTGATCGTGTGCCCGACCGCGGTCGCGCCGGACGATCCGCGGTCGTACTACTCCGTGGCGAAGCGGCTGGCGGTGGAGATTCCGAACAGCTACTACCCCAACCAGTACGAGAACCCGGAGAATCAGAAGACGCACTACCAGACGACGGGGCCGGAGATCTGGCGGGACACGGACGGAAAGGTCGACGTCTTCGTGGCGGGGATGGGGACGGGCGGCACGATCAGCGGCGTGGGGAGGTACCTGAAGGAGAAGAAACCGTCCGTCAGGATCGTGGGGGCCGACCCGATCGGTTCGCTCTACCACCAGTACTTCAAGACCGGCACCGTCGGCACGGCGCACACCTACAAAACCGAGGGAATCGGCGAGGACATCTTCCCCGCCAACATGGACTTCTCGATCCTCGACGACGTCGTTCAGTGCCCGGACAAGGAGGCGTTTCTGACCGCGCGGCGCCTCACGCGGGAGGAGGGGATCTTCGCGGGGGGCAGCTCCGGAAGCGCGGTGTACGCGGCGCTGCAGTACGCGCGCAACCTGCCGAAGGAGGCGCTGGTGGTCGTGCTGCTTCCGGACACGGGGACGCGGAACCTCGGCAAGGTCTACAACGACGAGTGGATGCGCGAGAACCGCTTCCTCGATCCGCCGGTCCGCCTGACCGCGCGCGAGATCGTGACGAAGAAGATCGGCGCGCGCGCGATGGTCGCGGCGGGTCCGAACGAGACGATGATGCAGGCGGTGCACCGGATGAAGGAGACGGAGATCGGGCAGTTGCCGGTGCTCGACGAGCTGAACGTGGTGGGGTCGATCGTGGAGGAGAAGGTGTTGGACCTCCTGATGATGGGGAAGGACCTGAGGAAGCTGCTGGTGCGCGAGGTGATGGGCCCGCCGTTCCCGGTGATCATGCCGGACACGCCGCTCGACCAGGTGGCGGGGACGATTTCGAAGGAAGTGCCGGCGGTGCTGGTGAAGCAGCCCGGGGGCGGGTACGGGATCATTACGCGATACGACCTGCTCTATACAGTGGCCACGGAGGCAAAGATCTGACCGTGTTGCGGAGTGCGTGGCCACGGAGGCAAGAATCGACCTTGTTGCGGAGTGCGGGCGCGCCCGTGACGCGCCCGCACCTGTCAAGAAGGTAGCCGATCTTCGCTTTCCTACCCGGCCTTCATCGCCTGATCCAGATCCTCGATCAGATCCTCGACGTCCTCGATTCCGACCGACAGCCGCACCAGCCCGTCGGTCAATCCCGACTTCATCCGCTCCTCCCGCGGGATCGAGCCGTGCGTCATCGACGCCGGATGCTCGATCAGCGACTCGACTCCCCCGAGAGACTCCGCCAGCGAGAAAATCCGCGTCGCCGAGATGAACTTCACGCTGCGCTCGAGCGTGCCCTTCAGCTCGAACGAGATCATCCCCCCGAAATCGCGCATCTGCTTCTTCGCCACCTTGTGCCCCTCGTCCTCCTTCAGCCCGGGATAGTGAATTTTGCCCACTTCCCGGTTCTTCGAAAGCCACTCCGCGATCCGCCGCGCGTTGGCGCAGTGGCGTTCGACGCGGACATGGAGGGTCTTGGTGCCGCGGAGGACGAGCCACGCGTCGAACGGGCCCGGCGTCGCGCCGATTGCGTTCTGGAAATACTTCAGTTTCTCCCAGAGCTCGCGGTCGTTCGTGAGGAGAGCGCCGCCGACGGTATCGGAGTGTCCGCCGAGGTACTTGGTCGTCGAGTGGAGGACGACGGACGCGCCGTGTTCCAGGGGGTTTTGAAGTGCCGGGGTTGCGAAGGTGTTGTCGACGACGCTGAGGGCGTCTTTTTTCCGCGCGAAGCCGCACGCGGCTTCGAGGTCGGTGATCTTGAGAAGCGGGTTCGAGGGGGTTTCGACCCAGAGGAGCCGGGTATTTTTACGCCAGGCCTTTTCGATCTCGCCGGGGACGGAGGTGTCGACGAGCGAGAACTCGATGCCGAATTTTTCGAAGACGCGCTTGAAGAGCCTGTAGGTTCCGCCGTAGACGTCGTTCCCGGAGACGACGTGATCTCCCTGGGCGAGGAGGCCGCCCAGGAGGGTATCGGCGGCGCCGCAGCCGCTCGAGAAGGCCAGGCCGTGGGAGGCGCTTTCCAGCGCGGCGAGATTCGCCTCGAGCGCGGCGCGGGTGGGGTTGTTGGTTCGCGAGTAGTCGAACCCCTTGTGGACGCCGGGTTTTTCCTGGACGTAAGTGGAGGTCGCGTAGATCGGGGTCATGATGGCGCCGGTGGCGGGATCCGGCCGCTGGCCGGCGTGGATACACCGGGTGGGGAAGCGTCCTTTTTCCATGGGGCGTGTATTCCTTCGAGGGGGCTACATCGGGGGCGTGCCCGGGACCTTGGGGGGCGGGGCGGGCGGAGTGGAGTCGGACTCGATGATCTCGACCAGTCCTTCGAGTTCGAGGTCTTTGAACATCTGTCGCAGGGTGCGCGAAAGTTTCACCTGAAAGAACTTGCCCTTCTCGCGGGCGAGGTTGGCCATCTTGGTGATGAACTGGAGTTCGGGGCTGCAGAGGGTGGGGACTTCCGTGAGGTCCATGCAGATGCGGTGCTGGGGACAGGAGATGAGCATCATGCACGCGAGGCGGAGGTCGCGGTCCTGATACCGCAATTCGCCTTTCAGTTTCAGCACGCCGTTCCGGATCTGTGTGGCGATCCGGCTGGTGTCCCCGGCCATGGGAAAAAACTAGCACAGGGCCGTTACCGTGACAACAAATGCCGCTCAGCCACTTGACGACGTTCATAGAGCTATGTAAGATCACGACTTACGAGAAGCTGCAGGTTTCTGTAAGCGGATAAATCCGCCAACGAGGAGGCCGGGTGGGAGGTTTCAGGGGCGATCTGTCAACCCTGGGTCTGGGAGATATCTTCCAGACCCTCTCCAACTCCCAGAAAGAAGGAACCCTCGTCGTCGGAGACGGCGAGAGCCGAAAATGCATCTACTTCGGCAAGGAAGGCCTCTCCCTCATCTCCCTCGGCTCCCGCAAAGGCCTCCGCATCGGAGACCTCCTCGTCAAAACCGGAAAAATCTCCCCCGATCAGCTCAAAGACCTCCTCGCCCAGCAGCGTGGCTCCGGAAAAAAACTCGGCGAACTCGTCGTCGAACGCGACATCGCCACCGAGGAAGACGTCTCCAACGTCATCCGCGCCCAGATCGAAGACGAAATCTTCGACCTCTTCAGCTGGAAAAAGGCCTCCTTCGAATTCATCGACGGCCCCCCAGCCCCTGAACTCACCGACGCCGATAAGCCCGTCACCTCCCTCAAGTTCGACGTCAATTCCCTCCTCTTCGAAGCCTCCCGCCGCATCGACGAGTGGACCCTCATCAACCAGGCCATCCACAGCGTCAATACCATCTTCATCCTCACGGAAGCCGGTGAAGAAATCATCAAGAACTCCGATGACCCCTCCGTCGCCGTCATCGGTACCCTCGCGGACGCGACGCGCACCGTCGACCAGATCGTCGAAGAGTCCGGACTCTCGCGGTTCCAGGCCTGCAAAGCCCTCTACACCTTCCTCACCAAGGCCGGTATCCGCCAGGTCTCCCAGGACGAACTCGTCGCCATGGGCAAACGCCTCGCCTACCAGGGCGACCGCGAGCGGGCCGTCCGAATCCTCGCGTGCGCCGTCGACCTGGATCACGAAAACCTCGCACCCCAGCAGGAAATCGCCCTCATCCTCCGGCAGGCCGAAAGGAACGACGAAGCCTTCGTCCGCTACCTCGAAATGGGCAAAATCTGGGAGCAGCGCGGCCGCGCCGCCGAAGCCCTCCAGGCCTTCAAGCAGGCCCTCGAATGCAAACCCAGCGACGGCGAGGCCGCCTACCACCTCTTCCGCCTCCTCCACGCCGGCCATATGGGCGGAGACGCCGTCAAACTCGGCGACCAGCTCTTCCCCGCCCTCGCCGCCGCCGGCGACCGCGTCCGCGCCCGCGAGGTCGGGGAAATCCTCGCCGGCTACCGCCCCGCCGATATCGAACTCCATCTCCGCCTCGCCGCCCTCTCCCAGGACTCCGGCGACCAGGAATCCTGCGGACGCCACCTCACCGCCGCCATCAATCACCTGCCGCCGGGAAGCGAAGACGCGGAGGCCCTGGCCCGCAAGGTCCTCCAGGTCCTCCCCAACCGCACCGACATGCGCTTCAAGGTGGAACGCATCCTCAGCGAACGCCGCGCGGCCGCGAAGCGCCGGATGGTGAAGTTCTCGGGGGCCGCCGCGGTCGCGGCGGTGCTGGCGCTCCTCGGAATCTACGCGTGGTACGAGGTGCAGGCCAGGAAAGCGTGGGCGGACATCCTGCGCGAGGGCGACGCCCTGGTGGTCAGGAAGGACTGGGAAGCCGCGCGCGGCAAGTACGACGAAATCCGGAAGCGGTTCGGCATCTCGCTCGTTGCACGCAAGGCCGCCGACAAGATTGCGGAAGTCGAGCGCCTGAAATCCGCGGATGCGGAGGAGGCGATCCAGCGCGAGAACGAGCGGAAGAAGAAGGAGCAGGAGGAGCGGGAGGGACAGCTGAGGCGAATGACGGAGGCGAAGGAATTCGAGGAACCGGTCCCCCCGACGGCGCCGAGGCTGCCGGAGGCGCGGAAGATCTACGAAGAGGTCCTGCAGTGGGCCGAGAACCAGAAGGACACTTCGCTGGCCGACGGCGCGCGCAAGGGGTTTCAGCGCGTGGACGATTACCTGCGCCGCGCGGAGGCGATCGCGGAGCAGGCCGCGCGGCACCTGAGGGAAGGGGAGGTCGACCCGGCGCACCAGCGTATACGGGAGCTGCTGGGGAAGTACCCGAAGTCTCCGCAGGCCCTGTCGGCGGAGCTGCCCTACCTGATCCAGAGCATCCCGGCGAAAGCGCAGGTCTACCTGGGCGGCCAGCTGATCGGCACGACGCCGCAGGTGGTCAGCATGCGGGCGGAAGGGGACGGCGAGATCCTCGTCAGGCTGAAGACCTTCCGGGATTCGACGCGGAAACTCGTGCCGGGGACGCCGCTGGTGACGGTGGAGCTGGGCAAGGAGTGCCTGTGGAAGCGCAAGATGGGGGGGGCGATCGTTTCGACGCCGGTGGTGGAGGGCGGGCGGATCATGTTCGGATGCGGGGACCAGAAGTTCTACTGCATCGACGCGGCGAACCGGGACAATCCGCCCTGGAAGGCCTTCGAAACGAGCTTCGGCGGCCAGATCGAATCCTCCGCCGGAGTGCTCAGGGACCGGGTCTACTTCGGGGCGAACGACGGCATCATGTACTGCCTGGACGCGCTCAAGGGGACTCAGATCTGGAAGGGGCTCGTGGGGAAGTCGGTGAAGGGGACGGCGACGTTTTCGCCGGACGGCTCGCTGGTGCTGATCGGAGCGGACGACGGAAAACTGTGGGCGTTCGACGCCGTGACGGGCGACAAACGGTGGGAATCGGAAGGCTCCTCGAAGTTCGTGCGGAGCCGTCCATGGTGCTCGAAGGACCGCGCCTATTTCGGGGCTGGTGACCACAAGCTCCACTCGGTGGATCTGGCGACCGGGAAGGAGAAGTGGGCATTCCAGACCGGCGGGCCGGTGTCCGGGGCGATCAGCATCTGGAACTCCATGCTGGTGGCGGGAAGCGAGGACGGGCACCTGTACCTGATCGGTCTTGACGGTGAAATGAAATGGAAGTACAAGACCGACAAGGGTATTACGGGCGGGGCGTGCATCAGCGGAGACGTGGCTTACTTCGGCAGCACGGGAGCGCTTCACGCCGTTGATCTTGCCCTGAGAAAGGAGGCCTGGACGGGCCCCTTCCTCATCGCCAAGGACAAGGCCATCAGGGGGACACCGGTGGCAGGTGACGACGCGGTGTATTTCGGCGCGGAGGACGGAGTTTTGTACGCCCTGGAGGCGAAATCCGGGGAACTGCGCTGGAAGTACGTCACGGACGGCCCGATCCTGGGCTCCCCTGCGCTCGCGGGAAACGGCAAGAACTACATCTTCGTCTGCTCCTCGGGCGAACGCGACGGCCAACTTTACGCACTGGAGCGGTGACCATGGGTTGGTTCTCCTGGCTGTGGAACAAGCGCCGCGATCTCGAGAAGCTCGAGGCGGAGGTCCGGCGCAACACCACCCCCGCAAGCCTCGCCGGACTCGCGGACAAGTACATGCAGGCGGGCGAGTCGAACAACGCGGTCGAAACCGCCCGCCGCGCGATCGAGCGCTTCCCCGAAAGCCCGCGGGTGCGAGAGATGCACGCGAACATCATGCGGCTTCACAACCAGCAGCTTCTGAACAAGCTTCAGAAGGAGCTGGAGACCCGGCCGCAGGCGGGCACTTACGCCCGGCTGGCGGACATCTACTACCGCGAGATGCACGACCTGAACCGGTCGCTCGAGCTTGCGCGCGAGGGGCTGGCGAAGTTTCCGAATTTCGAGGATCTGCACCTGATCAACGGGCAGATCCGGTACGTCAGGTACGCCGCCGACCATCTGACGAAGGACGGGATGCACTGCCTGGAGCACCTGGAAGCGGCGGTCAAGCTGAACCCGATGAATTACAAAGCGAACGCGATCATGGCGCGCGTCTACACCGAGGTCGGCGCCTACGACCGGGCGCTTCCCCACCTCGACGCCATCCTCAAATTCGCGCCCGACGACGGCGCGGCCAGGACTCTTCAGTCGAAGTTGCGCGGCCTGCAGCCGCTGGGGGACGATCTGGAGGACCTGTTCAAGGCAGTCGAGGCGATCGGCGGTCCGGGCGATGCGACGCGGGCGCTGGCGTCGCTTTTCCCTGTGGAGTACACGAAGGGTCAGGCGCCGCCGGGGCGGCTGGACGTGCAGACGGCGGCGGCGAACATCACGGATTTCCGCCGGGTGGAGGGGGCGAAGGCGGCGATCGTGATGGACGAGCAGGGGAAGGTGATCGGCAGTTTTTCGGCGTCGGGGTCGAGCGCCGAGCTGGCCGAGATGGTCTGGACGCTGTACACGACGAGCGAGGACTCCGCGCGCCGGATGGACATCGGGTCATTTACGCGGGGAAGCCTGGAGTCGCCGGGGGTGCGGATCCACATGGTTGAAGCGGGGCAGCACGTGATCGCGGTTGCGACCGCCAAGTCGACGCGGGACGAGTCGGTGCGGCAGGCGATGAACGCCTACATCGATTCGGTCCTGAAAGGCTGACGGTAAGATCTGGGATCGGGGCGGTCGGCGTGATAGACTCGCTCGATACCTCCTGCCACGAGGACTCATGAAGGAAATCCTGAGCGAGCTCAACCGGGAAGTCGGGGTGAAGGGGAGCATGGTGGTCACCCAGGACGGGATCGTGGTGGCCTCCGACCTGGGGCAGGGACTGTCGGACGATCTGGTCGCGGCCGTGGCGTCGGGAGCGATCCAGACCATCAACGTCGCTCTTCAGAAAATCGGTCAGCCCAACCTTTCCAAGTTCGTGCTGGAGGCGGGGTTCGGAAAGATCGTGTTCATCGACATCGGGATCGCGTACCTCGTCGTGATCCTCGACCAGCGCATCAACATGGACGTGACCCTGATCGCGATTTCCGGGGCCGCGTATCGCATCCGCCAGATGGGCCAGATCACGGCGTAGGAGCCGACCCCACCCGCCATGGTGCAGATCAACTTCGCGCGCCGGGAAGTCAACTGCAAGATCGTCTATTACGGCCCGGGTCTCTCGGGCAAGACGACGAATCTGGAGATCGTCCACCAGAAGGCCCCGACGGGGTCCAAGGGCAAGATGACGTCCATCGCGACCGAGGGCGACCGGACGCTGTTCTTCGACTTTCTGCCGCTCGACCTCGGCGAAGTCGCCGGCATGCGAACCAAGTTCCAGCTCTACACGGTGCCCGGGCAGGTCTACTACAACTCGACCCGCAAGCTGGTGCTGCAGGGAGCGGACGGCGTCGTCTTCGTCGCGGACTCGAACCCCGCCAAGATGACGGAGAATCTCGAGTCGCTTCAGAATCTGCTCGAGAACATGGAAGCGCACGGGATGGCGCCCGGGGAGACGCCGTTCGTGCTGCAGTACAACAAGCGCGACCTTCCGTCGGCGATGACGATGGACGAGATGAACGCGAAGATGAACAAGTGGAGTCTGCCGACGTACGAGGCGGTGGCGGTGAAGGGTGAGGGGGTTCTGGCGACGCTGAAGGGTGTGACGAAGCTGGTGCTGGAGCGGCTGAACAGGGACTACGGCAAGACTTCGACCACAGCGACGGGTCCGGCGGCCGCCGCGTCGCCGACGCCTTCTCCCGCGGTGGCGCCAGGGCCCCGTCCGACGCCGGCGCCCGCTGCGGCGGCGCCGCGTCCACCCTCGTTCCAGCCGGCGCGCGCGCCCGCGGCGGTGGCCCCGGCGCGGCCGGCTCCGGCGCAGCCGTCCTACCAGCCGTCGCATCCCCGGACCTCTCCCTTCGCGCCGTCCCGACCCGTGGCTCCGCCTCCTCCGCCGCCTCCACCGCCCGCCGAAAAGAAGGGGTGTGGAGGGGCGATCCTGATCGCGGCGACGACGCTGCTCGCGGGCGCGGCCTGTCTGCTCACGGCCTGTCTTTCCTGAGAGCGTGAGAAAAAATCGATCTACGGTGCGGTCGGACCTCGCTCGCTTCGCTCGCTCGCCCCGACCGCGCCTGCGATCGATTTTTCTCACGCTCTCAGGAAGTGCTTTGCCTCCCAGAGTTTG
>JACPRD010000130.1 GCA_016190145.1 Planctomycetota bacterium | reverse complement strand
CTGTACAGAGAAGGGGAGAGAGCACGGAGGAACTGTCGAGGGTCGATGGAGTTCTTCTGCGCGCTTCTTTCCGCATCCCAGAGCCGGTATGATGCATTCTTCAACTGCAGGCCGCGCGCGCGGCCGATCGTGTCCTGCGTGACGTCGGAAGTCACGCTCAACTCCCGCCCCCATCTGCGGGGCTCCTCCATGAAGGACATTGCCGCCACGCTCGAAGCCGTGTTTGCCGAAATCGCCTGTCCAGGTGTGGTCGAAATCGCCTGGCCACTGAAGTTCGAGTTTCACGTCTCGGATGTCAGGGAGCAGGGGCATCGATTCAACCTCACGTGCACGCTTCTCGCCGGGGAATCCTATGTCTCCGACGACGTCGACGAACTGTTCCCCCTTCTCCACGGGAGCATGTCGAAGTTCCGCGAGGCCCTCCGGCGCCACGGGATGGAACTCCCGGGCCCGATCGTCATTGAAAGGCCGATCTGGCGGGTCGAGGCGGGCGTTCGGGACATGCAGCCTTGCCGGCCGCTCGTCGGCCCCGGGGAGTCGATTCCCTATGTCTCGCTTCTTCGGCCCATCGACGAACTGGCCGCCGGCTACCGGCCCGCGGAGGAGTACGAGGAGATCCTGCGGCGCGACCCCGGGAATCTCCGGGCTCTGATGGGGAAAGCGGAGCAGGGACGGCGTGAACAGAAGACGGGAAGGGTCCTTTCGGAGTCCGAGGCTACCGACTTTCGGGCGGTGCTGAAGGTCGATCCCTGGAATGAAAGCGCGCATCTGTGGCTGAATTCCCCGTTGCGCTGGAAAGCGCACACCAGGACGGCCCTCGCGCACGTGAGAGTCGAACGCCGCAATCCGCACCGCTGGATCAGCCTGGGCTGGGCGCTTTCGGCCCGCCATCCGAATCTCGCCGACGCGTGTTTTCGGGAAGCGATCGCGCGGGCACCCGGCGATCCGTTCGTCGAAGGCACCCGCGCGTATCACGCACTGCACTGCAACAACGGCCCGGCCCTCGCCGAAGTCTGCGAGCGGGTTCTGCGGCGCGAACCGGATTGCCGGTGGGCGCTGCATTTCCGCGGCGTCGGGCGCACCCTCCAGGGCGATCCGGGCGGCGCCATCGAAGATTTCAACCGGCAGCTCGAGGCCGACCCCGGAAATCTGGAGGCTCGATTCCGGCGCGCGCGTGCGCTCGGTCGCGTCGAGCGCTTTGACGAGGCCCTCGCCGACCTGGAAGTCGTCTCGGGGAGGACGACCTGTTCTTTCACATGGGAGGAAGCCATGGAGACTCGAGCCTGGGTTCTCGAGTGTGCCGGACGCTTCGACGAGGCCATTCGAGTTCACCGAGGATTGAGCTTTCGCGGCTCGGGCAGGACCGCGATCCCGCGCATCCTGATGAAGCAGAAACGGAACGCGGAGGCACGCGACGCGCTCACCCTGATCCTGCCGAGCAATCGCGACAGCTCCACCGCGGTCGCGCTCGCCGAGGCGTGCCTGGCCATGGACGACATCGCCGGCGCGGAAGCCGCTTCCACAATGGCGATCGAACGCTCAAAACTCTGGGGGCGGTCGCGGGAACGGCGAGAGAAAGCCCTGCTGTGCCGCGAGCAGGTCTGGGCCCGCGCCCGCAGGGGAGGGGAGTCGAATTCAAGCGGATGACGGTGCGTTCGGCCCGGTAGATTGGATGGACGCCATGGGGATGGTCCTGAACGACGTGCATTCCCGCCTGAACCCGACCGAGGTGTCGAGCGTGGTGACGCCGGCATCGGAGGAGGAGGTCCGGGCGATCGTCGCCGGCGCGAGGATCGCGGGCGCCCGCATCTCCGTGAGCGGCGGCCGGCACTGCATGGGCGGGCAGCAGTTCGGGGCCGGGACGGTACACGTCGACGGCCGGAGACTGCGGGAGGTCCGCGCTTTCGATCCGGATCGCGGGCTGATGGAGATCGGGGCGGGCGCCACGTGGCCCGCAATCATCGAGGCGACGCACGAAGCGCAGCCCGGGGACGGGAAGCGCTGGGGGATCCGCCAGAAGCAGACGGGAGCGGACGACCTGACGCTCGGCGGGGCGATCTCCGCGAATGCACACGGGAGGGGGCTGCTCATGGGGCCCCTCGTGGACGACATCGAGGATCTCACGATCGTGACGCCGTCAGGCGTGATCGTCCGGGCGAGCCGGACGGAGCGGCCGGAGCTGTTCTCCCTCGCCGTCGGCGGCTACGGGCTCTTCGGCATCGTCGTCCGCGCGACCCTGCGGCTCGGCCCGCGGAGGAAACTGCGCCGGCGGGTCGAGGTCGTCGACATCGACGAGGCGATGGGCGCGGTCTGCCGGCGGATCGACGACGGGTGCCTCTACGGCGACTTCCAGTACGCGATCGATCCCGGCGACGACACCTTCCTGCGCCGCGGCGTCTTCACCTGTTACGAGCCCGTCCCCGCGGCGACGCCGCTCGGAGATCCGGACGCCGACTTGACCCGGGAGGACTGGCTGCGCCTCCTCTCCCTCGCGCACACCGACAAGGCCGGGGCATTCCGGGCCTACGCGCAGCACTACCTCGACACTCGCGGACACGTCTACTGGTCGGACACCATGCAGCGCTCCACGTACATCCCGAGCTACTCGGAATTCCTCGCCGAATCGATCGGGCGCGAAGGCCCGGAATCCCTCATGATCACCGAATTGTTCGTGCCACCAGCGGCGCTGCTGGACTTCATGAAGCGCGCCCGCGCCGTCCTGCGCGAATCGGCCGTGGAGGACATCTACGGGACGATCCGCGCGATCCGCCCCGATGCGACGACGTACCTCCCCTGGGCGTGCGGCGACCGCGCCTGCGTCATCTTCAACCTCCGCACGCCGCACTCTCCCGAGGGGATCGACCGCACGCGCCGCGCCGCCCGAGGCCTCATCGACTCGGCGCTCGATGGCGGCGGGACGTTCTTCCTCGCGTATCACCGCTGGGCCACGCGCGAGCAGCTTCTCCGCGGCCATCCGCGACTCCCGGAGTTCCTCGCCGCCAAGCGCCGGCACGACCCCGGGGATCTCTTTATCAGCGAATGGCTGCGAGGCGTCCGGAGCACTCTGGAGCCGCTGACCTCCTGAGCAATGAACGACTCTGGCACGACAGCGCCTTCGTCGAGCGCATGCTCCGGGAGGTTAAACGGAGCGCGCCGGAGGAACCCGGGATCATCTTCAAGGCAGGCCGCCGGGCGTTCACGGAACGCAATTCCGGATCGCGCTGCCGCTGGCTTCGCCGCCGTGAAGTAAACTCCACTTCCCATGAGTCCAGCCCACGGCTTCCTCGTTCTCAGCCTGGCCCTGCGCAACCGGTTGATCACGGAGACCGCTTTCCATTCGATCGCCGGACTCGCGGCCGCCGGGGAGGATGCGCTGCGGCTGCTGTCGACCCACGGCAGGCTCGGCGAGGCGACGATCCGCGCCCTGGAGGCCGAGGCCAATCGCATGAGCGCCACGCTGCCCGCGACCCCGACTCCCGCCGCGGAACCGCGGTTCAGGATTGGGGAGGAGATCGGAAGCGGCGGGCTGGGGCAGGTCGTGGAGGCCACCGACACGGCGATCGGCCGCAAGGTCGCGCTCAAGCTGCTCTCGACCGGCGCGTCGGCGGAGACGATCGGGCGCTTCCGGCGGGAGGGCGGCATCACCGGCCGGCTGGAACATCCTCACATCGTGCCGGTGCACGAGTTGGGCGAACTGCCGGGGACGGGGCAGTCGTACATCTGCATGAAGCGGATTGTCGGGCGGAACATGAAGGAGGTCATCAGGGGCGGGACGTGGAAGCTCAGGCGGCTCGTGGAGGCGTTCCGGGACGTCTGCCGCGCCGTGGCGTACGCGCACTCGCGCGGAGTCATTCACCGAGACCTGAAGCCTGCGAACGTGATGCTGGGAGATTTCGGCGAGGTCCTGGTCGTGGACTGGGGGATCGCGCGGATTCCGGGGGAAGAGGAGCCCGTGCGGCGGGCGCCGGAACCGGATGTGGAGGCGCAGACGAGCGCTTCCGATCCCCAGGTGCGCACGCGCGCGGGGCAGGTGCTGGGGACTCCCTCGTACATGTCGCCGGAGCAGGCGCTGGGGCGATCGGAGGAAGTCGACGAAAGGAGCGACATCTACTCGATGGGCGCGACGCTCTACGAGATCCTCGCCGGAGTTCCGCCGTTCGAGGCGGAGACCGGGACTCAGACGATGGCCGAGGTCGTCCAGGGGGAGCTTCGCCCGCCGTCGCGGGTGCGCGCCTGCCCGCCGGACCTCGAGGCGATCTGTCTCCGGGCGATGGCCCGATATCGCCGCGACCGGTACTCGAGCGTCGCGGAGCTGGGCGAGGAAATCGAGAGCTACCTCGAGGGCACGAAGGAGACGGAACGCCGCGAACGCCTCGCGCGCGAGCAGGTCGGGCGGGCCCGCGAGGAGGTCGCGCGATCGGGTGCGCTCCTCGAGGAGGCCGCCGGCGTGCAGGCCGAGGCGCAGCGCGTCATCGCGAAACTCCCGGCCGACGCCTGGACGGAGAAATCGCGCGCCTTCTGGGCCCACGGTGACCGGGCCGAGGCCCTTCGCAGGGACAGCGCGGAGGCCCTGGCGACCGCGGAGGCCGCGCTCGAGACGGCGCTCGCCCTCGATCCGGATCTGCCCGAGGCTCGCGAAATGCGCGCCCGGATCCACTGGTCGAAATTTCTCGAGGCGGAACGCGCGGGGGACCGCGACGGGATGATCCTGAACCGGCGCGCGGTCGAGCGCTTCAACGACGGCTCCTTTACCTCCCGCCTCGTCGGCGACGGCACGCTGGAAGTGCGGGTAGGGTCCTGGGGCTGCACGTGCCTCCGGGAGGGCCGGGCCGTCGCGCCGGCGGATCTGTCGGTGCTGGGTTTCCACCCCTGGAGCGGACGGCGGCTCGACGGGCGTACCGTGGAATCGGTGCCGGGGCTCGAACGGGGCGCACCCGCGCGTCTCCGCGTGCACGGGCCGGATTGCGTCCGAAGCGACGCCGTCGCGGCGCGCGCGTGGGCATTCCGCTTCGAACTGATCGATCGCAGGCTCGTCCCCTGCACTCCGGGCGCGGCGGGGCCGGGGATTTCGGAAGCGATTCTCGACGGGCTCTACGGGGGTTCGAGATTCCGTCCGCGCGGGGGCGGGATCGAGCTGGGCAGGCTGCCGATCCGGAAGCGGTCCTGGCCGATGGGTTCGTGGCTCCTCCTCGTGGTTCCCGACGAGGGGCCGCCGTTCCGCGTTCCGTTTTCGGTGGGGCGGGAGCAGGAGGTCTCGCTCGAGCTCACGGCCTACCGGGACGACGAACTCCCGGCCGGGTGGGAGCTCGTTCCCGCGGGCGAGTTTTCCTGGCAGGGCGATCCCGGCACGCCCGCGGGCGGACCGCTCGCGCGCCCGCACCTCGCCGACTTCCTGATCGCCCGCTTCCCCGTCACCTGCCGCGAGTACGCCGCATTCCTGAACGACCTGCTCACGACCTCCCAGGAGGAAGCCGAGGCGCGTGCGCCGCGCGAGGCGGACGGTTCTCCGTCCATGTGGCCCGTGGAAGGACAGGGCGGCTACCGGGTCCCCACGCGGCACCTGGGGCCCGGCTCGCAGGGCCATCGCCTGGCTCACGTCCCCCTGGACTGGGAGGAGTCCTGGCCGGTGCTCAGCATCTCCTGGGCGGACGCCTCGGCTTACGCGAAGTGGAAGTCCGCCCGCGAAGGACATCTCTTCTGCCTCCCCCACGAAGTCCAGTGGGAGAAAGCCGCGCGCGGGCCCGACGCGCGCGTGTATCCCTGGGGAACCGACATGGACCAGCGCCTCTGCAACATCAACTCCACGCACGACGAAGGCCCTCACCCGGTCCCGATCGGCACCTTTCCGTTCGACGAGTCTCCGTATGGCGTGCGCGACCTGGGCGGCAACGCGCGCGACTGGTGCCTGAACGACCCCGGAGATCCTCAGCACTCGAGCTGGCGTGTCGCGCGCGGCGGCAACTGGCACAACCCGGCCCCGGCATCGCGCGCCTGCTACCGCGCCGCCGCGCCACTGCGCGCGCTTCAGCCCATGAATTCCTTCCGGCTCTGCGTCGCCATCAGGATTCCCGCGGAACCCGCGCCCAGGGTCTGAACCTCTTCAATTCTCGACTTCGTAGACCTTGCTGACCTCGACCAGCACCCCCGGCATGAATGCAAGGATCGGTCTTCGGCGCATGGGGCTTCAATCCGAAAGCAGGATGAAAGCCGGATAGGAACGGCGGGGTCGCGGATCAAGAGAGATGAAAACGGATACGCCGACGAGCGCGAATTCCCAGATCTCGAGCCGCAGCTTCGCCCCTCAGACATGCGGGACTGCTGGAGCCAGAGATTTTCCCGACTCCGCGGCTGCAGTCTCCGTTATTCCTAGAACTCCCCGCCCTCCAGAGCGTCCAATCTGCCGTACCCCTTCACAGCCCCCGTTCGGAGACGCTCCATGAACCGCTCTCTCCTGAAACTCGCCGGCAGGATCCTCCCGCTTCCCCTCATCGCCGCCGCCGTCCTCGTCGCGGTCGTCCTGCGCGCCGAAGACCCGGCCGCCTTCCCGAAAGATCTGGGCGGGGACGACCGCGTCGCGGCGTACGTGGCGACGGACAAGCCGATGTACCGCGCGGGAGAAACGGTGTACGGGCGGGCGGTGCTCGTCGACGCCCACAAGCGGACGCCGGTGGACAAGAGCCTGCCCGTGCAGTTCCAGGTGAAGAGTCCGATGGGCGACGTGGTGGCGACGGTCCGGTCGGCGGTCGAGCGCGGGTCGGCGGCGTTCGCGTGGACGGTGCCCGAAGGTCAGGCGGGCGGGGAGTACGTGCTCGTCGCGCAGTTCCCGTGGAACGGGTACACCTCGTCGGAAACGAAGTTCGACGTGCGGGCATACCGCGTGCCGCGGCTGCGGACGGACGTGCAGTTCCTGAAGAAGGGCTACGGCGCGGGCGAAGAGGTCGCGGCGACGCTGGCCGCGACGCGCGCGGAGGGCGGGATTCCGGCGGGCGCGGCAGTGACGATCGTGGCGCGCGTGGACGGGAAGGAAGTATTCCGCGGGGAGACGAAGCTGGATGCGCGCGGCGCGTGCGAAGCGCGGTTTGCGCTGCCGAAGGAGATCGCAACGGGCGACGGCGACCTGGCGTTCGTGATCCAGGACGGCGGCGTGGTCGAGACGGCGGCGCGGACGCTGCCGATCCTGCTCAACAAGGTCGCGATCGCCTTCTACCCCGAGGGCGGCGACCTGGTCGCGGGGCTGCCGGGGGTCGTCTATTTTGAAGCGCGGGACACGCGGCAGAAGCCGGCGGACGTCGGCGGGCGCGTGCTGGATTCGAAAGGAAAGACCGTCGCGACGTTTGCGACGGCGCACGAGGGACGCGGTGTGCTGCGGTTCGAGCCCGCGAAAGGCGAAACCTACACGGCAGTCCTGGACGCCCCCGCGGGGAACACGCAGAAGTTCCCGCTGCCCGCGGCGAAGGACGCAGGATTCGTGTTCTCGCCCGGGGGAGACCCGCGGACGTTTATCGTGGCCGGAACGGCGGACGCCTCCGTGCGCCTGGGCCTGTTCCGCCTCGAGCGCGAAGTCGCCGGGACGGATGTCGAACTCAAGGCCGGCCTGCCCTCCGTGGTCGTGCTGGAGCCGCCCTCGGGCGTGGACGGCGTCCTGCGCGCGACCCTTCTCGACAAGAGCGGCGTGCCGCTCGCCGAGCGGCTCGTGTTCCGCGCGCCGGCTCACCGCGTGATCGTCACGGTCGCCGCTTCCCCCGAAAGCTCCACACCGGGCGCGAAACAGACGCTGCAGATCCGCACCACCGACGAATCGGGCAAGCCCGTCTCCGCGACAGTGTTCCTCGCCGTGACGGACGACGCCGTGCTGCAGCAGATCGAGCCGCGCGAGCAGGCGCCGCGGCTGCCGGTGCAGGTGCTGTTCGGCAACGAGGTGCGCGAGCTGGCGGATGCGCGCGTGTACCTGGACGGCGGGCCGGACGGCCCGCGGAACGTCGACCTCCTGCTCGGCACGCAGGGCTGGCGCCGGTTCTGCTTCTACCGCGCCGAGGAGTTCGCGAAGGCGCACGGGGATGCGGGGAAGCGGGTGCTGGCGCTTCGCGTCGCGGCCGCTCCGCCGCCGAACGATCCCGAGGCGGACGGGGAGGTGTTCGAGGGTCTCGCGGGAGGCGGGCGGGGCGTGGACGAGGAGAAGAGAAGGCCGCTTGCCCCGGACGCCCCTGCCGGGAAGGCGCCGGAGGCGCCGAAGGCGAAGGAAGCTGCGGGGGAGAAGCAGGACAAGGACCGCGCGGGAATGGGGATGCGGCGCAAGGCGATGGCGGGCCGGCCGTTCGGGCAGGCGCAGGGCGGCTGGGTGCGCGAGTACGCGCATGCGACGCAGCCGAACCGGCCGGCGGACGACCGGAGCGACTTCACGGAGACGGTCTACTGGAACGCAGGGCTCGCGACGGACGCGGAGGGCAAGGCCACGGTGTCGTTCGACCTGTCGGATCCC
Source organism: Planctomycetota bacterium (assembly GCA_016190145.1). Classification (GTDB taxonomy): domain Bacteria; phylum Planctomycetota; class MHYJ01; order WSZJ01; family WSZJ01; genus WSZJ01. The sequence continues at coordinate 79,594 of JACPRD010000130.1, read as the reverse complement.
ATCACGACGTTCCGCGCGCGCGTGGACGCCATCTCGCCGGCGGGCGCGCTCGGCCAGGCGGATGCGCTGATCGAGTCGAAGAAGCCCTTCTATGTGGAACCGAAACTCCCGCTCGAGGTCACCGCGGGCGACCTGATCGACGTGCCGGTGGCGCTCGTGAACGGGACGGGGACGGCGATCGAAGCGGTGCTCACGACCGAGGTCGGTGAAGGGATCACGCGCGAGGGGAACGAGCCGCGGCTCGCGATCGCCGCGACGTCCTCGGGCCGGCTGTACCTGACGCTGGTCGCGGAGAAACACAACGGGAAGGTCAAGGTGCGCCTGTCCGGCCGGGCCGGGGAGTTCACCGACCAGGTCACGCGCGACATCCAGGTCGTGCCGTACGGGTTCCCGATCGAAGCCAGCGCGGGCGGAAAACTGTCCGGCACGAAGACGTTCACGCTCTCGATTCCCGAGGCGATCGAGCCGTCGAGCCTCGTCGCGGTCGCGCGCGTCTACCCGACGCCGATGGCTTCGCTGACCGAGGCGCTCAAGGGACTGCTGCGCGAGCCCGGCGGCTGCTTCGAGCAGACCAGCTCGTGCGCCTACCCGAACATCATGGTGATGAACTACTTCAAGACCCACCGCGTTCAGGATCCCGCGCTCGTCGCGCGGGCGCAGGAGCTGGTGGAGAAGGGCTACAAGCGGCTGGTGACGTTCGAGTGCAAGGAGAAGGGGTACGAGTGGTTCGGCGGGGATCCGGGGCACGAGGCGCTCTCGGCCTACGGCGTGATGGAGTTCAGCGACATGGCAGCCTGCTACCCGGTGGACGCCGCGATGCTCGAGCGCACGCGCGCCTGGCTGCTCGCCCGCCGCGACGGCAAGGGCGGGTTCCAGCGCAATTCCCGCGCGCTCGATTCGTTCGGCGGCGCGCCCGACGACATCACCAACGCTTACATCGTGTGGGCGCTGCTGCAGGCGGGCGAGAAGGGGCTGGAGAAGGAAATCGCGGCCGTGAAGGAACGCGCGGGCCAGACCGAGGACAGCTATTTCCTCGGCCTCGCCGCCAACATCCTGATCGACGCGAAAGACCCGGGCGCGGCGGACGTCGTCGCGAAGCTCTCGAAGAAACAGGAGAAGGACGGCTGCGTCCGCGGTGCGAAGACCAGCATCACCCGCTCCGGCGGTCTCGGCCTCGAAATCGAAACGACGTCGCTCGCCATCCTCGCCTGGATCCGCGCCCCCGGCTCCGAAGCCAACAGCGAGAAGGCCGCCGTCTGGCTCGTAGAACAGTGCAAGGGAGGTCGCTTCGGCTCCACGCAGTCCACCATCATGGCTCTGCGCGCGATCCTCGGCTACGACGCCGCCCACGCGAGACCCACCGCTCCCGGCACGCTCGTCCTCGCCGTCGACGGCAGGGAAATCGGCCGGATGCCCTTCACCCCCGACTCCACCGGCGTTCTCGAACTTCCGTCCTTCGCCGGCGCGATGACCGCGGGCTCCCACAAGGTCGAGCTGACGATGGAGAACGGAAGCGAGATGCCCTACGCCATCGACGTCCGCTACTCGAGTCCGAAGCCCGCCAACTCCGACGCCTGCCCCGTGCGCCTCGCGACTTCGCTCTCTGCGAAGGAAATCAAGGAAGGCGAGACGGTGGACGTCAACGTCACCCTCAGAAACACGAAGAACGAAGGCCAGCCCATGACCGTCGCCCTCGTCGGCCTCCCTGGCGGCCTCGAACCCCGCCACGACCAGCTCAAGGAACTCGTGAAGTCCGGCGCCGTCGATTTCTACGAAGTCCGCGGCCGCGAAGTCGTCCTCTACTGGCGCTGCCTCAAGCCCGACCAGGAAACGAAGCTCCTGATCTCCTGCGTCGCCGCCGTCCCCGGCACCTACCGCGGACCGGCGTCGCGCGCGTACCTGTACTACACGGACGAGGAAAAGCAGTGGTGCGAGGGGCTGCAGGCGACGGTGGTCAGGAAGTAGACGTCGAGGGTCGAGGGTCGAGGGTCGAGAAGGGCGGCGATCGAGGCATCCTTGTGTGGAGATGTCTCCGGCGCCGAGCCGGTCTCGAGCAGGACAGCCATTCCCCGGCCGAGCGACCGATCTGCGCCTTTCTCGACCCTCGACCCTCAACCCTCGGCTTCCCCGGTCGCCGCCCCTACTTCCGCTTCGCCCCGAATCCCTTCGGTCCCTTGAGAACATCGTCTTCCACGTCCTGGATCGGCCCGCCCGAGGCCTTCGCGTACAGCTCGGCGAGCGAGGTCCCGTCTTCGAGCTCGCCGGCCTCGTGGCCCCGCGCCTTGAGCCACGCCGCGGCTGTTTCGCGCGTAAAGAGCGGAAAGCCCACGTGCGCGACGCAGCGGCCGGGCCGGAGGAAGGCGGGGTCGATGCGCGCGACTTCCTCGTTGAAGGTGACGAGGAAGAGGTCCTCGCGGCCCTGGCCGAGGAGGCCGTCGGTCATGTTGAGCAGTCGCCCGAGGACGTCGGAGCCGCTCGCTCCGGCGCTGACGAGGAGGGAGGCTGAGTCTTCCAGGATGAACAGCCGCCGGCGCGGCGGGACCTTTCGGCCCTCGCCGCCGCCGAGAGCGTCGACGAACTCCGCCGGCAGATCGGGGTCGTCGAGCGCTTCGTCGCGCGAGTCGCTCGCCAGGTCGAAGTAGTACTCGGGGTTCATGGCGAACTTCTCAGGGTCGGTCAGGACGGTGGGGAGGAACCTCTCGCGCCATGCGCGCATCGCCGCCCGCAGCGCGTAGGTCTTCCCCGTGCCGGTCGGGCCGTGCCAGATGACGAGCTGGCCGTGCTTCCCGAGGTCGGGAAGCTTCAGGAGCGCCTCCACCGCCGCCCGCGTCCGCTCGGGGTAGTTGTCCCGGATGCCGGCCCACTCGGGGCACCGCACGAACTGCGACGCGCGTTCCGTCGCGCGCCTGCCGGAGAGGCAGAACTCCACCCACACCCCGTCGTCCCGCTCCGGCTGCTCCTGCGGCGCCAGCGCTTCCAGCGACTTCACCACCTCCGCCAGCACCCCCTGCGCGTCCAGCTCCACGCTCATGGCCTCGACGTTGGCGCGGCCGCGCGATGAATCGATCCCGACCACCTGCCCGCCGCGCCGCGCGATGAGGAGCCAGCGCAGCCGGTCGTTGGCGACCTTCACGACCTCGAAACCTGCCAGCAGCTTGGCCACCTCTTCCCATTTCGCCGCCGGGTCCAGCCCGACGTCGCGCAGCGCGCTCGACCGCGGGACGAATTCGCCGAGAAGATGAACGTACGGGCGGTTGCGGAGGTGCTCGCTCCAGGTTTCGGTGGTCAGCATCAGGCGGTCGGGAAGAGGCATGGACTCGACCCTGAAAGGGAAATGCTGTGAATGTCCGGCGGTGCGTTCGTTGATCTTCCGTCGCCGGGGCTTCGGGGACAAGACTCGATCTCGCACCTTCCCCCCGGAGCGGACGGGTTCTCCACCCGTGTTCGTGATCTCGATTCGGCCGGTTCTGCCTCGTTCCATATGTCCCGGGGAATCCTGTTCAGCAATCCTTAACAGTAGAATCCGCTATTAAGAGAAGTGGGTCAGAGTATTAATAGTGGATGCATGAGCGGGGACGCCACCTCCCCTGCAAGCGGGCGATCCGTTACCCTGTCCCCATGCCTTCCGCCGCCGAATCCACCTTCACCCTCGAACCCTCCCTCGCCCTGTTCCTCGCGGCGATCTGCGGGGTGGTCGGGGGCGTCTGCCTCGTGCTCCTGCTCGCGCCGCGGTGGGCATGGCCGGACCGGGTCCGCGGCGTGCCCGAGCGGCCGGAGGAAGCGGCGGACTGGAAATGGCCGTGGCTGGTGGGCCTGCCGCCGCTCATCGTCGCGCTGCAGCTGGTCGGTTTCCCGCTGAAATGGGCCGGCGTGCGGCCGACCCTCTGGCTGGCGTTCGGGGTCAGCATCGGAAGCGGCCTTGTGTGCGTCCTCCTCGCGTGGCAGATGCTCTGCCGGCGGCTCCGGAAACCGGCGAGCGCGCTCGGGCTTCGGATGCCGCACTGGAAGCCGCACCTCGTGCTGCTGCCGGTGCTGGGGTACCCGCTGGGGCTGTCGCTGATGTTCCTCGCGATTCTCTTCCAGATTGCGGTGCTCAAGCAACCGCTGCCGCCGCCGCAGGACTCGATGAAGGCGATCCGGGCGATCACGGATCCGGCCCTCCGCATCCTGGCGATCGTCGCCGTGACGGTCGCCGCGCCCGTCGCGGAGGAGATCCTCTTCCGCGGCGTCCTGTTCCGCGGGCTTCGATTCCGGTGGGGCTTCGTCCCCGCGATGGTGGTCTCCGCCGCCGTCTTCTCCCTCGCGCACCTCGACCTCGACCACGCCGGCGCCATCTTCATGCTCGGGCTGGTGCTGGCGTTCGTGACAGCGGAATCGGAATCGCTCTATCCCGGGATGGTGCTCCACGCCATCGTGAACAGCGTGGCGGTGTGGGCGGCGTGGAAGTTCCCGATGGCGTGAGAAGCGCGACTCTGGTCCGGGGGAGGAAGCTGCTTTCGCCACCTACCTGCGCTTCGTCGTCCTGACAAGATCTACCAGGACTGCGCCCGCCAGCTGTTCCAGCTGTCCGAAGTACGTCCTCTCGGGGAGGGACATTCGCGACCTCACGCAATGCGCGTCGTGATAACAAATGCCGAGAATTCCCAGGCGCCAGGGATCGAGGCGTCGGCGACGAGCGAGAAAAGTCTCCACACAGCCGGCAATCTCCGCCTCCAACATCATCAGGTCGATTCCCGCGACGCTGCGCCCGCGGCACTTCACCGGAAATCGGGCAGCCATGTGCGTTCGCCAGAGAGCCTCAATTGTCGAGAGCTTTATGCTCGTCACTCCGGAAGGGGTCGCCTGCCGGCGGACGGCTTGAACAATTCAATGGGCACGACATTCCGATAGTGCTCGAAATCGGCATCAAGCGTGAAGATCGGAATCCTCCGGTTCATGGCGACCGCGCAGATCAGGCAATCGATCGCGGAACTGGCGACTCCCCGTGCGACGAATCGATTAAAGCAGCGCGCCGCCTCTTCATCGTCCGCCGGGTCGAGGGGTTCGTTGGGAAACGCGGATAATCCATCCCGGGTGCGCTCGAACGCGACCTGGTTCTCGATACCGGAGAGGATTTCCTGGCGGACAGGTCCGATCAGAATTGCGGAATTCGAATGGATCAGGTCCTGAAATGTCAGGAGGAGCAGCCGCTCCCGGCGGGACAGATCACCCCTGTTCCTGCGGAGCGCAAGAGACCAGATCGGCGTGTCGGCGAGGATCCTCACCGCTTCTTCCGATGACGCGCGGCCTTGTAGTCGTAATTCGGGTTGAAATCGATCGTTCCGAACAGTTTCAAGATTTTGAGCTGTCCGAGGTGCTGCACGTAGGACTCCAGCGCCGCGTTCACGGCCTCTTTCTTGGTCCGGTGGTTCCCGAGGCGTTTGGCCTTCAGGATGAGCCGGTCGTTGAGTTCGAGGTTGGTCGCCATGGGCTGCCTCCACACAATTGTCTGTGTGGACTCATTGGACCGCAGATTCACCGGAAAATCAAGTCCTGTCACTCCTGCCCTCCCTGTAGTATCCGGCGATGGCCCTCCGTCTCGACGGCACCGTCATCCGCTCCGACCGCTTCCCCGCGCCCCACGCGTTCACCACGAGGCTCGGCGGCGTCAGCTCGGGCGCGTACGCGTCGCTCAACGTGGGATTCCGCAAGGGTGACCCTTCCGAAAACGTCCTCCGGAACCGCGAGCTCGCGGCGCGCGCGGCGGGGGCGCCGGGGACGATCGCGGCCCTCAAACAGCAGGTGCGGGACGGGGTGGTGGTGCTGGGGCAGGCGGAAGAAGGCGACGCGCTCGTCACGGACCGCCGCGGCGCCGCGATCATGACGTACTCGGCGGACTGCAACCTGCTGCTCCTCGCCGACGCGAAGGCCGGCGTCGTCGCGAGCGTCCACGCGTCGCGCCCCGGCACGCGCGGGCGGATCGCGGTCAAAACGGTCGAGGCCATGCGCGTGCTCGGCGCGCGCGACATCGCGGCCGTCGTCGGGCCGTCGATCGGCCCGTGCTGCTACGACCTCTACGGCCCCGTGCTCGACGACTGGCGCGCGTTCGGCCCGCGGTTCCTCTCGGCGCGCGCCGGGAAGACCTGGCTCGACCTCCAGGCCGCCAACGCCGCGCAGCTCGCGGAAGCCGGCGTCGGCGAGATCGACGTCTGCGATCTCTGCACGCACTGCCGCGCGGACTGGTTCTTCTCCTGCCGCCGCGACGGCGACGAGACGGGGAGATTCGGGGGAATCGTGTGGATGGAGGCTCGATGAAGAAGCCGAAGACGGGGCCGTACCGGGAGTCCTTCCGCAACGGGTCCATCTCAATCGTCGGGCGCTACGCCGCGGGCAAGAAAGACGGACTCTGGAAGTACTACCTGCTCAATGGAAGGCTCAAGGCCATCGGCCGGTACTCGCAGGGGAAGTTCACGGGGCTCTGGAAGTGGTGGCGCGAGAACGGAAAGCTCTGGCAGGTGGGCCGGTTCGTGGACAACCGGCAGGTGGGCTTGTGGAAGCGGTATCACGCGACCGGGAAGCCCTACGACGTGGGGCGGTACGTGGACGGCAAGCGGACGGGGGTCTGGAAGATCTACGACCCGAAAGGGAAGCTGACGCGGACGAAGACTTTCTGAAGGGCCGCACAGAAACAGGAATCGGATCTGCGGACTCCGGTTAGAATCCGCCCCCTCACCCACGTCAATCGGAGGAAGCCATGGCGGATCGCGTCGTCGTCAGCGTCGGCACAAAGCGCGGGCTGTTCGTCTTCGAATCCTCGGCGAAGCGCCGCGACTGGAAGCTGCGCGGGCCGTTCCTCAAGGGCTGGCACGTCTACCACGCGATGGTCGACACCCGCCGCTCGCCGAGAATCCATGCGGCCGGCGTGAGCGACGTGTTCGCGACCACCACCTTCAGCGCGAAGCTCTCGGACGCGAAGTTCACCGGCGCGAAGAAGCCGCCGATCCCGCCGAAGCCGCTTCCCGCCCACGAAAAGAACTACAAGCAGTGGGGCATTTCGAAGTCGCCGCGGGTGTGGCACATCGAGCCGGGGCGGGCGGGGGAGAAGGGGGTGCTGTATGCGGGGACGGCGCCGGCGGGGCTGTTCCGGAGCGGGGACGACGGGAAGACGTGGGAGCCGGTTGAGGGGCTGAACGGCCATCCGACGCGGAAGCAGTGGATGCCGGGGTTCGGGGGGATGTGCCTGCACTCGATCCAGCTGGATCCGGCGAATGCGAAGAGGATGTACGTGGCGATTTCGGCGGCGGGGGCGTTCCGGACGGACGACGGGGGCAAGTCGTGGAAGCCGATCAACAAGGCGGTGGCGAAGTATCCGGGGGCGCCGAAGGTGACGGACGTCGGGACCTGAGTGCACAAACTGCTCCTGCACCCGGCGGCGCCGGGGCGCATCTACCAGCAGAACCACAACGGCGTGTTTCGCAGCGACGACCATGGGGACACGTGGAACGCGATCCACATGGGGCTCGCGAGCGACTACGGATTCGGGCTCGCGCTCGACCTGAACGACGCCGATACCTGCTTCACCGTCCCGCTCGTCCCCTCCGACTACTCGTTCCGCGCGACCGACGGCTCGCTCCGGGTGTTCCGCTGGAACGGCCCCGGCCGCGGGTGGAAGTCGCACTCGCGCGGGCTCCCCGCGCAGGGCGCCTATCTCAACGTTCTGCGCGAGGGGATGTCGCACGACTCGCTCCGTCCCTGCGGCGTCTACGTCGGCACCGGTACCGGCCAGGTCTACCACAGCGCCGACGCGGGCCGCTCGTGGCGGCCGCTCGCGCTCTACCTGCCGCCCGTCCTGTCCGTGAGCGCGGCGGTCGTGTGAGCCGCGTCGCCGTCGACGTCCTGATCCCCGCCATGCTCCACGCGGTGGTGGGGTCGAAGCGGCTCCGCGTGGAGGCGGCGACGCTCGCGGAGGCGGTCGAGGCCGCGTTCCGCGCCGCGCCCGCGCTGCGTTTTCATCTCTGCGAGGACGACGGCAGGTTCCGCCCGCACGTGCTCTGCTTCCTCAACGACCACAATACGCGCGACATGAAGAACCTGAACGTCGAGTTGCGGGAAGGGGATGAAGTCGCATTCGTGGCGGCGATCTCGGGCGGGGCGACGGCGGGGGAGTGACCTGCAGGATCAGGATCCACCAGCTTCGAGCCCGACAGCCAGGCCAGGCGCCCCTGCTGCGCGCGCCCGCGCGGCGGCCCCCGCGAAGACCTGCCTCGCCCCGGCGGCGTCGCCCTCGGCGAGGAGCACGAAGGCCTCGTCGCAGGCGAGTGCGACCTGATCGGGGAGGGAATGGGCGGAGGATGCGGCGCGGGCTTCGGCGAGGAAGCGGCGGGCGTCGGGATCGCCCTGGGCCGCGCACGCGCGGGCGAGAGCGCCCAGCGCAGCGGATTCGACGCCGGGAGTCTTCACGATGCGGGCTCGGGCGAGGGCGGCCTCGGCGGCGGCGCGCGCTTCGGTGGGGCTGAAAGAGGCGAGCACGCGGGCCCGGAGGGAGAGCGCGGAGGATTCTTCTTCGATGGCGCCGCAGGCGGCGGCGAGGCGCGCGGCTTCGGCGGCGGCTTCGGCGGCCTCGGCGTGCCGGCCGGCCGCCGCCTCGATCTGCGCGAACGCGTTCTGCGCTTCCGCTTCGATCCGCGGGCCGCCCGCGCTGCGGACGACGGGAAGGGCTTCTTCGAGGAGGGCGCGCGCCCCGGGGATGTCGCCGCCGAGCCGGGCCGCGTTGGCGCGCATCACGAGGACGTGCGCAAGGGAGCGCGAGTCGCCGAGCTCGCGCCAGAGGGCGATCGCCTCGTCGATCGAGCGGGCGGCGGCAGCCGCGGCGCCTTTTGACGACTGCGCGGCGGCGAGATTGCCCAGCGTGGAGGCCAGCCCGCGCCGGTCACCGATTTCACGTTGGATGGTCGCGGCGTCGCGCTGCCGGGCGAGGCTTCCAAGGACGTCTCCGAGCTGCAACTCGGCCAGCCCCAGGGCTGTCAGGCTCGCCGCGACGCCGCGCCGGTCGTCGATCGCGCGCCGGAGGTCGAGAGCCTCCGCGTAGGAGGCCCGCGCTCTCTCGATCCGCCCTTCCATCAGGTGGACGTTCCCCGCCGCCGAGAGGCAGTAGGCCGCCAGGTGCCGGTCGCCCACCGCGCGCGCAAGCGAGAGTCCTTCCTCCTGACAGGCGAGCGCCGCCCTCGGATCGTTTCGCCGCGCATGCGCGAGTCCGAGGTTGTTGAGCGCGGCGGCGACGCCCAGGCGGTCGCCCATCGCCCGCTTGAGCTCGAGGGCCTCCTCGAGGGCGGCCCGTGCGGCGGCGGGGTTTACGCGGAGCGTGTGAAGCGACCCCAGATTGATGAGGGCGGAGGCCTCACCCGAGCGAATGCCGCGTGCGCGGAACTGCGCGAGGGCGGACTCGTAGGAGGCGACGGCGGCGTCGATGTGGCCGGCCATTTCGTGGAGCACGCCGTCGGCGAGGTCGAGATCCCCGTGCTTCTCCTCTCCGCAGCGCGCAGCCACCCTGCGCGCCTCGCGCGCCGCCTCCGCCGCCTCGGGATAGCGCGCGAGCCTCGTGAGGAGTTGTGTCTTCAGGACGGTCGCCGGGCCGCGGATCGAGTCCGGGGCGGCGGGGTCGAGCGCCGGCGCGGCGGCTTCCAGCGCTTCGGCGAACCGACTGAGGCCGCGCAGGGCGAAACCGGCCTCGAGCGAGGCCGCGAGCCGGTCCGCGGGACTCGCGTCCGGCGCCGCCGCCGCCTCGCGGGCGGTCGCGAGCGCCTCTTCGTAGCGCGCGAGCTGCCCCATCGCGCGCGACGCGGCGAGCGCGGAGGCGGCGCTGCCGCGCACCGACCGCGCGCTCAGCGCGTACCCGAGCGCCTCGCCCGGCGCGGAAGCCGCCAGAGCCTCAGCAGCGCCCGACAGCCAGAGTTCCTCGGCCGGCCCGCCGCGACCCGCGGCCAGGTGGTGCCCTGCCGCGAGCGCCCGCACCCGCCGCCCGCCGCTCCTCTCCAGCTCGGCGGCCGCGCGTCCGTGAAGTCGCGTCCGCTCGCGCCGCGTGACGATCGAGTAGGCGGCGTCGCGGAGGAGCGCGTGCCGGAACGAGAACTGCGTGTCGCCGGGGAGAAGCGACTCGGCCTGCCTCCGCACCAGATCGCGCCCCTCGGCGGCCCGCAGCGAGCCGCCCGCTTCACGTTCGATCATCGCCGAGAGCAACCGTTCCCAGAACTCGCGGCCCGCCACGCTCGCGCCCTTCACGGCTTCCTTGTCCTCTGGCTGAAGCGCATCGAGCCGCGCGACGAGGAGTCCGTTCAGTCCCGAAGGAATCCGGTCGGGGCGCACGCGCAACCGGATCGGGACGCCCTCGACGAGGCCCTGTTCCCGCAGGTACGCGGCCAGCTCCTGCACGAAGCACGGGTTGCCGCCGGTCTGCTCCGCCAGGAACGCGCCCAGCTCTTCCGTAACGCGCCCGCCGAGCACGTCCTCCGCCAGCTCCGCTGCCGCGGCGCCGGCCAGCTCGCCCAACCGCTGGACTTCGAGGTTCGCGGGAAGTGCCGCTCCGGGGCGGCGCGTACCGACGAGCGCAACGGGGCGGCCGGCGAGAAGCGGCTTGAGCGCCGCGAGGAGCCGCCACGTTTCGTCGTCGGCCCAGTGGAGGTCCTCCAGGCAGATCAGCGCGGGCCGCCCGGCCGCGCGGCCCTCGATCCAGCGCTGCCAGGCGTGGACGGTTTCCGCAGCGCGGCGCGCGGGGTCCAGCTGCGCGACGCGCGCTCCAGGCTCCGCGAATCCCGCGGACGATCCGACGAGGTGCGCCATGTTCTCGGCATCGCGCGGCGCCGCGCCCGCCGCCTGGAGCACCCTGCGCGCCGCCGCCAGGACGCACCTGGCTTCCTGCGACTCCGCGCCCTGCCGGAGCAGGTCGCCGAAAGGGCCCAGCGGCATGTGCGCGCCTTCGAGCGCCCGCCCCGCGGCAACCCAGGTCTCAGGATTCCGCCCGCGAAACGCCCGCCGCAGCTCCGTCACGAGCCGGCTCTTTCCGATCCCCGCTTCCCCCTCCACCACCATCACAGTCCCGCCCGGCTCGACGGCGCGCGCGAGGAGCCGCGCCAGTTCGCCGTCGCGCCCGATCAACCGGGCTTCGCGCCCGCCAATCGCGTGGAATTCCGTCACGGCGGAGGGCAATTCGGCGGCCTCGAAGGCGTCGACGGGCTCCTGGCGGCCCCTGACGTGAAGGGGCGGGACGGGGCGGAACCGGGCGGCGCGCGGGGCGTCGCGCGCGACTGCGGCCGACACCAGAACGGTTCCCGGCGCCGACGCCGCCTTGAGCCGTTGCGCGACGTTGACCGGGTCGCCCATCGCGGTCGGTCGATCGCCGCCCACCGAGCCCCAGAGCACCTCGCCGGAGTTGATTCCCGTGCTGAGCGCGAGCGTCGCGCCGCGTTCCGCGCCGACTTCGCGCGCCGCCTGCTGCAGACGGAATGCCGCCCGCACGGCCCGCGCGCCGTCGTCCGCGTGCGCCACCGGCGCCCCGAACAGCGCCATCACGGTATCGTCCACGAACTTGTCCACCGCTCCGCCTTCCGCCTCGACCTCGGCGCGGAATCGCGCGAACAGCTCGTCCAGGAGGTCCCGGGCATCCTCGGGCGAGCGTCCCGCCGCGGCAGCGGCGAAGTCCGAAAGGCCCGCAAAGAGGACGACGACGTGGCGGCGCTCGCTGGCGTCGACCGGCATGCACCGGATGCTAGCACGAAACCGTCGCCGGCCGGCCCGCGCGGGGCCGGTGCGGAGCTCCGCTTCAGCGCCCTTCCTCCTCGTAGTCCCCAGCGTCGTACGCGTCCCAGAAATCCGCCGCCGACTGGAAAACGCCGTCGTCGCTCGGGCGCGTGTCGATCTCCCGGAGGCTCTTCATTTCGCGCAGGATCGACATGCCTTCCTTCACGTTCCGGGGCGTGAAGATGATCGTCTTCAGCTCCATCGCCTCCAGCGGCCGCAGGTCCACGATCGGGTTGTCCTCGCAGCCCAGCAGCACGAGCGGCATGCCGTGGAGCGGGCCCAGGTCGGAGATCCGGTTTCCCGCGATGTGAAGCTCCTCCAGTTGCGCGCCGCCCAGCGGCCACAGGTCGGTAATGCGGCAGTTGGCGCAGTGGAGGACCAGAAGGGGCATTCCCTTGAGGGGCTCGAGGCTCTCGATGCGGTTTTCGTCGCACTCGAGGCGTTCGAGCTTGAGACCCTGAAGCGGACCGAGATCGGTCAGGCCGATGTTGACGCAGAAGAGTTCCGTGAGCGGGAGCGACGCGAGGGGGCCGAGATCGGCGACGTGGCCGTAACTCAGATTGAGGCTCTCGATCGGCATGCCCTCGAGCGGGGCGAGATCCGAGACGCCGGTGGACGAGATGTCGAGCTCGCGCAGAGGAAGACCTTTCAGCGGATCGAGCCGCCGAAGTTCGGGCTGGTCCGAGAGGTCGAGGGAGGTGATGTCGTTCCCTGAGGACCGGAAGGTGTGCGCCACGATGGCAGCGCCGTTGAGCTTCGTGAGCGCAGCGAGGAGAAGTTCCACCTTCTCCTCTGGGGTTCCGGTGAAGGGCTTCTCGCGCTCCTTCGGGAGCCGCGCCGGTTCTTCCGCGGACTTCGCCGGCGGGCCGGCCCGTTCGTGCACGAACACATAGACCGCGGGGACCAGGAGGAGGGTGAGGGCGGCGGCCGCGATCACGGGTGCGCGGCTCCGGCGCGGCGGCGGCGGCGGGGCCGCTTCGCCGACTTTTGAGAGCGCGGTCTGAAGTTCGGCGGCGGTCTGGAATCGGCGGTCCGGGGACTTCGCCATGAGGCGCGCGATGATCGCCGCGAGGGCGGTTGGGAGTGCGGGGTTCGCCGCGCGCGGGTCGGGCACGGGCGCCTCGACGTGCTTCCGGAGAATGGCGAAGAGCGACGAGCCCTCGTAGGGCACGCGCCCGCAGAGCATCCGGTAGAGGATGCACCCGAGGGAGTAGAGGTCCGATCGGTGGTCGGCGGTCTTCGCGTCCTCGGCCTGTTCGGGCGCCATGTAGTGGGGCGTGCCGAGGGCCGCCCCCGACGCGGTCAGCGCTGTGTCGGCGCCGAGCGTTTTCGCGAGCCCGAGGTCCGCGAGGCGCGCGACGCCGTCGCGGCCGATGAGGATATTGTCGGGCTTGATGTCGCGGTGGACGATGCGGTGCTCCGCCGCGACCCGCAGCGCGTCCGCGATCTGTCGGGCGATCCCCAGCGCCTTTCCGACGGGCAGCCGACCCTCCCGGTCGAGAAGCTTCTGCAGGCTCTCGCCCTCGACGAGCTGCATGACGATGAAATGGAGTCCGGCGTCCTCGCCGACGTTCAGGACGCCGACGATGTTGGGGTGCTGCAGTTTCGCGGCCGCGCGGGCCTCGTTCGCGAACCGCTCGACGGCCTCGGGGTGCGCGCGCGCGAATTCCGGCGGGAGGATCTTGACGGCGACCGGGATGTCGAGCGCCCTGTGGTGCGCGCGGTAGACCGCGCCCATGCCGCCCTGCCCGAGCTTCCGCTCCAGGCGGCATCCACCCACTTCCCGGCCGGTCAACCCGTCGACCGCGGGAGACGGCCCCGGGGCGCCGCCCCGCGACGGGGCGATCACCGTCGTCGCCGACGCGCGCTGCGCCAGGATCGACCCGCATCCCGGGCACGCCGCCGGGACGCGTCCCCCGGCCGTTTCGACGGTCGCTCCGCAACCGGGACACAGGGATGCTGCCCCCACCTGGCCTCCTTCCGAATCTGCGCGCCGCACTTACTGAAGCACATTAACCGGATTTCCAGCATCCAGAAGTGATTCCAGCCGGCCACGGATTCCTATTCCGTCGGCGCGAGAGGCACCGTCACGGGAGAGTCGCCGGCCTTCACGTTCTCGACGCGCCCGGTGAGGTCGCTGTTGTCGTCCCAGGCCACGAGCGTGAACGGGCCTGCGGATCCCTCCGGGATCGACAGCACGAAACTCCCTTCATCCTCAGTACGCGTCCAGTCCAGAACGCAGTCTCCCGAGCGGATCTCGACTTTGAAGGTGTCCGACGGCGGGCCGCCGTTCTCGACTACCTTGCCCGTGAAGCGCAGTTCGCGCGCCAGCTCCACGAGGAATTCCCGGCCCGCCGGGGTCACGCGGCCGGCCCACCAGCAGAGCCCGCTGTCGTCGGCCGGGAAAACCGTGAGGTGCAGTTCGACGCGCGGCATCTCCGTGAAGCGCGCGCACCCGTCGGCGCCGAGTTCGCGGTCCTCGTCGACCTGCGGGCCGCGGAGCCGCACCGTGCAGCCGCCCGCGGGGACTTTGCCCGGGCCGACGATCCGGAGGTCCAGCGTCGTGTCGCGCGGCGGGCGGACGGCGGGGATCCGGAGGCGGGTGTCGCCGGGGCGCGCGCCGCGAAGTTCGCCCTGGAGGAGCTGCGTTTCGCGCCGGTATTCGTCCGGCAGGTAGACTTCGCCCGTGAGGAACAGGTCGACCGGCGGCCCGTCGGTCGCCAGGAACGAGAACTCGCCCGCCTCGTTGCAGAACACGCTCGCGACCGACTCCTCGTCGCGCCAGGCTTCGACCTGCGCGTGGCCCACAGGTTTGCCCGCCTCGTCGACCACGATGCCCCCCGTGCGGAGCCCGGGCTTGACGACGATCCGCACTTCGGTCGCGTCAACCGGGACCGGCACCGCTCCCGGCGCCACGAACTCCCACCCCGCCGGGCCCGAGTGGACCCGCACGTTCGGGCGCTTCGTGCCGACCGTGAAGGAGACGCCCCCGGCGGCGTCCGTCAGCCCCCGCCGGCCGCTTCCCCCGTAACCGCGCGCGGTCCCGCCGTACTCAGCTTCGACGGTCACGCCCGCCTGCGGGGCGCCGGTTTCGTCCACGACGACGGCGCGGAAGCGGATGACGGCGGGCAGGCGGAGCTCGATGTCCGCGCGGGTGCCCTCGGCGACGCGGATGGTCGCCTTGGCGCTGTCGCAGTCGCCGTCGGCGCGGACCGTGAATTCGCCGGGAGCGAGGCCGGGGAAGCTGAATCTGCCTGAGTTGTCGGTGACCGCGCCCTCTTCGGGCTCCGATTCGCTCGGTTCGCCGGGACGCAGGCGGCAGCGGTCGTCGGGCGATCCCTCGAGTTCGACCCGAACGTCCGCGACGGGCTCGCCGGTCGCGCTCACGACGCGTCCCGCCAGGGTGCACGGGAGCGCGAGGCGGAGGTCCCCCAGGTCCCGCGATTCCCCCTCGGCGGGCGCGTCGAATTCCAGCGCCACGAGGCCGAACCCGTCGGCGTTCACGAGGAGGAGGTAGACCGTGGCGGCGTAGAGTCCGTCGATCGAGAAGCGGCCGTCGGCGCCCGTTGTCCGGTAGTCGTCCGGGGACAACTGGTCCCGCGCGGCCGCGACGGAGGCCCCGCCCACCGGGTTCCCGCCCGGATCGACGACGCGCCCCTCGACGCGCGCGGCCGGCTCGAGAGCGAAGTCGGTGATGCCGTCCTCGTCCGGGTAATGGTGCTCGGGCCGGAGGCCCCTGGCTTCCGCGACGAGCCCGCCCTCGCCGCTCAGGCAGACCGTTTCCTCCGAGTCCGGATCCTGCTTCCGCGGCGGATGGACGCCGGAGAGCGAATAGCGGCCGTCCGCATCGGTCAGCGTCGACTCGCGGGGAAAGCGGTCCTGCCGCACGCGCGCGCCCGCGATCGGCGCCCCCGACTTCGCTTCCGTGACGCGCCCGCGCACGGTCATCGTCGGCTCGAGTTCGATCTCCACCCGCACGTCTCCGTCCGCCTTCAGATCGACCCTCCTGAATCCGGCGCCCGCGACGTGATGCCACACGTCGAGTCTCGCGTCCCCGGAAGACGGCACCCCCTCGAACGCCGCCTTCCCCTCCGCGTCCGTCCGCTTCCGCTGAAATCGCCGCTCAAACCGGCCTTCTTCTTCGGACTCCAGCTCCACGATCGCGCCATCGACCGGCTTCCCCGCGTTGGAAGTCACGACCGCGATCACCCGCGCCCCAGCCGACATCTCGATCCGGACGCGCCGTCCTGCGAGGCAGCCCGGGAATTCTCTCGAAGCGAATCCGTCGGCTTCCGCGCGCAGCGTCACCACCTGGCCGGGTCGCAGCCGGAGCCGGAAGGCGCCCTCCGCGTCCGTGACGCCGGCGGCGACTTCCCGCGACGGCCACTCGCGGTAGTCCTTCGCGTACACCCGCCGGAGCGGCGACTCCAGCGCCCGCACCCGTGCTCCCGCGAGGGGCCGCCCAGGGGGCGCGACGACGATTCCGTGAAGATCGCGCTCGCGGTCCGGAGTCGGGATGTCGCCGGGTTGTGCCGCGGCATCGGGGGAAACCTCCGCCGCGGCATCCGCAGCCGTCGCCCTGTGCGAGCCGGTGCCATGATCGGGGAGCGACTTCGCCGCGCGCAGGCGCCATGCGATCACCGCCACCGCGAAAATCGCGAGACCGCATGTGACCAGGAGGAGGCGTCGCGACATGGACGACGATTCTACGCCGAAAACCAGTGGCCGGTGATCCGAGTTCAGCGCCGACCGCCCGATCTCCCGCTACTCCCGCTTCCACGTGATCTTCGACGATGCCCTCGTCGTCACCTCGAGTTCGAAAGTCACTTCCTGGCCGTTCGCGAGGACCAGCTTCATCGTCCCCGCCAGCATCAGCTTCATTTTCCGGCACTCCGAGGACTTCGGGTTTCCGCGGCCTGCCTCGACGACGTGCGTCGTCCCGGAAACCGGCTTGCCCTTCGACTTGAAATCGCACTTCACGTCCGCGGCGACTTCGGGCGCCTTATTGCCAGCCGACGGAGCACCCCGGACCGATTCGTTTCAAACTCTGAATCAAGGCCGCGTCGCGTTCGCGGCGTGCGAAGGGCGGCGCCCGGAGTGGGCTCGTCGCGCGCCGGTCTGCGAATCGGCGGCCGGCTCGGGCTCGCTTCCCGAAACCACCCGGTACATTCCGGGCGCCGGCTTCGCGCGCGGCGCCGCTTCCGACAGCGCCACATAGGCCTCGCGGCCGACGCGCCGGTCGGTGTGGACGAGGCGCTCCCAGATCGCGGCTTCGCGGGCGGCGCTCGTTCGGGCGAGGCGTGCCACATTGAAGCGGGCGTTTCGCGTGCGCGGGCGGGCGCGGGGGACGCCGGGCGCTGCGGCGGGACCGAGAGTGCGGAAGACGTCGGCGCCGTGGCGCGCGTACCAGAGCATCGTGTGTGCGGTGGAGAGGGCGCCGGCCCAGGGGTAGCGGCGGAGGCGCCAGCCGGAGGCGAGGTTCGCAACGGCGCGGTCGACGCGCGCCTGCTGGGCCGCGTTTTTCGCGCGGCGGCGTTCAGCGAAGAAGAGGCCGGTGCCGAGTTCGTCGCCTTCGACCTGCCAGACTTCCCTGATCCCGAACTCGCCGGGGCGCTGGGCGACGAGGGAGCCGTGGGTGAGGTCGAAGCGGCCGACGATGAAGAGGGAGAGGGAGTCACGAAGGTCGGTGCAGAAGCGGACGGTCTCGAGGGCTTCGGTGCAGGACTCGGTGGGGAAGTCCGTGAAGCACATGGCCTCGACGGCGGCGCCGGCAGCGGCGAGGTTGCGGACGACGCGGGCGACGTCGTCGGGGGCGATGCCCTTGTCGATGAGTTTCAGGACGCGCGGAGCGGCGGACTCGACGCCGAGCGCCGTGTTGAGGAGGCCCCCGCGGACGAGGACGTCGCACAGCGCAGGGTCGAGGGCGGGTTCGGGGCGCATATCGGTGCCCCACTGGAGGTCGAGCCCGCGCGCCGCGATCCCGCGGGCGATGTCGCCGGCGACCTTCGGCGGGAACACGTCCTGCGAGAGGTAGATGAATTTCGCGCCGTGTTTCGCGGAAAGCCCGGCCAGGTGATCGAGCACCGTCGCGACGGGCCGCTGCCGGTAGCGCGCGGTGCCGACCTCCGCCAGCCCGTAATGACAGAACGTGCAGGTTCCCCAGTAGCAGCCGCGCGTCGGGTCGTAGGGGAGCACGAGTGCCGGCGCGAGGTACCGGTCGAGCGGCATGCCGTCGAAGTCCGGCGGCGGCAGCGTTCCGAGGTCCTCGGTCATCCTGCCGCGGATGAGCCGGCCGTCGCGGCTCGGTTCATCGCCGCGTTCGAGCGCCCGCACCAGCTCGAGCAGCGCGACCTCACCCTCGAACACGACCGCGCTGGAAAACGGCCCGATGGCCCGCTCCAGCCGATCGCCGGTCAGCCGCAGCAGCATCTGCGTCAGCGCCGGGCCGCCCACCGTCACGTGCACCCCCGGCAGCCGCTCCCGCAGCACGTGCGCGAGCGAATACGCCGGTTGGATCTGCCCGGGGAACGCCACCGAGACGCCTACCAGGCCGACCCCCGCTTCACAAAGCCGCTTCGCCAGCGACTCGAAGTACTCATGGAAGGGATCGCGTCCGGGCGCGGCGTCGCGCGCGATCTCCTCCGCGCTGAGCAGCGAAAACGGTGTGCGGTAAGACACGAAATCCAGGACGAGCGGCGCGTGCGCGGCGCTCACGACCCGCTGCGCCGCTTCCACCACCGCCACTGCGGCGCCGTACGAGTCCGGATCGTAGAACCGCTCCGGGTCGCGAAGCGTCGCGAGCGCGTCCTCGATGGCGCTCGGAGCCGCTGCGGCGTCGCCGCGCGCCGCCCAGAGCGCCGCGTAGTCCAGCTGCTCGACGTGAGACAGCGCCGGCTGCCTCTCGAGCACCGCCAGCCGCTCCTCGATCCGCTTCGCGAGCGCGGTCAGCGACGCCGGGCGCAGCAGCCACTCCCACGCTTCGAGATTCGCGTCCACCGGGAGCACCTCGAACCCGTGCTTCCGGAGCCACGCGGCGAGCGCCGGCACCGACAGATACGGCGCCGTGGGGTCGCAGGTGGGCGGGTAGATGAGCGCGGTTTTCATCGGAAGGCGGCCCATCATACGCGTGCGACGGGCCGGAATTCCCGCCTACTTCCCGGGCAGTTCCTGCACGACGATCCTGAGATTGCCCGCGGGGGCCTCGACGTTTTCCAGGCACGCCTGGACCGGTCGGCCCCCCTTTCGGAAGTCCTCGCCGAAAACCGCCAGGGGCGTGCCGATTGCCGGGTCGACGAGGAATCGGAAGAAGCCGTCCTTGTCGCAGCGGACGCCGGCGACCTTGGATTGTCCGGCCCAGGCGGACACCCAGGGATCTTCGAGTGGCGCTCCGTCGCCGCTCACGACCTGTCCGGAGACGACCAGCCCCGGCCTCATCCGGAGTTCGACTTCCTGTCCGGCCGGCCGGACGCCCGCCAGCGATGCCGGCAGCCATGAGGCGTCCGCGAGGACGGCGTGGATCGCCAGGTCACGATCCGGGAGATCGTGGAGAACGGCCAGCCCTTCATCGTCGGTCAGAGTACCGGTGCCTTCGGCCGACTTCCAGGAATTGCGGGAGAGGCCCCGGATGAACGGGTATTCGCGGGTCCAGACGGCGTAGTGGCGCATTCCGGACTCGTTTTCGCCCGGGAGGACGGGGTGGACCCGTGCGCCGGCGATGGCACTGCCGTTGCCGTCCCGGACCCGGACCCGCAGCGTCCGAGTGGCCGCCCAGCGGGCCTGCAGGCGGACTCTCTCGGTTCCGCACGCGACGCCCCGGACTTCTCCGTCGACCAGACGGAACCCGTTGGCGGGGCCTTCGACCCGTCCGGCGAGGATGAAGTCCACCGCTTCGCCGGCGGTGGAGAGGACCTGGAATCTGCCGGCTTCGTCGGTCAGGAGCGTCCGGAGCCGGCGGCCTCCCGCGAAGACGTCCAGCTCCGCGAACGCGAGGGGATTGCCGTCGGGGTCCAGAGCGAATCCTTCCGTCATCCCGGCGCGACGGAAGACGAACGTGAGCTCGCGGGCGCCGGCCGGGAGCCGCTGCGCGGGAGGAGTGAACATCGGGACCTGGTCCGGCCCGCGACCGTCGAGAACGCTGACGATTTCGATCCGGCCGAGGTCGAATTCGGCTTCGGAGCCTGAGACCAGGAATCGGGCGTCGCCGAGAACATCCGTGCGCGCCTCGAGCCAGGGCCGCGAACAGGAGACGACGATTCCCGGCAGCGGGCGCCCATGGTCGTCGAGGACATGGACGGTGACGAATCGGCCGGCAGGCATGCGGATCTCAATTCCATCCTGGTGTCCCCCGGGCGGCAGACTCAACTCGGATCGGTACGCCGGCAATCCCGGCTGGGCAGTCATCAGCACGTAGGTCCCGGGCGGGAGATCTTCAAACCTGAACCGCCCGGAGGCGTCCGTCGATCCGGAGTCGCGGGTCCGCGCGCTTCCGCTCACCTCGCCTGAAATGGACTTGTCCGCGCGCGACAGGATCTGCGGAAATCCCCCGAGAGTCACCGCGATGCCCGGCATCGGCTCGCCGGACGCCGTGAGCACCCTCCCTCCGACCCAGCCGGCGGCCCCGACGGCCAGATCCCCCAGGTCAGCCACGTCACCGCCCTCTTCCGGCGACTTGAAGTGAATTGAGACGCCCGCGAATCCTCGGCCCCGGACGTGAACGACGTGGTCCTGCCCGGCCGCCAGCCCCTCGAGCACGAATCCTCCATCCTGCTCCGATTCCGCGACGTGCGCCGGGATCTCGTGGCAGCCCGGCGTTCTCTGGCACAGCAGTCGCGCCCCCGCGATCGGCGTTCCCGAACCGTCGACGATCCGTCCCCGAGCCGCCGCGCCGCGCGCGAGCATGAGGTCCACGATCTCCTCGTCTGCTCCCGAGTGAAAGTGCATGAGATTATCCGGCCTTGTCGCGTATCCCTCGGCCCGCGCGAACAGTTTGAACCAGCTATTCTCGTCCATCGCCGTCTCGATTCCGTACCGGCCCTCCGCATCGGTCAGGACCCGCGAGGACTCCCGCACGAATTCCAGCCCCCCGCCCTGGAGGCCCATCCAGACCTCGGCCCCTGGAATCGGCGCCCCCGTCCGAATGTCCGCCACATGCCCCCTGATCCGGCGCACGCGCAACTGGATACGAACCTCGATCCGGCCGCTCTCCGGCGTGGCCACACGCCGGGCGCCGTCACGAACCGTCCCGGCGCCCAGACTCACCTCCACCGAGATCTGCGTCAGCGGCGGAATCTCCTCCACCTCGCAGAGGCCGGCCGCGTCCGTCTTCGACCGCCCCAGCACCCCACTCGCGCCGGCCCCGCCGTCACGCCACACGTCGACTTCGCGTCCTGGAAGCGGCCGTCCTTCCGCGTCGACGACCTGGACGCGGACGGCCACGCCCGGCGCACTCTCCCTCGGATCCCCGGTCCCGCCGCTTCCCGGCTCCGCCGCGCCCGGACCGCCCGCGACCACCGCGCGCGCGGCGGCGTCCCGATCCGCTTCGCCTCCAAGGTCCGAAATCGCCGGGCCTTCGCCGCCGCGGCCGGTCCCTCCGCGCATCGCCAGCCACGAGACCAGCGCGACCATCACCGACACGGCCACCGCGACACCGGCGACCCGCGTGATGCGGTGCGCGCGGCTCCGCCCCGCCCCCGACTCCAGCTTCCGCAGCCTTTCCGAAAGCCCGGCCGGCGGCGCTGCGGCGCAGTTCGCGAGCTCCGACTCCAGCATCGCCAGCATTCCCGCGAAAGCCCCCGCCGCCAGCAGCCGCCGCAGCCGGGCGAGCGCGTCCGCGACCCGGGTTGACACGGTCCGCTCCGAGATTTCGAGTGTTGCGGCCGTCTCGCGAAGAGTGAATCCTTCCATGAAGTGCAGCTCGACGACCATCCGCTCCTCCGCGGGGAGGCCCGCCACCTGCGTGCGCACCTCGCTGCGGAAAGGACTCTCCGAGTTTGCCATCTCCGCCCTCCTCTCCCCGGCCTCCCGCTCGCGGCGCGCCCGGCGGCTCCGCTCCCGGATCGCCTGAATCGCGCGGTTGATCGCCGCGCGCCCGAGGAAAGCCTTCGGATCCCGGACGTCCTTCCACGCCGCGGGCCGCCGCAGGATGTCCAGGAAGACCTCCTGGGCGACGTCCTCGGCCGCCGGACCGTCCCTCAGGACACCCAGCGCGAGCCGGTACACGAGCCCGTGATGGTCCCGAACCAGGCGTTCATATTCCGTCATCTCGTTCCTCCCGGGTTGATGCCTATACGACGGCGGAGCCGCGAAAAGTCCGCAGAAATAATCCGCAGCCGTCCGGACGCATTGACACATCTTCGCAAGCCCGGCACGATGGCGCCCCCGAACGCCCGCTTTCCCTCAAGGAGTCCCCCGATGCCGAAAACGACTTCCCGCTACCTCAACTTCATCGCCGGAAAATGGGTCGAATCGCGGACCGGCAAGTGGTCCGAGGACCGCAATCCGGCGGACGACGGCGACGTCCTGGGCGAAGTCCCCAGGAGCGACGCGGGGGACGTGGACGCGGCGGTGAAGGCGGCGCAGAAGGCGTTCAAATCGTGGCGGCTGGTGCCGGCGCCGAAGCGCGGGGAGATCATGGGGCGGGCTGCGGCGATCCTGCGGGAACGGAAGGAGGAGATGTCGAAGCTCCTGACGCGCGAGATGGGCAAGGTGCTGGAGGAGGGGCGCGGGGACGTGCAGGAGTCGATCGACACGGCGGTGTACGCGCTCGGCGCGGGCACGCGGCTCATGGGCGAGACGGTGCCCTCGGAGCTGCCGGACAAGTTCGCGATGACGGTGCGCGCGCCCCTGGGCGTGTGCGGGCTCATCAGCCCGTGGAACTTCCCGACCGCGATCCCGAGCTGGAAACTGTTCCCCGCGCTCACGTGCGGCAACACCGTGGTGTTCAAGCCGGCCAGCGACACGCCGATCGTGGCGACGGAGATGGTGAAGATCCTGGAAGAGGCGGGGGTGCCGGGCGGGGTGGTGAATCTCGTGCACGGCGGCGGCGGCGAGGTCGGCATGGGAATCGTGAACCATCCCGGCGTCGCGCTGATTTCGTTCACCGGGTCGAGCGAGGTGGGAAGGGCGATCGCGGAGTCGTGCGGGAAGAACCTGAAGCGCTGCTCGCTCGAGCTCGGCGGCAAGAACGGTTCGATCGTGATGGACGACGCGGACCTCGATCTCGCGGTGGACGGCTCGATCTGGGGCGCGTTCGGGACCACAGGGCAGCGGTGCACCGCGACGAGCCGGATCATCGTGCACGAGAAAGTGAAAGCGGAGTACCTGTCGCGGATGCTGGATCGCGTGAAGAAGCTCAAGCTCGGGCCCGGGCTCGACGAAACGGTCAAGGTCGGGCCGCTCGTGAACGCGGGGCGCGTGAAGGAAGTGCACGGCTGGGTGGAGAAGGGTCTCGCGTCGGGGGCGAAGCTTCTCTGCGGAGGGAAGCCTGCGACGAACGGGGTGCTGAAGAAGGGCTGGTATTACGAGCCGACGATCTTCGACAACGTGAAGGCCGGCGACGTGCTCGCGCAGGAGGAGATCTTCGGGCCGGTTCTCTCCGTCATCACGGTCAGGTCCTTTGACGAGGCGATCGACGCACTCAACAACTCGCGCTACGGCCTCTCCGCTTCCATCTATACCCGCGACGTGAACCGCGCCTTCCGCGCGATGCGCGACGTCGAGACCGGCATCCTCTACGTGAACAGCTCGACGATCGGCGCGGAGAACCACCTCCCGTTCGGCGGGATGAAAGACACGGGAAACGGCCACCGCGAAGGCGGCTGGACGGCGTACGACATCTACAGCGAGACGCGGACCGTGTACGTGGACTACAGCGGGAAACTGCAAAGGGCGCAGATAGATAATCGGAAGGTGGACGGATAGGGGAGGGGAGCCATAAGCCATAAGCGATCGCCAGCGGGGGCCTTCGGATCAGCGGGGGCGGATGAGGTGGAGGCCGGGCTCGACTTCCTGGAGGGTGAATTCGGTCTCGAGTCGGTGGATGACTTCGCGGTCGGCGGGTTGCAGGGACGTCAGGTCCAGGTAGACGGCCTTGCCCTCCTTTAGCCAGCGCCGGACCAGGTCGGATTGCTCCGCCACGACCACGGCCACCGCCTCCTGCGCCCCTCCGGCCAGCAGGCCACGGCACCGGTGATCCCAGGCGCTCACGGGGTACGGATCCGGCGCCACGACTTTCATGGGCGTGATCACCTTCGAGGCGAATTCCACTTCGCGCGAGAGTGGCACGACCCGGCGACGATTGTCGGGACCCAGGACAAGATTCAGATAGACGGGGTCCAGCCCCGAAAGCACCACGGCGTCCGCCGGCGTGCGGAGCCGGATCCGGTCGGCGCCCAGGCGGCGCCAGGGGACTTCGCGGGATTCGTGCATGCGGAAGAGGCCGGCGGCGAGGAGGACGGCGGCCGCGGCGGCCACCGCGGCGGAGGGGCGGACAATCCGCAGGGGGACGGAAAGGCAGGCGGCCGCGGCGACGGCGACCCAGACCTGGATGGGTAGAAAGAGCCGCGGATCCGGAAAGAAGTAAAAGAGGTGGAGGGCGAAGAGCGGCAGGAGGCTGAGCAGGCCGAACGCGCCGATTCCGGCGAGAGGGCGCTCGCGATCCGGCGCCGCCGCGCGCTCGCGGCGAACGAGGAAGACGAGGGCTGCGACGGCGACGAGCCCCGGAAACAGCAGCCACGCGGCCTGCGCCGCGCGGAGGTTCGCGGGCACGAACGCGGCGGAGAACGCGAGATGCGGGTAGTCGAACGGGACGCCGCACCAGAAGTTGTAGCCGGTCCGCGACGCGGAACCGAAGACCGCCCGGTTGTAAAACGCGTTCGCGACGAAAAGCGCGGCGAGCGGGATCGCGAGGCACGAGAGCCGCTTCCAGCGCGCCGCCCCCGGACTGCGAAGACCGAAAATGGCGAAAGGTACGGCGAGCGCGGCGAGCGGCGCGCGGAAAGCCGTGGCCAGGGCGAGGGCGAGTCCTGCAGCGGGCCACTCCCAGCCCGTCCGGTCGCCGGGCTGCGCGCGCGCCCGCAGGTACAGGAACAGGCAGGCCAGCATGAGCGCGGCGCCCGGCGCATCGGTCATGATCTCGCCGGCGTAAAGGCGATAAAGAGGAAGCGCCATGACCATGCCCGCGCTGACGACCGCTCCGGGCATTCCGGCAGCGCGCAGGCCGACCCCCCAGGCGGCGGCGACGCCGAGCAGGGAGAGGAGGAGCACGGAGACCACCGGGTTCCCCGGCTCGTCGCCCAGCAGCCGGTACGCCGGCGCGGCCGCGAACACCGAAAACCAGGGCGGATAGCGCGATGGAAGCCCCTTCCCTTCAATCTCGAGTCCGCAACCCTGCCCGTGAGCCAGTCGGTAGCCGGCGGTCGCGTACTCGACGGAGTCCGGCGTGATGCCGAGGTGGGAGGCCTGGAACGGGGAGCGCCAGAAGAGGATTCCGGCCGCCGCCAGGAGTGCCAGCAGGCAGGCCAGGGTCGGGCCGCGCGGGTTCGCCAGACGGTTCTCCTCGGAAACAGGCATGGAGGCGGGACTTGCGGATTGTCGCACGCT
Organism: Planctomycetota bacterium; assembly: GCA_016190145.1. Taxonomy (GTDB): domain Bacteria; phylum Planctomycetota; class MHYJ01; order WSZJ01; family WSZJ01; genus WSZJ01. The sequence goes on along the minus strand of JACPRD010000130.1, from coordinate 54,223 downwards.
CCGGCCGCAAAGGCCCCGGTTCATCTTTACCTCTTGAAGGCGGCCCTTCCGCTCCTATAATCGTCGCTCCTTCAACGGGGTTAATCAGGGGACGCATGAGCGTCGGCATTATCGACATCGTGGTCGTCGCGCTTTACTTCTCGGTCCTGGGCGTGCTGGCCCTCTGCGGCGCGCACCGGTACCTGATGGTGCTGCTGTACTGGCGCCACCGGAACGATGCGCCCAAGCCCAGGGCGCGCTTCGAAGATCTGCCGCGGGTGACCGTCCAGTTGCCCATCTACAACGAGATGTACGTCACCGAGCGGCTGATCGACGCGGTCTGCCAGCTGGATTATCCGCGCGAGAAGCTCGAGATCCAGGTGCTCGACGACTCGACGGACGAAACGGTGGAGATCTCGCGGCGCAAGGTCGCCGAGAAGCGGGCCCAGGGGTTCGACATCCATTTCATCCACCGGACCGACCGCACGGGTTACAAGGCAGGAGCGCTGGAGAACGGACTCCGGAAAGCGACGGCGGACTACGTCGCGGTCTTCGACGCGGACTTCCTTCCCGCGAAGGAGTTCCTCAATCGCACGGTCCATTTCTTCACCGACCCCGGCATCGGCATGGTGCAGGCCCGCTGGGAGCACATCAACCGCGACTGGTCCTGGCTCACGAGAATCCAGGCGATCATGCTCGACGCGCATTTCGTCCTCGAGCACACCGCCCGGAACCGCAGCGGCCGCTTCTTCAATTTCAACGGCACCGCCGGCATCTGGCGCCGCAAGGCGATCGAGGACGGCGGCGGCTGGGAGCACGACACGCTGACGGAGGACCTCGACCTGTCGTACCGCTCGCAGCTCAAGGGCTGGAGGTTCGTGTACCTCGTGGACCTCGCTTCGCCTTCGGAGCTGCCGGGCGACATCAACGCGTTCAAAACGCAGCAGCACCGCTGGGCCAAGGGCGGCGTGCAGACGGCCTTCAAGCTGCTCCCGACGATCTGGGGATCGAAAGCGCCGCTCAAAGTCAAGCTAGAGGCGACGCAGCACCTGGGGAACTACGTGTCGTTCCTCGGCATGGTGCTCCTCTGCCTCCTGATCCTGCCCTCGATGATGGTCCGGCACGACATGGGCTGGTACGGCACTCTCCGCTACCTCGACTCCGCGGTCTTCATCGCGGCGTTTCTCTCCGTGTTCGTGTTCTACGGGTACACGGAGCAGCAGCTGGGGAAGGGCTGGATGCGCCGGTTCCTGATGTTCCCGCTGATGCTGGCGGTGGGCGTCGGGATGTGCCTGAACAACGCCAAGGCCGTGCTCGAGGCGCTCGTCGGACACCGGACCGGCTTCGTGCGGACGCCGAAGCACGGCATCGGGAACAAGGGATCGCTCAAGGGCATGAAGTACCGCGGCCGCTCGAACGTCCTCGCGGTCATCGAGCTGCTGTTCGGCGTGTACTTCACCTTCGTCTGCGGCTTCGCGTACCAGTTCGAAATGTACGGGGCGCTGCCGTTCCTCGCGCTCTTCCCGATCGGCTTCTTCTACGTGTCAGGCCTCTCGTTCGCGCAGGCGTTCGGGGCGGGGAAGAAGGCGGTGCCGGTTCCTGCGGCGAAGGCGCTGGAGAAGGCTTCCGCGTAGGAAGGGCCAGTGGCCTGTTGCCAGTGGCCAGTGGCCAGGAACTGCAGCTTCCGCCCACTCGCCGCTCCGGGATGCAACCGCCTGCCGGTCACTGGCAACAGGCAACCGGCAACTGGCCACCCGCTGTTAGAATTCCAATGACTTGGATACGTCTCCCCGATCGCCCATCGTCCGCACCCGCGACCTCACGCGCGTCTACCGCATGGGCGGGGGAATCGTCACGGCGCTCGACCGGCTGAACCTTGAGGTCGAAGAAGGCGCGTTCTTCGGCATCGTCGGCCGCTCCGGCTCCGGGAAATCGACCCTCCTGAACCTCCTCGGCGGCCTGGATACCCCTTCCTCCGGCTCGGTCGAAATCGGCGGCACCCTCATCACCGACGCGGATACCGACACCCTCGCCCGCTACCGCCGCGAGAAAGTCGGCTTCATCTTCCAGCAGTTCAACCTCATCCCCTCCATGACGGCCCTTCAGAACGTCGAACTCCCCCTCGTCTTCGCGGGCGTCGCGCCGGCCGTCCGCCGCCGCCGCGCGGAGGAACTGCTGGAGAAGGTCGCGCTGGGTCCGCGAAGCGGCCACCGCCCGACGGAGCTTTCCGGCGGCGAGCAGCAGCGCGTCGCGATCGCGCGCGCGATGGCGAACCGCCCTGCGATCCTCCTGGCCGACGAACCGACGGGGAATCTCGACTCGGCGACCGCGGGAAGCGTGATGGATCTCCTGCGCCGCACGAACGAGGAGGGCCAGACCATTCTCCTCGTGACGCACGAGCGCCCGCTGGCCGACTCCTGCTGCCGGCGCGTCGTCGAGCTCAGGGACGGCCGGATCGTCTTCGACTCGGCCGCCGTCGCGGCCCTTCCGGAGACCCCGCGATGAGCGGCACCATGCGCGCGGCCGACCTGTTCCGCTATTCCTTCGGCAGCCTCGGCCGCCAGAAAGTCCGCACCCTCCTTACCGTCTTCGGCGTCGTCGTCGGCACCGGCGCCATCGTCCTCATGGTCTCCCTCGGCATCGGCCTCCAGGCCCAGACCGTCGAGTTCTTCAACCAGGTCGATTACCTCACCACCATCCGCGTCTTCCCCCAGAAACGCAGCCGCAACTTCATGAACTTCGGCCGCCCCCTCGGCGGCCCTTCTAAAAAACTCGACGACGCGGTCATCGAGGAACTGCGCGTCCGGCCCGGGATCGCGACCGTATACCCCGCCATCAACGTGTTCTCGCGCCTCATGATCGAGTCGGAGGTCGACGGCAAGAAGAAGGACGTCCTGGGCCAGAACGTGGAATTCGTCGGGCTTCCCGAGTCCGGAATGACCCCCCTCTACCGCGCCTCTCTCGTCGCCGGCGGCTTCTGGACCGGGGACGCGACGGAAGAGCGACTCGCCGTCGTTCCGGCGGACGCGGTGCTGGACATGGGGCTTGTGAAGCGTTTCACGACCGCCGACGGGGGGGAGCTGGACCCTGCGAAGGGCGACCCGGTGTGGAACGCGGTGATCGGGAAGTCGGTGAAGCTGACGTTCAACATGCCGGTGACGACGGAGGAAGCGAAGGACCCGCCGAAGGAGGGGGAGGAGCCGGATCCGGAAGAGGAGAAGGACGAGGAAGTCCGGACGAAGAAGGTCACGCGCCGCTACCGCATCGTGGGCGTCTACGACAGTCGGAACATCGGCATGCCCTGGGCGCCCGCGGTATTCATCCCGCTCTCGCACGGCAAGGAACTGGCGAAATATCGGGGCGCGCGCGCCGCGGGGGCCGATGCCGGTTACCAGGCACTGATCGTCAAGGTCGCCGACGCCTCGCAGACGGACGCCGTCCGCCGCGATCTCGAGTCGATGGGGTACGGGACGCTCACGATCAACGACATCGTCGAAGTCATCGGCTACGTTTTCGTGACCCTCCAGGCGGTGCTCGGCGCCGTCGCCTCGATCGGGCTCATCGTCTCGTTCTTCGGCATCGCCAACACGATGGTGATGGCGATTCTCGAGCGGACGCGCGAAATCGGCATCATGAAGGCCCTCGGCGCGCGCAACCGCGAAATCCGGCGGCTGTTTCTCCTCGAGGCGGCCGCGATCGGCTTCCTCGGCGCCGTCCTGGGCATTGCGATCGGCTGGGCGTTCGGCCAGGGCCTGAACGAACTCGCGCAGTGGTTCGTGAAGCAGCGCGGCGGCCCCGAGGACGTCAGCCTTTTCCTCGTCTCCCCCGCGCTGGCGGGCGCGACGCTCGCCTTCGCCGTGGTCGTCGCCGTCATCGCGGGCCTCTACCCTGCGTTCCGGGCGGCGAGGCTCGACCCTGTAGAAGCCCTCCGGAGCCTGTAGACAGTTACCAGTTACCAGTTACCAGTGGCCAGTGGCCAGTGACCAGTGGCCAGTGACCAGTGGCCAGTGGCCAGTGGCCAGTTGCCAGTGGCCAGTGGCCAGTGACAAGGAAAATTGACCAGCCGGAAGCTGCGGGTAAGTCCTGGTCCTGCCCTGTTCACTGCATGCTGGTCACTGGCAACTGGTCACTGGCAACTGGTCACTGGCAACTGGTCACTGGCAACTGGTCACAGGCAACTGGTCACAGGCAACTGGTCACAGGCCACTCACATCGAAAACGTCGCCTGGTTCGCCGTCCACCAGTCTTCCCACTTCTTGATGAACGCCTCGCGCCCCTCGGACGGCAGGGTCCCCATCTGCTGCTTCGTGAACTGCTCCAGCAGCGAGTTCGCCGCCTTCCCCCAGCCGTAGTCTTCGCTCTTCAGGTAGCCGATCAGCGCCGGAATCACCGCCTTTCCGTACTTCCGTACCTCGACGATCACCTGGTCCCGCTGCTCGCCCGTCCCGGTCGCGTAGTTGGCCAGGTGCTGCGGCAGATCGCGCCGCATCGCGGCCTCCGACGTTCCCCCGCCGACCGGCTTGGGAGGTCCGCCGACGCCGTCGGGCCTGGGCCCGGGCCCGGGGCCGGGACCCGGGCCTGGACCGGGGGATTCGGAAGCGCCCCCGAGGAACTCAGCCTCGCTCACCAGCTGCGCATTCACGCCGGTCGTCAGCCACCACGTCCGGAATTCCGCCAGCATCGCGGCCCGATGCGTCACCGTCGCAAAAAGCTCCTCCGGCAGGGACTTCTTCGTCGCCCTCTCCACGATCGTCCGCGACGCCATCGCGATCTCCGCATCCGTGTCGGTCCACCGCTCGACGAGCGGCGGGATCGCTTCGCGCCCGTACTGGAGCAGAGGCGCCGCCGTCTTCCAGAACACGGAGTCGACGGGATGCGACTTCAGAAGCGTGAGGATCTGGCTGACGTGGGCCTCGATCTTCGAGTCCAGGTCCCACCCGGTCTTGGTCGGCGGCGGCTTCGACGTTTCGCCGGTCGTACCCGCGTTGGGTTTGTCCGCCTCCGCCTTGTTCTTCTTCTCCTGTTCCTTCCGCGCGGCTTCGACCGCGGCCTTCTTCTTGTCCTCCTTGCTCGGCTGCTTCGCCAGGTAGATCACCGCGCCCAGGATCATGATCCCGCCCAGGACCGCCGCGACGATCATCATCGTCTTGTCCGGGCCCTGATTCGCCGCCGGCGGCGTCCCCACCCCGCGCCGGCCCGCCTTCGGGTCCAGGTTCGGATTGAGCGCCCCCATCCCCACGGCGTCGCTCACCACCCGCATCTTCGCCGTCGACCGCTCGCGCGGAGGCGCCATCGGGCGCGACCGGCGCGTCGTCCCGCGCGAAGGCATCTTCGCCACCTTCGGCCCGCCCGCCGCCGCTGCGGCAGGGGCCTCCCCGCCGACCGTCACGATTTCCTGGCAGGAGGGGCACTGGAAGCGGTCGCCGGGGTCGTACCCCGTGGCGTCGTACTCGGCCTGGCAGCCCGGGCAGTGAACTAGGTTATCGTCGCTCATGGGTAACATGATGCGAAGCGGAGGCCGCGTGGATCAAGGGACACTTGCGCCCAAAACAAAACCGCCGGCCCGTGGGGCCGGCGGTTGATGATTTTAATCCTGTGAACTAGCGGCCTTCCTTGCCCTCGCCGGCGACGCGAAGCGGCATTTCCTTCGAGATCGAGAGTTCCTCGTTCGCGGCGTCGAGCTCGAGGCGGAGCTTCTCGTTCTCCCGTTCCAGGCGGGCGACGCGCTCGCGCAGCTCGTTCAGGCTGCCGCCGTCCTTTTTCTCGCCCTCGCCCTCGCCTTCCTTCTTCTCGCCTTCACCTTCCCCTTCCTTCTTGACGCCTTCGCCTTCCTTCGTCCCGCCTTCGCCCTCGGTCTTTTCGCCCTCTTCGGGCAGCGCGCGCGGCGCGACGCCCTCGAGGATCGCGTTCAACTCGGAGTCGCGCGGCCGGATCCGCAACCCGCGCACCGCCGACCGCTTCGCCTCCTCGTCCCGCCCGAGCGCCCAGGCGGCCTTGGCCTTCATCTTGACGACGTGGAACCGGTCCGTCTTCGGAAGGCCGTAGTCGGAGACCCGCGAGAGCTCCGCGAGCGTCCCTTCCATGTCGCCCGTCTCGAACGCCTCGTATCCGCGGATGGCGGCTCCGAGGGAGTGATCGGTGTAGTGCTTGTCGCTGAGGACTTCGATGTCGAACATCTCGATCCAGGGCTGGTCGTTGAAGTCGTTCACGACTTCGCCCCAGACATAGATCCAGGAGTAGCGCGGCGTCTCGAGGAGTTCGGGGAGCCACTTGGCGTCCCGGCGTGCGAACAGGTTGGGGAACAGATCGAGGCGGTCTTTCTCGCGGAAAACCTGCGACTCGGGGCCCCAGGCGGAGACCTGGGCGTAGCGGTCGGGGGTGAACGGAGTGTAGAACGGGGCATAGAGGTTTTCGGTCTTGTTCAGGCGGCACTTGAAGGCCACCTTGGTCGCCTTGAACGACGTGGCGTTGTGCCGGATTTCACGCAGTGAGACGTGAGCGTACTCGTCGTCGTCGGCCCGGCTGGTGCCGGAGAGGGCAAGGCCGAGGATAAGGGCAACGGACAGTCGCGGCATGATCATCGCGCGGTATCCCCCGAGTGAGAAATAAAGACCCCGTATGCGGGGTTTCAATTTAGATTGGATTGCAGGAAAGTCAAGGCCAATCGGGGGTTCGGGAAGGCCTCAACGTCCGGGAGAGTGGGTCGTTTAAGCGATATGCGAAAGAACCGCCGGGACCGGGGGGTCGTGCTGCTGCTCACCATGCTGGTCCTGATGGTGCTGGCCATCGTCGTGCTCCAGCTGTCCTTTTCGGCCCAGGTGGCCCACAGGGCGGCGGGAAACCTCTCGCGCGACCTCTCCAACCAGTCGGCGCTTCGCGCCGGCCTCTCCATCGGCCGCCTCTACATCAAGGCGGACATCGAGGGCGACCTCGCGGAGGCGCCGACGCCGCCGCTCGACCACCTGGGGGAGTCGATGCTGGTGGACCTGGATCCGTTCGACTTCAACGAGGACCTGGAAGAGCCGACGAAGCTGTACATGAAGATCGAGGACGAGGAAGGGAAGTTCTACCTGCCGGCGCTGGTCGACCAGAACGGTGTGGTAGTGGACGAGCAGCTCGAGCGGCTGACGGAGATGCTGGAGTTCGCGGCGATCGGGGACGCGGACACGGCGCGGCGGATTTCCGGCGCGATGGACGCCGAGGAGGCGGGGGCGTTCGACGAGGGTGTGCCGAACCGGAAGTTCTACACGATCAAGGAGCTGCTTTCGGTGCCGGGGATCACGGACGAGGACTTCTACGGGAAGACGGTGGACGACGAGAAGCAGCCGGGGCTGACGGACCTGCTGACGCTGTACGGTTCCGGCAGGGTCAACGTCAACACGGCGCCCCGCGCGGTCCTGCGGTCGCTCTCCACGGCGATGAAGGAATCGGACGTCGACGGGATCGTGAACGCGCGGGAAGAGACGGACGAGGAGGACAACCCGGAGGTCTTCCAGAACACTTCCTACGAGGAGCTGAGCCGAAGCGGCATGACGGAGGAGACGTACGACACGATTTCCGGCCGGATCGCGGTCCGGTCGAGCTGGTTCCGGCTGAAGATGCTGGCGCGCACGGGTTCGGTGCAGCGCTGGGGAAGCGCGATCGTACAGAGGATCAACGCGACGACGAAGCTGATCCTCTGGGAGGACGATCTGAGGTTCGCGCCGGATCCGGAGGATCTGAAGAAGCAGGAAGAGGCTGCCGCGAAGTAGGCGGGGCCGGGGAGTCCGGGGCGTTGATCCGTCCGGATCGCGACGCCCCTAAGTCCGGTATTGGTTGATCTTTCCGGCGCACCACCCTAAACTACGGAGCTCCCCCATTCCTTGGAGTCGGGGTCTCGGAACGAGGCACGAAGCACGAGGCACGAAACATGCGCAGACCTCTGATCGCCGGGAACTGGAAGCTGAACCTGCTTCGCGCGGGCGCCGTCGACCTGGTCGCGGCGCTTCGGTCGGGGCTGGCCGGCGAGAAGCGGTGCGAGGTGCTGGTGTGTCCGCCGTTCACGGCGCTGGGGGCGGTGGCGGAGGCGCTGAAGGGATCGGAGATCGCGGTCGGCGGGCAGGACTGTTACTGGGCGGAGTCGGGGGCGTTCACCGGAGAGGTGGCGCCGTCGATGCTGGCGGACGCGGGGTGCCGGTACGTGCTGGTGGGGCACAGCGAGCGCCGGCAGTTCTTCGGCGAGACGGACGAGTCGGTGGGGAAGAAGCTGCGGGCCGCGCAGAAGGCGGGGCTCGAACCCGTGGTGTGCGTGGGGGAGCGGCTGGAGGAGCGCGAGCGCGGCGTGACGCAGGAGACGGTGGGGCGCCAGCTCGACGGTGCGCTCGGCGGGCTGTCGAAGGAGGATGTGCTGAAACTGACGCTCGCCTACGAGCCGGTGTGGGCGATCGGGACGGGCAAGGTCGCGACGCCGGCGCAGGCCCAGGAGGTGCACGCGTTCATCCGCGCGCGCCTCGCGAAGCTGGCGGGCGACGCGGCGGCGCGGGAGGTGCGGATCCTGTACGGCGGGTCCGTGAACCCCGAGAACATCCGGGGCCTGATGGACCAGGCCGACGTGAACGGCGCGCTCGTAGGGGGCGCGAGCCTGAAGGCGGAGAGCTTCGTCAAGATCGTGAGGCATTGAGAGGAGACATTCGATGGGCGCGCTCGTCGTGATCCTGACCCTCGTCTTCGTCATCGCCTGCATCCTGATCACGTTCCTCGTTCTCATCCAGCCGCCGCACTCCGACGGCGGGACGGGGCTCGCGGGAGCCTTCATCGGCGCGGGCGGCGACTCGTTCTTCGGCACCAAGGCGATGACCATGGCCGGCAAGGTCACGATCGTCCTGGCCGTGCTCATCGTCTCCCTCGCCATCACCATCAACAAGATCGGGCCCGCCAAGAAGACGCGCTCGATCATGGAAGGCCAGGGCTCCAGCCAGCCGGCGGAGAAATAGCCGCTTGAGAAGCATGACCGGCTACGGCCAGGCCCGCGCCCGGGACGCGCAGGACGCGATCGAGGTCGAAGTCCGCAGCGTCAATCACCGCTATCTCAAGGTGCACACGCACCTTCCGGAGCGGCTGGCCGCGCGTGAAGCGGCGGTCGAGGAGTGCGTGCGGGAGCTCGTGAAACGCGGCACCGTGGACGTCGACGTGCGCGTGGTGACGCGCGTGGAGGCGCGAGAGGAGCCGTTCGACCGGGAGCTCATGAAGCAGTACCACCGGGGACTGTCGCAGCTTCAGAAGGACCTGGGCATCCAGGCGCCGATCTCCATGGACGCGCTCCTGTCCCTTCCCGGCGTCGTCCGCAGTCCCGACGGTGAGAGGAACGGCGCCGAACGGATCTGGCCCAAGGTGGAGAAAGCGATCCGGAAGGCGCTGGAGGACCTGGAGGCGTCCCGCAAGCGCGAGGGCGAAAGGCTGCGAAAGCCGCTCAAGGAGATCCTGAAGGAGATCGCGAAGCAGCTGAAGGAAGTCCGGGCGTTCGCGCCCACGGTCGTGGAGCACTACCGCGACCGCCTGAAGGAGCGCATCGCGCGGCTGCTCGACGGATCGGAGGCCCCGGTGCCCCCCGCCGACCTCGGCCGCGAGCTCGCCCTCTTCGCCGACCGCTGCGACATCAGCGAGGAAATCGCGCGGCAGGAGTCCCACCTCAAGGAATTCGACAGCGTGATGACCGCCGGCGGAGACGTCGGCCGCCGCCTGGATTTCACTTCGCAGGAGATGCTCCGCGAGGCCAACACGATGGGCGCGAAGGCGAACGACGCGCGGCTCACGCAGAGGATCGTGGCGATGAAGGCGGAGATCGAGAAGTTGAAGGAGCAGATTCAGAACATCGAATGACGGGCAACGGGGAAGCGAAGGGGCGGCTGATCGTGATCTCCGGGCCCAGCGGGGTCGGGAAGACGACGATCTGCCACGCCCTGCGGGGGAGGGGGCGGATCGTGCGGTCGGTGTCGGCGACGACGCGCGTTCCGCGGCCGGGCGAGGTGCACGGACGCGATTACTTTTTCCTGTCGAGGGAGGATTTCGTCGCGAGGCGGGAGAGGGGCGGTTTCCTGGAGTGGGCGGAATACGCGGGGAACCTGTACGGCACGCCGAAGGAGTTCGTGAAGGCCGAGACGGAGAGAGGGTACTGCCCGCTGCTCGAGATCGAGGTGCAGGGGGTGGAGCAGCTCCGGAAGCTGGGGTGGGACGGGATTTACGTCTTTCTCGCGCCGCCCTCGCTCGACGATCTGCGCAGGAGGCTGGAGAAACGCGGCGCGATGGCCCCCGAGGTCATCGAGCGGCGGATGAAGGTGGCGGAGCAGGAAATGAACCGGAAGGACCTCTACGACCACGTGGTGGTCAACGACGTCGTGGAACGCGCGCTCGCCGAGGTCCTTGCCATCCTCGACCGTGAACTTCAAGGAGGCCGACGTGATTGAGCACAAGATGAAGATCGAGGACGCGATCCGGAAGGCCGGGGGTCGCTTCAAGTTGACGACGCTGATCCAGAAGCGTCTTCAGGAGCTGAACAAGGGGGCTCCGGCGCTGGTGGAGCTTCCGGGCCGGCCGATGATCGAGGTCGTGCTGGAGGAGATTCTCCAGGACAAGATCGCGCTGGTGACGGAGGAGGAGCTGAAGCAGCAGTTGCTGCAGGGGTGAGCATGAAGCGCGTCGTGATCGGCGTCACCGGAGGCATCGCGGCTTACAAGGTGTGCGACGTGGTTTCCCTGCTGTACCAGCGGGGATTCGACGTCACGGTGATCATGACGCGGGCGGCGCAGAAGTTCGTGACGCCGTTCACGTTCCAGACGCTGTCGCACCGGAAGGTGTACACGGACCTGTTCGACGAGGGGTCGTACGATCCGTCGCACATCTACCTGGCGGACCATGCGGACCTGCTGCTGATCGCGCCGGCGACGGCGGACGTGATCGCGAAGATGGCCGTGGGGATCGCCGACGACCTGCTCACCACGTGCGTGCTGGCGCTCAAGGCGCCGGTCATGATCGCGCCCTCGATGAACGACAACATGTGGAACCATCCGACGGTCCGCACGAATCTCGCGGCGCTCGGCTCGCGGGGGGCGATGTGCGTGGCGCCGGACGTCGGGTACCTCGCCTGCGACCGCGTCGGGGCCGGGCGGCTGCCGGCGCCCGAGGTGATCGTCGCGGCCGTGGAAAAGTTTCTCGGACCGGGCGAGGGGCGGAAGTTTGCGGAGGGGCAGAAGGGATGAGGGTGCTGATCACGGGAGGCCCCACCCACGAGTACCTCGACCGCGTCCGCTGCCTGACCAACCCCTCCACGGGACGCATGGGCATGGAACTCGCCCGCGCCGCGCGCCGGCGCGGCCACCAGGTCACCCTCGTCACCGGGCCGACGGTGCTTCCCGACCCCCCCGGCGTCCGCGTCGTGCGCGTCGTGTGCGCGGTCGAAATGGCCGGGGCGGTTAAGCGCGCGTACGGAGCCTGCGACGCGATGATCGGCAGCGCCGCGGTGAGCGACTACAGGCCCGAGCGGGTGGTGGACGACAAGATCAAGAAGGGGCCGAAGCGGATGGCCCTCAAACTCGTCCGGAACCCCGACATCCTCGCGACCTGCGGGAAGTCGAAGGGCCGGCGGGTGCTCGTCGGGTTCGCGCTCGAGGTCCGCTGCGGTCTCGAGAACGCGGCGGAGAAGCTCCGCCGCAAGAACCTCGACCTCGTGGTTCTGAATTCGCCGGAGTCGTTCGGGTCGCGCGAGATCGGGCCGACGTTCCTCACGCCGGACGGACGCGAAGAGCCGCTTCCCCGCATGACCAAGGCGCGTCTTTCGGACCGGATCGTGAAGTTCATCGAGGGTGCGCGGCGCGGGGCGGCGAAGCCGGCCTGCTGACAGCCTCGCTAGGGGGGGCGTGGCCCTTCGAATGGTCGCCGCCGCGGGGCTCCCGCGATATCCTGCCCGCGTGCAGGAACTCATCGATCGGTTCTACGCCGCTTTCGAGCGCGACCCGGACCGGCTTCGCATTCCCCGGGCGCAGGATTTTCCTTCGGCCATGCTCGGGGACGCCCCCGTCACGCCGCCCTGGACGTCGTGGAAGCTGATCCCGGGGGGCGTCTCGCTTCCCGCCTTCCGGCAGTGGGAGGACGCGCACGGCGTGCGGCTTCCCGATTCGTTCCGGACCTGGTTTCTCGCGCGTCACACGCTGTCGCTGGATTGCGGTCTTCTCCGGCTTGCGGTCTCGCCGTCGAACAAGCCGTTCGCGGACCTGGAGGAGCTGCTCGAATGGGAAGTGCCGATGATCCGCACCCGGCAGCTTTTCCCGATCGGGGACGAGGGGCTGCGAGATGCGGGACCGCTCTGCCTCGACCTGAGGGAACGGCACCCCGAGCCGCCGGTGGTTTTCTGGGACGCGGACGAGGAGCAGGTCTCGCCGGTGGTCTTTTCGGGATTTGCGAAGCTTCTCGAGGGGGCGGCGTTCGCGATGGAGCATGACCTGGCAATCTTCGACGATCCCGCGCTGATGGACGCGTTCCTCGCGCTCGATCCCGGGGGGGCGGGAGGCCCCGGAGCGGCCTACTGGCGCGGGGAGGACGTGCTCGACGACTAAATCAGAGTTTGTCCTTCGGGTCGATCAGCTCCGTCCCCTCGATCTTCTTCGGCCCCTGCGCCTTGAATCCCCACTCGGTCCGGACCAGGAACCGAAGCGGAACCGCGCCGATCGTGGCGAACAGGTCCTTCCCCGCCTCCTCCGGCGGCCAGACGATGACCGAGTCGTCCGCCGTGACGTGCCCGAGATCCCCTTTCTCGCCGAAAACGCAGGAGAATTTCAGGGGGATTCGGCGCGAGAGCGAGGCCGCGCCCTCGGCTGCGAGGGAGATCAGCGTGAGCATTTCGGCGGCGTGCAGGGCCAGGAAGCGGTCCTCGTCGTTTTCGAGCCCGGATTCTTCGCGGACGTAGCCGACGCGGCGGATGCCGGTCCAGGGGATCGACCACACGCGCTCGGCGCCCTCGAATCCCTCGACCGCCTCGGCGGTCGCGGCGACGCGGCCGGGGGCCGGCGGGCGTTTGAGGCTGCGGAGATACCCGAGGAGGCGGGACATGCCGGAATTCTATGGAAGGACCGGCGCGGCGCCTACTTTCCTGAGGCCTCCTCCGTCCACGTTCCGAGGTCGTAGACGTACGTCTTCAGGATCTTCCGACCCGCCATGACGTAGATCTTCCCGATCTTCACCGCGGGCAGCGTCAGAGCGCACTCGCCGTCCTTCGGGGCGATTGCGGGCCCGACGATCCCGCCGGCGCGCCAGCACACCTCGACGTCGCTCTTGACCTTCACCTCCTTATCGTCACCCAGCGGCCCCAGCGCGAACATCTCCCTGACGAGCACGCGCGCGCCCTTTCCGCCGTCGTCCATCGCCCGCACGAGGACCCTTCCCGACGCCTCGCACCCGATCGGGCGGTTCGGGTCCAGGTAGACTCCCTGGTTCCCGCCCCCTTCCGTCTCGATCACGTAGTAGCGCAGGTCCTTTTCCGGCTGCTTGTCCACCAGCGAGATCCGTCCGCGCAGGATCATCATGGGGCCCGTCACGGGAAGGGTTTTCCCGCAGTGCTGGCACAGGTCGAGCGCGTGCGCGCAGGCGGAGCAGATCGGGTGGGCTCCGGTCGAGGTCCACCCGTCGCAGCGCTCGCACTGGCGGGTGTCGGTCGTTTCCGCCATGCCGCGGCATCCGCCGCACGTGCAGACGGGCGCCGGCTCGCGCATCGGCTTCCCCTCCGGCTCGTCTTCCGCCCCGGCCCAGGCCGCCGCCACGGCCGCCGCGACCACGACACACAGCACCCGGTTCATGCGACGCTCCTTCCTTATATGTGCCCCTGTTGGACGCTCCCCGCCGCCCCGGGTTCCAATTCTCCTCAGCCCCGGCCCCTTCTCCAGCCGAAAAAGAAGGCGGAAGACTCTCTGTGTCCCGTGCCTCCGGAGGCTCCATGGCCAAGACCGACACGCCGTCCACGAAAACCGAACAGATCTGCGAATGGGCCGGCATCGCCGCCCTCTTCGGCTCCGCCTTCACGCTCGTCGCGCTCGCCTCGCACGACCCCGGCGACTGGGGCGGCATGGTGTGGCCGCCGAACGCCGAAATCGTCAACCGCGGGTCTAAAGCCGGGGCCGCGCTGTCGTGGTTCCTCTACCTGCATTTCGGCGTCGTCTCCTGGCTCATCGCCGCGCTCGCGGGCACGTGGGGCGGCGTGATGTTCGTGCGGAAACGCACGAGCGACCCGTTCTTCAAGTTCTTCGGGGCGGCGGTCGTGGTGCTTTCGACCGCGATCCTCGCCTCGCTCGCGATGCCGGTGGTCGCCGCCGACTCGCGCTGGCACAACACCATGACGTCGCTCGGCGGGCTCTACGGCGAGGCCGGCGCCCGCGCCCTCAGGAGCAACCTCGGCACGGCCGGCGCCGTGATGGCCGTGATCTTCGCGCTCTGCACCAGCGCGCTCATCGCCACGGACTGGCTGCTCCTCACCTTCCTCCTCCGCGGAACGAAGGCCCTCGAGGGGTCGTTCGACCAGACCTGGGGACGCGTTTCGTGGAGCGGCCTGGCGGAGCGCCTGCGCGGGATGTTCCGGCGCGAAGCGGCGGTCGCGAAGGCGGCGGAGGCCGCGGCGCCGCGGCGCGAGGCGAAGCCGATCCTGGGGGAGGTCGTCGCCGACGATATCGAAGGGGAACCGGCGTTTGCGGCTCCGAAGCCGGCGGCGCCGGCCGCGGCCTTCGCCCTCGCGCCCGTCCAGAAGGCCGAGCCGCGCCCCGAGCCGAAAAAGGTCATCCACAAGCCGAATCCCGAGCTTCCTCCGCTCACCCTTCTCGACGAGGTCGTCGTCGAACCCGCTGAGATCAACCACGACGCCCGCATGGTCGCACTTCAGAACGCCCTCCTCGCCTTCGAAGTCCAGGCCAAGGTCCTCGCCTACGAGGCCGGCCCGGTCGTCACCTGCTACGAACTCGAGCTCGCGCCCGGCACGCGGGTCGCCAAGATCATCGGGCTGGCCTCCGACCTCGCCATCCACCTCGCCGTCCCGACGATCCGCATCGTGTATCCCCTTCCCAACAAAACCACGATCGGCATCGAGGTCCCGAACCCCCGCGCCACGCAGGTCCGCCTGCGGAACCTGATCACGAGCCACGAGGACTCGTGGCGGAAGATGCACCTGCCGCTTTTCTTCGGCGAGGGCGCGACGGGCAAGCCGATCGTCTGCGACATGCAGGAGATGCCGCACCTGCTGGTGGCGGGGACGACGGGGTCCGGGAAGAGCGTGTGTCTGACGACGATGATCCTGTCGATGCTGCTCACGCGGACGAGCGAGGATCTGAAGCTGATCCTGGTTGACCCGAAGATGGTCGAACTCTCGGCGTTCAAGGACATCCCGCACCTGATGTCGCCGGTGGTGGTGGACATGAAGCGTGCGCCGATCGTGCTCGACTGGGTGGTGCGGCAGATGGAGGAACGGTACTCGCTGTTCGCCTCGGTCGGGGTGAAGAAGATCGAGCAGTTCAACGGGCTGGGCGAGAAGAAGATCATGGAGAAGCTGCAGGTGGACGGGGAGGAGCCGCCGGATGTGCCGACGCATCTTCCGTACATCGTGGTGATCATCGACGAGCTGGCGGATCTGATGATGGTTTCGGCGAAGGAAGTGGAGGCGGCGATCACGAGGCTGTCGCAGAAGTCGCGGGCGGTGGGGATCCACATGGTGCTGGCGACTCAGCGGCCGTCGGTGGACGTGATCACGGGGCTCATCAAGTCGAACATGCCGAGCCGGATTTCCTTCAAGGTATCGGCGATGGTGGACAGCCGGACGATTCTCGACCAGCAGGGCGCGGAGAAGCTTCTGGGCAAGGGCGACATGCTGCTCATGATCAACGGGTGCATGCAGCTTCAGCGCGGGCAGTGCACGTGGGTGACGGACGACGAGGCGAAGAACGTCATCAGCTGGCTCAAGGAGAAGGGCGGCGCGGCGACCTTCGATGCCGAGCTGATCCAGATCAACGAGGCGCCGTCGGGCGGCGAGGACGGCGATGGCGGTCCCTGCGACGACCCGTTGTTCGAGAAGGCCGCCGAGATCACGATCGGCGAGCAGCGCGGGTCGGTCAGCCTGCTTCAGCGGAAGCTGGAGATCGGGTTCAGCCGCGCGGGCAAGCTGATGGACGCGCTCGAGAAGGCGGGGATCGTAGGTCCGCAGGTGGGATCGAAGCCGCGCGAGGTGCGGATGTCGATCCAGGCGTGGCAGGCGAGGCACGTGCCGGAGGCGGAGCAGGTTCACGCGGGGTAGCTGTCGGGACGATGGGGAATGTCTCCAGGGGAGGGCCAAACCGGCCCTCCCCTGTTTCATGAAGGGCGGTACACTTCGCCGATGCGGACGCGCACGGCGGTGGCGGGGGGAATCCTGGCGCTGCTCGGCATCGGGTTCCTGCTCTACCAGGCGGTGACTCCCGCGCGGGTGCGGCGAGGGACGGGCCTTCCGGCGCCGATTCCTTTCGACCGGGCCGTCAGCCGCCAGCCGCCCCCCACGGAGGACCCTTCTATTCTGCACCCCAACGGGCCGCGCCCGGACTACGACCCCGCCCGCGGCTGGCGTTTCGGCGACAACTGGTACCACGTCTTCAGCGCCGGACCCGTCGAGCTCAAGGCTGCGTGCGGCGAGTGCCACGCGGTCCCCGCCCCCCACAGCCTTCGGGCGCGCGAATGGGACCGGGTGATGGGCGAGATGACCGACATTCTCAAGACCGCCGGCAAGTCGCCGGACGAAATTCTGTTCCGCAGAATCCGGGCGTTTTACGTGGAGAATGCGCCGGAACAGTTCGCGCCGCTTCCCGCCGCGGAGTCGCCCGGGGCACCCGCGTTCGCGCGACAGGCCGTGGGGAAGCGGCCGCTGGAAGCCCGCGTCGCGAACGTGAACGTCGCGGATCTCGACGGCGACGGGGCGCCGGAGCTGCTCGTCTGCGACGGCGGGGCCAACGCGGTGCTGCGGTTCCGCCGGACGGGCGAGGCGTGGGCGGAAGACGTGCTCGCGGAGTGCCCGGCGGCGGGGCATACGGCCGTCGTCGACGCGGACCGCGACGGCGACCTCGATGTGGCCGTCGCCGGGCTCGGGAACTACGCGCCCTCCGACGACCCCACCGGATACGTGTCGATTCTCGTCAACGAGGGCGGAGGGCGCTGGACCCGCCGCGACCTGGCCCAGGGCCTGCCCCGCGTCGCGGACGTGGAGCCCGCGGACTTCGACGGCGACGGCGACATGGACTACGTCGTGGCGGCGTTCGGGTGGCGGAAGACGGGATTCATCGCCGTATGGCGCAACGACGGCGCGACCTGGACGCGCCTGACGGTCTCCGAGCGGCCCGGAGCGATCCACGTGCCGGTCGCGGACCTCGATGCCGACGGGCGCCCCGACTTCGTCGCGCTCGTCGCGCAGGAGTCCGAGACGATCACCGCCTGGCTAAACCGCGGCAGCACCTTCGAGCCGGTCACGCTCTTCGAAGCCCGCAATCCTCTCTACGGATCCTCCGGCCTCGAACTCGTCGACCTCGACCGCGACGGCGACCTGGACGTTCTCTTCACCAACGGCGACTCCCTCGACGACCCCCAGGCGCCGCCGCGGCCCTACCACGGGGTGCAGTGGCTGGAGAACAAGGGGAAGCTGGCGTTCGAGTGGCGCGAGATCGGGCGGTGCTACGGCCCGTACCGCGCGGTGGCGAGCGATCTCGACGGCGACGGCGACCTGGACGTGGCGGTCGCGGTGCTGTTCGGCCCCTGGTCCGATCCCGGCGCCGCCGGTCTCCTCTGGTACGAGAACGACGGCGCGCAGAATTTTGCCCGCCACGACGTCCCCGCTTCCCCTTCCCACCTCATCACGCTCGACGCCGCGGACCTCGACGGGGACGGCGCCGATGAGCTGGTGACCGGCCGCATGGTCGTCGGCGCCTTCGGCGCACCCGGCGACGGGCTCCTGCGCTGGAAAATCACCCGTCCGAAGTAGATTCTTCGGGTTCTGCTACAATCCGCGGCTTCCACACAGCGCCCATAAACCCTTTGACAGAGGAGTTCTATGAAGACGCTCGTGACTTCGCTCGCCTTCGCGTTCGTGCTCGCGACCGCCGTCCGCGCCGACGAAACCTACGACCTGAAATTGAAATACACTCCAAAGGTTGGCGACAAGACGAACCATACAAGTAAGGAAAAGATGGCGATGAAGATGACGGTCTCCTCCGGCGGCGCCGTCGTCCAGGAACAGGATCAGAAGGAGAAGAAGTCGTTCCAGTACACGGAAGAGGTCGTCAAGGTCGCCGGGGACGACGTCTCGGAAGGCAAGTACACGTTCCAGGAAGCCACGCACGAAGTCGAAGGCGAAGATACGGACTACGCCTTCAAGGGCAAGACCGTCCTCGGGAAGAAAGGCGAAGACGGCTGGGAATTCACGTACGAGGACGGGTCGGAGCTCGCGGAAGAGGACGTGGCCGGCGTGAAGGACGCGCTGAGCAAAAAGAAGAACAAGAAGGAGGGGGAGCCCGGGGTCGAGGAGGCTCTTTCTCCCGGCAAGCCCGTGAAGGTCGGAGAGTCCTGGGACCTGGATCCGAAGAAATTCGCCTCCGGGATGATGGACGACGAGGAGTCGTTCGATCTGGAGAAATCGAAGGGTTCGATGACGCTGATCTCCGTCGAGAAGCGCGGCGGGGCGCAGTTCGGGAAGATCGAGGGCGAGATCGAGCTGGTGGCGGAGAAGATGGGTCCGGTTCAGCTGAACAAGCCGCTCAAGCTGAAGTTCAAGCTGACGCTCGACGTCTGCATCGACGCGACGGAGCCGACCGGGACGATGAAGATCGACGCCGGGATGAAGGGCAAGCGGACGGCGGAGGCGAACGGGCAGGAGTTCGAGCTGGACATCGACATGGACATGGGCGGGACGCTGACGATCGAGCGCGCGAAATAAGGGGGAGGGACCATGGCTTTCTGTCCGAGTTGCGGCTCCGCGCTGGCGGCGGGGTCGGCGTCGTGTCCGAAGTGCGGGGCGTCGGGCGGGGCATCCTCCGCGCCGCCGCCGCCCGTGGTGTCGATGCCGAGCCCGGCGAGCTACTCGCCTCCTCCTTTCCAGGGGGGAATGGTGCTTCCCGACGTTTCGCCGCTGGCGATCATCCTCGCAGCGGCCGCGTGGGTGCTCGGCGGGCCGCTTCTCAGCCTTCCGGCGATGTTCATCGCGCGTTCGGACATCCGGGGGTGCCGCGAAGGTCGCTACAACCCGAACGGGCTGTCGCAGTCGCAGCTCGCGTTCTGGATCGCGGCGATCAACGTGCTGCTGGGACTTCTCGCCTGCGTGGCCTTCGTCCTCTTCTTCGTGTTCGCGGCCGGCGTGGTCGGAGTGGCCGGCGCCGCGGCGGCCAAGGACATCAAGGAGATGGAGGCGATCCGCGTCGAGATGGAGGGCAGGCAGTACTCGGCGCTCGAGACTGAGATCGACACCGGCATTGCGGGTCGGAGCGCGAGGGAGCAGGAGCTGTGGAGGTCCGTGAAGGGGGAGTGGCAGGAGCTGAAGAAGAAAAACCGGGGTTCCGGGATGTTTCCGGGCTCCGTGAAGACGGAGGAACTGCTGCGGCTGGTGTCGTCCGACCGGCGGCTGTGGCAGGCGCTCGTGACCGCGGAGGCGAAGGTGGCGGCGGAGTGCGGGTATGCCAAGCCGTTCCGGACGAGGTCGTCGCTGCCGTCGGAGAGCACGCCTTCGACGGGGGACGACGACGACTAGTCGGATTGCCGTTGCGATACAGGGGCCGCGCTTTCGGGGCGCGGCCTCTTTTTTTGGCGCGTCCGTTACCGGGACTGCACATGAGCGCCGGGGGAAACGCTCCACGCCGCGTCACCCGCCGGTGACGGATCGCGGAGCCTCCTTTCCCGTCTCGACTTGCGTCGATCGCGCCGCGGCGCCGCGCGCGGCACCCTTCTTGCATCCGTGTCCACGCGAACTGTCGCGCAACACGCACGCAAGGACGGATAACCATGCGGCGCCTCATTCCGGCGGCCGCCGCGGCCATGGTGTTTTTGTTTTCACAGGCCGCGCGCGCCCATGACGGGTACAAGTTCGAGCTCAAGGCCGGCCTGAAGAAGGTCCAGCGCGGCAAGGGCGAGTTCGCCATGGTCTACGTCGAGGGACACGCCCACTACCCCGACGGGACCCTCCTTCGCGTCGGCATCCGCCACCCCAACGTCGAAACCTACCTCAAGTCCGTCCAGGTCCGCGTCTCCAAACGGCTCTTCATGGCCGAAATCGGCCCCTGGGAACAGCACTTCCCCCCCGGCCGCTACCCCGTCATCGTTGAGTTCGAGTTCGAGGACCAGTCGAAGGGAATGCAGGATACGCTTCAGTCTCACGAGGACATCGCGCAGTGCCTGGTCAACAACCCGGAATTCCAGGCGAAGTACAAGAAGGACAACCCCGAGAAGTACGAGCAGTTCATGAAGGAAATCAAGGCCAACGGCGGCCGCTGCATCGGAAAGAAACAGTCCGGCAGCTGCTTCCTCGAAGTCGGCTCCCCCGAAGACGCCGAGCGCGACCGCGCCGAGGAGGCCGCCCTGCTCCGCGACGGCGCCGACGCCGCCGCCGAACTCTTCAGCGGCCTCATGAAAGTCCGCCCCCCCGCGCCGGGCGCGGGCACGTTCGACGCCTCCGACCCCCGCGCCTGGTACAACCGCTGGCGCGACGACTGGACCGGCGTCGAGGGACCCCTGCGCCGCCGCAGCGCTTCCCTCGTCTGGGTCAGCCTCCCCCGCGTCCACGAGTGCCTGAACTCCGCGCTTCTCAACATGCTCCTTCTGCAGGACGCCGTCCACTCGCAGGCCTTCGGCGACGCCGCCGCGTGGGCGGCGGAGATCGAAGAGCTTCGCGCGCTGGGCGAAGGGCTCACGAAGGACCAGCGGCGCCGCCGCGACCACCTGGCGGGCGAGCTCCGGCGGTTCGCCGAACTGCGCCAGGGCTACGAGCGCACGATCGCCGAAAACCTCGCGGAGGCGAAGTTCGGAAAGGAAGGCATCGAGCCGTCGGCCGAGAACCGGCTCGCGTGGCTGAACGCATTGAAGGACGACCTGGGCTTCGAGTGGGAGATCCGGTAATTCCCGGCCGGCGGGGAACCGCACGATTCGTGAAGCAGGTGAAGGGGCGCGCGCGCTATGCGACAGTGCCGACGCGCCCGCGATGCGGTTCCCCCGCCCGCCGATTTTTGTTCGGGATGTGGGCCGGAAACAGGACTCTCCGGGTACGAAATCGTGGACGCCGGCCCGACGCGCTGGCACCCTCTGGAGCGAATCCACGGAGGGGGGCGGCGGAGCGATGCGCTACGGTTTCGTTCTCGATCAGAACCGCTGCATCGGCTGCCACGCCTGCACCGTCGCCTGCAAGGAAGAGAACAACGTCCCGCTCGGGACGTTTCGGACGTGGGTGAAGTACGTGGAGAAGGGCCATTTCCCCGACACGTCCCGGCATTTTGCGGTTCTGCGCTGCAACCACTGCGACAACGCGCCCTGCATCGAGATCTGCCCCACCTCGGCGCTATTCCGCCGCAATAACGGCATCGTCGACTTCGACCGCGACGCCTGCATCGGCTGCAAGGCGTGCATGCAGGCGTGCCCGTACGACGCGCTCTACATCGACCCCGCGACCGACACCGCGGCCAAGTGCAACTTCTGCGCGCACCGCGTCGAGGTCGGCCTCGAGCCCGCGTGCGTGATCGTGTGTCCCGAGCAGGCGATCATCACGGGCGACCTCGACGACCCCGCGAGCCGGATCGCGAAGCTCGTCGCGAAAAAGGAAGTCCAGGTCCGCAAGCCCGAGCAGGGCACCCAGCCCAAGGTCTTCTACCTCGGCGCCGACGCCGCGACGCTCACGCCCTCGATGACGCAGGCCGAAAGCCAGCAGATGTGGTCGACGCCGACGGCCTCCGAAGCCGAGTTCGCCCGCTCGCAGGCCCGCGACCACAACCCCGTCGACGCCATGGCGCGCACCGTCTACGACACGCCGAAAAACCGCGCGCCGTGGGGCTGGAAAGTCGCGGCCTACCTGTGGACGAAGTCGATCGCGGCGGGGGTGATGATGATTGTGGCCGGAGAGGCCATCCTCAATCCCGATGGCCTGAGTTTCGTGAGCACACTAGTGGCTCCGGCGATCGCGCTCGCATTCACAGCGATCACGGCACTCCTACTCATCGCCGATCTCAAGAGACCGGAACGTTTCTACCTGATCCTGCTTAGGCCGAATTGGCGATCGTGGCTCGTCTGGGGGACGATCGTCCTGATGGTTTTTGGTGCGTTGACGCTCGCGTGGCTCGCGGCGGGCGCTTTCGGCCAGCCAGACTGGATCAGGATGCTCGCGTGGCCCACCTTCATTGCCTCCGTCGGCGCCGCCGGTTACTCGGCCTTCCTGTTCGGTCAGGCGAATGGCCGGGCCTTCTGGCGGAGCCCTCTTCTCCTCGGCCAGCTTGTCGTCGCGGCAGGGATCGCGGGGACAGCATCACTCATGGCCTTCGCACTCATTGTGGATTCCGGAGAATCGGTCGCCATGACGCGCTGCATCTACGTCTCGATGGAGCGGGTTATCGGACAATCCGTTCGTGGGATGCTCGTGCTGTTCCTCATGGCCGGCCTTGTCGTCCTCGCCGGCGAATTTCTCGTCCCTCACGGTTCGACGGACTCACACCGGGCGGCCTGCATGCTGACCCGCGGTCGCTGGAGGATTCCCTTCTGGTTGGGCGTCGTCCTCGCCGGGCACCTGGGTCCGATCTTCTTGATCGCCACATTCCGTCAAGACACGATCGTCGAAGCGGCCGCTTCCCTCCTCGCCCTCGCCGGCCTCTACATCTACGAGCACCTCTGGATCAAGGCCGGCCAGGCGCCCCCGTTGAGCTGACCATGAACGAACCCCTTCACCCCGCCGCACGCGACCTCGATCCCCCGCCCGGGGGGCTCGCCAGCTTTCCGCCGTTCGCGAAGTGGGACGACTGGGTGGAGTTCGACGCGGAGGCGTGGCCGAAGAAGGTCGAGCGGCGGTACACGATCGTGCCGACGATCTGTTTCAACTGCGAGGCGGCGTGCGGGCTGATTTCGTATGTGGACCCGAAGACGCTTCAGATCAGGAAGTTCGAGGGGAATCCGGAGCATCCGGGGAGTCGCGGGCGGAACTGTGCAAAGGGGCCGGCGACGCTGAACCAGGTGTACGACCCGGAGCGGATCCGGCATCCGCTGAAGCGGGCGGGGAAGCGCGGGGAAGGGAAGTGGGTGCGGGCGAGCTGGGGCGAGGCGCTGGACGACCTGGCGGGGCGGATCCGGAAGGCGCTGGTGGAGGGGCGGCAGAACGAGGTGATGTACCACGTGGGGCGGCCGGGGCACGAGCTGGTTTATCACCAGCGGGTGATGCACGCGTGGGGTGTGGACGCGCACAATTCGCACACGAACGTCTGCAGCGCGGGGGCGCGGGCGGGGTACGCGTTCTGGATGGGGATCGACCGGCCGTCGCCGGACCATGCGAACTCCCGGTTCATGCTGCTCATGTCGTCGCACCTCGAGACGGGGCACTACTTCAATCCGCACGCGCAGCGGATCATGGAAGCGAAGGAGAAGGGCGCGAAGCTGTGCGTGATCGACACGCGGCTCTCGAACACCGCTTCCATGGCCGACTGGTGGCTCTCGACCTGGCCGGGGACGGAGTCGGCGCTGCTTCTCGCGATGGCGCACGTGATGCTGGAGGAGAATCTGTACGACCGGGAGTTCGTGCGTCGGTGGGTGAACTGGGAGGAGTACCTGCGGGAGGAGCGGCCGGGGCGGCCGGGGACGTTCGAGGAGTTCGAGGCGGCGCTCCGCGAGATGTACGCCTCGTTCACGCCGGAGTTCGCGGAGAAGGAGTCGGGGGTCGCGGCGGACATGGTGCGGCAGGTCGCGCGCGAGATCGGCCGCGCGGGCTCGGGATTCGCGACGCACGTCTGGCGGAACGGCGCCGCGGGGAACCTGGGCGGGTGGCAGATCGCGCGCTGCCTCGAGTTCCTGGTCGTGCTCGCGGGCGCGGTCGGCACGCCGGGGGGCACGACGCCCAACGCGTGGAACAAGTTCATCCCGAAGCCGCCGTCGATGCCTCCGCCGTCGAAAGTCTGGAGCGAGCTGCTCTACCCGCGCGAGTTCCCGCTCGCGTTTTTCGAGATGTCGTTCCTGCTGCCGCATTTCCTCAAGGAAGGCCGCGGCAAGCTCGCCGCGTACTTCACCCGCGTCTACAACCCCGTCTGGACCAACCCCGACGGCCTCTCGTGGCTCGAAATGCTCACCGACGAGTCGAAGGTCGAGTGCCACGCCTGCCTCACCCCCACCTGGAGCGAAACCGCCTGGTACGCCGACTGGATCCTCCCGATGGGCCATGCTTCCGAACGCCACGACCTCATGAGCCAGGAGACCCACAACGCGCGCTGGATCGGATTCCGCCAGCCCGTCCTGCGCGTCGTGCTCGAGCGGCAGGGGAAGAAGTTCGAGACGACGTGGGAAGCGCACCGCGAGGCGGGCCTGGGCGAGATCTGGGAAGAGGACGAATTCTGGATCGAGCTGTCGTGGCGGATCGACCCCGACGGGTCGCTGGGGATCCGGAAGTATTTCGAGTCGCCGTACCGGCCGGGCGAGAAGCTGCGGATCGAGGAGTTCTACCGCTGGATCTTCGAGAACAGCGTGCCGGGGCTGCCGGAGGCGGCGAAGAAAGAAAACCTCACGCCGCTCGAGTACATGCGCCGCCACGGCGCGTTCCAGGTCGAAGGCGCGGTGCACCGTTCGCACGAGAAGCCGCTGACGCCGGCGCAGCTCGAGGGCGCGGCGACCGACCCCGCGACGAAGGTCGTCACCAAAAACGGCGCGCCGCTCGGCGTCGAGATCGACGGCGTCCCTGTGGCCGGATTCCCCACGCCGACCCGCCGCCTCGAATTCTGGTCGCGCACGCTCAAGGACTGGAAATGGCCCGAGCACGCGACCCCCGGCTACATCCGGAGCCACGTCCACCCCTCGAATTTCGACATCGCCAGAGGCGAGATGCTCCTCCTCCCCACCTTCCGCCTCCCCACGCTCATCCACACCCGCTCGGGCAACGCGAAATGGCTCTACGAAATCTCCCACAACAACCCGCTCTGGCTCCACCCGAAGGACGCCGCCCGCTTCGGCGTCACGACCGGCGACCTCCTCAAGGTCCACACCGAGATCGGCTGGTTCATCGACAAAGTCTGGGCCACCGAGTCCATCCGCCCCGGCATCCTCGCCTGCTCCCACCACCTCGGCCGCTGGCGCCTCTTCGAAGACACCGGCGGCGAGCGCTGGTCCACCGCCCTCGTCGACCTCCGGCAGACCTCCCCCGGCAAATGGCTGATGCGCACGCTCCACGGCATCCGCCCCTTCAAGTCCTCCGACCCCGACTCCGAACGCATCAACTGGGAGGACGCCGGCGTCCACCAGAACCTCACCTTCCCCGTCCAGCCCGACCCGATCTCCGGCCAGCACTGCTGGCACCAGAAAGTGCGCGTGGAGAAGCCGGCCGCCGGCGACCGCTACGGCGACGTCTTCGTCGACACTGCGAAGTCGATGGAGGTCTACCGGAAGTGGATGGAGAAGGTCCGCCCCGCGCCCGGCCCCGGCGGGCTCCGTCGGCCGCTCTGGCTGCCGCGGCCGTATTCTCCCGCGAAGGAGGCCTTCGTTATCGAGAAGAGGCCCCCCGAATAGGAGCCCTGCCCATGCCTTCGTCCGCGAAGACCGTCGCCGCCTACCTCGCCGCGCTTCCTGCCGACCGGCGCAAGGCGCTCGAGGCCGTCCGCAAGCTGATCCTCGCCAACCTCGACAAGGACTACGAGGAGGGAATGCAGTACGGCATGATCTGCTACTACGTGCCGCACCGCGTCTATCCCGCCGGATACCACTGCGACCCGAAGCAGCCCCTCGGGTTCGCCATGCTCGCTTCCCAGAAAAACTACCTGTCTCTCTACCTCATGTCCGTCTACGGCAACGCCGGCGAGGCCGCGTGGTTCCGCGAGGCCTGGGCGAAATCGGGCAAGAAGCTCGACATGGGCAAGGCCTGCATCCGGTTCACGAGCGTCGAGGACATTCCGCTCGACGTCATCGGGAAGGCGATCCGGCGGGTGCCCGCGAAGAAGTACGTCGCGGCGGTCGAGGGGATGCTGGCGGGCAGAAAGAAGGGGAAGCCGGCGGCGAAGAAGGCGCGCGCTGGCAAAGCGCGGGGCAAGGCCTGATTCCCCCGCAGTTCGTCGAGAACTTCCAAATAGCCGCATCGTTCATCCCCGACATGATTCCCCGGTCTTCCTGTGTCTTCGCGACGCTCCTCGCCGCGACTCTGGCCGAGTGTGGGACGGACTCGAATCCCCGCGCGCCCGCCTCCGCCAGAGCTTCCGATCGAACAGGCCAGACACGCATTCGACGTTGCTCGACCCGGAAGGTCTGAACCGTAATACAGTCTCGCTCGATTACACTCTGCCCCCATGTTGCTCACCATCACCACTTCCACGTTTCCAGCCACGGATCTGGGGTTTCTCCTTCACAAGAATCCTGCTCGCGCGCAGTCCTTCGACCTTTCATTCGGCAAAGCGCACGTCTTCTACCCCGAAGCGGCGGAGCAGCGCTGCACGGCAGCGCTCCTGCTCGAGATCGACCCGATCGGCCTCGTGCGGGGGAAGCCCGGCAGCGGCGAAGGCCACTCGCTCGACCAGTACGTGAATGATCGGCCCTACGTTGCTTCTTCGTTCCTGAGCGTCGCGATCGCGCAGATCTTCGGCTCCGCGCTCGCCGGGCGAAGCAAGGAGAGGCCGGAGCTGGCGTCAAAGCCCCTGAAACTTGAAGCCACGCTCTCGGTCATCCCCTGCCGCGGCGGCGAGGCGTTCCTGCGGTCTCTCTTCGAGCCGCTCGGCTATCGTGTCAGCGTCGAACCGCACTCCCTCGACCCGACCTTTCCGGAATGGGGCGACAGTGTGTACTTCACGCTCCACCTCCAGGGCACGCGCATGCTCCAAGAGCTGCTGAGCCACCTCTACGTGCTGGTTCCGGTGCTGGACAACTCAAAGCACTACTGGGTCGGTGAGGACGAGGTCGAGAAACTGCTTCGTCATGGCGAGGGCTGGCTGGCGGGGCATCCGGAGAAGGACGCGATTGCCCGTCGCTACCTCAAGCACCGGCGGGACCTGTGTCGCGACGCGTTGTCCCGGCTGGTGGACGACGATCTCGAAGAACTGGAATCGACACGGGAGAATCAGGCAAGGCAGGAAGCTGGGCTGGAAGAGAAGATCCGGCTTCACGATCATCGGATGGGGGCAGTCGTCGCCGTGCTTCGAGAAGTGGGCGCGAAAAGCGTCATGGACCTCGGATGCGGCGAGGGCCGTCTTCTCAGAGACCTGCTGGCCGACAAGACCTTCGAGCGCGTGCTGGGGATGGACGTCTCGCATCGCGCGCTCGAGTTCGCGAGTGACAAGCTCAAGCTCGAGCGGATGCCGGACATCCAGAAGGCGCGCCTGCAGCTCATCCAGGGATCGCTGACCTATCGCGACAAGCGTCTCGAGGGGTTCGACGCCGCGGCACTGATCGAGGTCGTGGAACATCTGGACCCGGGTCGCCTCGACGCGTTCGAGCGCGTGCTGTTCGAGCACGCGAAGCCCAGGTTCGTAGTCCTCACGACGCCGAACTCGGACTACAACGTGAAGTTCGAGACGCTTCCTGCCGGCCAGTTTCGTCACAAGGACCACCGGTTCGAATGGTCGCGCGTTGATTTCAGAGCGTGGGCGGAACGTGTCGCCAGCCGTGCCGGGTATCAAGTTCGGATTCTTCCGGTCGGCCCCGAGGACGCCGTCGTCGGCGCGCCTACCCAGATGGCGGTGTTCTCGCGGTGAAACTGAAAATACCTGAGCTGTCCCTCGTTGTCCTGATCGGCCCCTCGGGCAGCGGGAAGTCCACGTTCGGGCGGAAGCACTTTCTCCCGACGGAGATCCTGTCCTCAGACTTCTGCCGCGGCCTCGTGTCGGACGACGAGAACAATCAAGCTGCCACGAACGCGGCCTTTGAGGTGCTGCACTACATCGCCGGAAAACGCCTGGCGGCGGGCAAGCTCACCGTCATCGATGCGACGAACGTCCAGGCCGAAGCGCGCAAACCCCTCGTCGCGCTGGCCCGGGACTACCATTGCCTGCCCGTCGCGATCGTGCTGGACCTTCCGGAACGGCTGTGCCAGGACCGCAACCGCGGGCGTAGTGAGCGCACGTTCGGTCCACATGTCATCCGGCAGCAGTCGCAGCAGCTTCGCAAATCGCTCCGGAACCTTCAGGTTGAAGGCTTCCGGCACGTCCACGTTCTGGCAAGCCCGGAAGAGATCGATGCGGCAACCATCGAGCGAGAGCCGTTGTGGAACAACCGGAAGAGCGATCATGGCCCGTTCGACATCATCGGGGACATTCACGGCTGCTTCGACGAGACGAAGGCGCTTCTTGAGCGTCTCGGGTATGTCGTCGACGTGACGACGACTGGGGAGCGCACAATTGCCGCGAAGCCGCCCGGGAATCGCAAAGCAGTCTTCGTGGGCGATCTCGTCGATCGTGGACCGAACACTCCGGACGTGCTGCGGCTCGTGATGGGCATGGTGGAGGCCGGGACCGCGCTTTGCGTCCCGGGAAACCACGACGTCAAGCTGCTCCGGAAACTCCGCGGCAAGGACGTGCAGATCACCCACGGTCTTGCCGAATCCCTCGCGCAGCTGGACCGCGAACCGGCGGCATTTCGCGAGAAGACGGCCGCCTTCATTGACGACCTGGTCTCCCACTACGTGCTCGACGACAACGGGCTCGTCGTGGCGCACGCCGGGATGAAAGAGACCATGCAGGGTCGAGGCTCCGGCAAGGTGCGGGAGTTCGCACTCTACGGCGAGACGACGGGGGAGACCGACGAATTCGGCCTGCCGGTCCGCAACAACTGGGCCGCGGAGTATCGCGGGCCGTCCATGGTCGTCTACGGACACACGCCCGTGCCGGCGCCCGAGTGGCTCAACAACACGATCAACATCGATACCGGCTGCGTTTTCGGCGGCAAGCTCACGGCGCTTCGCTACCCGGAGAAGGAGCTTGTTTCAGTCCCCGCGGGCGCCATGTACGCGAAACCGGCGAAGCCCTTCCATCCGGCGGAATTCCAGACTCAGGCGCTCTCCCCGCAGCAGGCCCACGACGACCTGCTCGACCTCGCGGACGTGATCGGGAAGAGGATCGTGACGACGCGCCTCCATCACAACGTGACGATCCGCGAAGAGAACGCGATCGCCGCGCTCGAGGTCATGAGCCGCTTTGCAGCCAACCCGAAGTGGCTGATCTACCTTCCGCCGACCATGTCGCCGCCGGAGACCTCGCAGGAGGGGAGTCTGCTGGAGCATCCGGCGCAGGCCTTCGCGTACTTCCGGCACGAGGGAATTCCGCAGGTGCTGTGCGAAGAGAAGCACATGGGATCACGGGTCGTCGTGGTGCTTTGTCGCAATGAAGACGCAGCCCGTCGCAGATTCGGAATCGTCAGTGAAAGCGGCATCTGCGTGACTCGCACCGGGCGCCGCTTCTTCGAAGATCTCGCGTTTGAGACAGAGCTGCTGGCGCATCTGCGGGAAGCGCTGGACCGCTCAGAATCCTGGAAGGAATTCGACACGGATTGGGTCTGCCTCGATTGCGAACTGATGCCATGGTCGGCGAAGGCCCAGGAGCTGGTGAAGCGGCAGTACGCGGCCGTCGGGGCGGCGTCAGGGGCAGCGCTGAGGGACTCGGTCGAAACACTGAAAACGGCAGCAGCGCGGGGAGCTGACGTCGCCTCGCTGCTGGAACGCTCGGTCGAACGCGCTTCTCTCGCCGAGAAATACGTGACCGCCTATCGCGGGTACTGCTGGCCGGTCAAGACGCTGGCGGACATCAAGCTGGCGCCGTTCCACGTGCTGGCCACCGAGGGGAAAACGTATTTCGACAAGAACCACCTGTGGCACATGAGCGCCATCTCCCGATTCTGCAAGGGAAGCAAGATCCTCATCGAGACCGGTTTCATCGAGGTCAATGTCACAGATGAGGCCAGCGAACAGGCGGGGATCCGCTGGTGGGAGGAACTGACTTCGCGCGGTGGAGAGGGAATGGTCGTAAAGCCGCTGGACTTCGTCGCGCGGGGGCGGAGGGGAGTCGCTCAACCAGCCGTCAAGTGCCGCGGACCCGAGTACCTCCGCATCATCTATGGCCCGGACTACTCGATCCCCGCGAACCTGAGTCGGCTCCGCTCCCGCGGCCTCGGCGCGAAGCGTTCTCTTGCGATGAGGGAGTTCGCCCTCGGAGTCGAGGGGCTCGAGCGTTTCGTCCGCAACGAGCCGCTTCGCCGCGTCCACGAATGTGTTTTCGGCGTCCTGGCACTGGAAAGCGAGCCGGTCGATCCGCGGCTTTAGGGCTTCGCCGAAGCGGATAGTTCGTTCCCTGCAGAGAGCACCTCAGGCTACTTCCGAACTCTCCGACGGTTTCCCCTCAGGAAGTGCCAGATGTCTTGTTCGAATTCAGACTGCTCAGGCTGATGCCCTCGGATGGAATCGAACCATCACCACCATGGCCCTCAACCATGGGCCTCTGCCAGATTGGGCTACGAGGGCGTTTCTTCGATGCTCCCGGCAGGATTCGAACCTGCACCGCGCGGTTCTTGAGACCGCCGCCTCTGCCGTTGGGCTACGAGAGCCTTCTCCTTCCCGGCGCCTTTCCCTTTTCGAAATCGCGCGCGCAGCAGGGGCGAGCGAGCGCGCCAGGCCGGGCGAAGCCCGGCCGCCGTGCGCGAGCCGCCCCTGCGAAGCGCGCGCGATTCCGAAGCTCCTGGTGGGAATCGAACCCACATCCCCCTGCTTACGAGGCAGGTGCTCACCGTTGAGCTACAAGAGCGCGTGAACGACTCGATCTCCGGCGGGGGCCGGACCTGGCGCCGCTTCGCGTCGCTCGCCCCGGCCGCGCGCCTCCAATCGAATCGTTCACGCGCTCTGGGATGCCGAGGCAGTCGGTCCGGGAACTCCTCCCGGGTCTCAATGCGCCAGTCAGGACTTGAACCTGCATCTCCCGCTTATCGGGCGGGGGCTCTCCCCTTGAGCTACAGGCGCCAAGAGCCTCTCGAGGGTATCGATCCCTCGTCACCTGCGTGGGAAGCAGGGGTTCTCCCATTGAACTAGAGAGGCATGAAGTGCTCCCGGCAGGAGTCGAACCTGCCTTGCCCAGCATGTCGCGCTGGTGCCCGGCCGCTAGACCACAGGAGCCGTGTGTCCATGGTCCCGGAAGGACTCGAACCTCCGTCACCGGTATGTGAGACCGGCGCTCTGCCTTTGAGCTACGAGACCGTTCTGAGATTCAAAATGCTTCCGGGAGGATTCGAACCTCCACTCGCCAAGTTCTGAGCTTGGTGCCTCTTCCGTTGGGCTACAGAAGCGCGTCTGCCGAGAAAATCAGGACGGGTGGATTCGAACCACCGGTCTCTTCGCCCCGAACGAAGCGCGTTACCAGGCTCCGCTACGTCCTGAAAGAAAGCGACTGGCGGGGCTTGAACCCGCAGTATCCACGTTGGCAACGTGGCGCTCTGCCGTTGAGCTACAGCCGCAAGAGTTTGAGAGAAAACCGGGCTGGGATGCTCCGTCGGCCGGCAGGAAGGCCCACGATGCGGCCGGGACTGGACGAGCCGGCCGACTCCGCCCCCCATCCCGGTTTTCTCTCAAACTCTGGGAGGCAAAGCATTTCCTGGAAGTCTCTCGTGATCAATGGGCGCGGAAGGACTCGAACCTTCTAAGCGCGAGGCTGCCGGGTTACGGCCGGCGCGGTTATCCCATTCCGTACACGCCCTTGGATGACGCTCCCGGCAGGGGTCGAACCTGCGTCGCCCGTTTAGAGGACGGGGGCCCTTCCGCTGGACGACGGGAGCCAAGTCGGGACGGCAGGAGTCGCACCTGCGTGGTCCCGTTTAGGAAACGGGAGCCTCTCTTCTCGGCCACGCCCCGCGATACGGGCGGAAGGAATCGAACCCTCATCTCGAGATTCGTAGTCTCGGGTCCTGGTCCGTTGGACGACGCCCGCGCAATGGTGAAGGGAGGTATCGAACCTCCGCCTCCTGGTTTTCAACCAGGCGCTCAGACCGTCTAAGCTACTTCACCTCGATTCGAGGAGCGTCCGGTGAAGGGCGCTCGCGCACGCCCCTCGCGCTGCGCGCTCGGGGGCGCGCTCGTGCCCTTCACCTCCCGCTCCTCGAATCGAGAGGAAGGGCTTTCAGATAGGCACGGAGGGAATCGAACCCTCGCTGTCAGGCTGAGAACCTGGTGGCCTGCCGTTAGCCTACGTGCCCGCGTTTTTCATAGGGGAGGCTGGATTCGAACCAGCATGGCGAGTTTCAGGGACTCGGTGGTTACCAGTTACCTGACTCCCCTCTTGGACCGAATGGGGCCGGTGGGGATCGAACCCACATCTCTCTGCTTAAAAAACAGGTGCTCGGCCTTTGAGCTACAACCCCGGGATAGGAGCGGAGGGATTCGAACCCTTCCTCGTCCGGTTTAAGAAACCGGTGCTCAACCACTAAGCGACGCTCCTTCACAGATAGGCGCGGCGGGAATCGAACCCGCGCTGTCAGGATGAAAGCCTGGGGGCCTTCCACTAGCCGACGCGCCCCAATTCGAAACTCGCTGCGAGGCCCGGCGCTCGCGCACGCCCCTCGTGCTGCGCGCTCGGGGGCGCGCTCGTGCCGTCCCTCTCCGCAAGCCTCGAATTGGAGGAACGGCGGGCTGACAACAGGGGCGGAAGGAATTGCACCCTCGTCACCGGACTTGGAAACCGGGGTCCTCCTGCTGAACGACGCCCCTTCGGATGGAAGTGGAGGGATTTGAACCCTCATACTCCTGCTTGCGACGCAGGTGCCTTGCCGTTAGGCCACACCCCCTTGTCGAGCGGATGGAAGCGGAGGGACTTGAACCCTCGTGGTCCTGCCTGCCGGGCAGGTGCCTTGCCGGTCGGCCACGCCCCCGGGAGATTGGACGGGAAGAGAAGGATTCGAACCTTCGGGGCCCCCGAGGGGGCCCGCCGCGTTAGCACCGCGGTGCCTTCAACCGCTCGGCCATCTCCCCTGGAAGGATGGTGGAGGATTCGAACCTCCGGCTCCGTGTTTCAGGAGCTCCTGTTTTCGAGACAGGCGCATTAAGCCGGGCTCTGCCAACCATCCGTGGTTTGCGTGGGGATTCGGCGGGCCGTGCGTCGCCCGTCAGGGTCACGGTCCAACTTGGCTCAACGAAGGCACAGGCAGTCCTGGACCCGCGCGAATCCCTTCGAAAACGAACAGGGGCACCAGGATTCGAACCTGGATCAACCTCCTTAACAGGGAGGTGACTTACCGGTTAGCCCACACCCCTTTGCATTTCCTTGCCGTTCCGTCGATGCGCGCGGCGCGTAGCAGGGGCGAGCGGTCGCGCGAGGCCCGGCGCAGCCGGGCCGACGTGCGACCGCCGCCTCTGCGGAGCGCTGCGCGCATCGAAACGAGGGCGACGGGATTTGAACCCGTGGTCTCCGCCGTGACAGGGCGGTGTCCTGAGCCCCTAGACGACGCCCCCGAAATATCGGGCTGGGAAGGTTCGAACTTCCGACCTCTTCGACCCCAACGAAGCGCGCTTCCCCTGCGCTACAGCCCGTGCGAGAAAGCGCGCGGCTGGATTCGAACCAGCGGATTCCGATTTTGCAAACCGGACCCTTCGACCACTCGGGCACACGCGCCTCAATTCGGGAGTCGCGAGCCGTGCGCCGGCCGCTCGAGGCGCGCACCTTGCGCGCGCCTCTCGCGTCCAGCGCGCGTCTCACGACTCCCGAATTGAAGATAGCGGGAGAGGGACTTGCACCCTCCTTTGCGGCTTATGAGACCGCCGATCAACTCCTGATCCATCCCGCAGAGATGTCCTGGGCAGGATTCGCGCCTGCACCCTCCAGCTTCGGAGACTGGCGCTCTTCTGGTTGAGCTACCAGGACGTGCTTTTCTTTTTACGCCGATTCGGGAAGCGGAACGTGGGGCCCGCGCGGAGGCGCCGGTGGACTGCCTCGGGAATACCGGGACATCGCTCCGGCGCCGCAGCGCGGGCCTCCGTTCCGCTTCCCGAATCGGGGTGACAGGAGTTGAACCTGCATCTGCAGCGTGAGAGGCCGCCGTCCTCAGCCGTTAGACGACACCCCAGGCGAGGGAAGAGAGAGAATCGGACCGGTCCCCGGCCCCGAGAGAAGGGGAGAGAATGGGGGCCGGGGGCCGGCCCTGGGAAAGTCCGCCGGATGTCAAAGAGCCTCTCGACCCGCAAACGAGCGGGTTTCGGGACCTGCGTCTGGACAATCGTTGGTGCGGGATCGCTTCGGGGCGATTCGCACTTCCGTCGTCTGGCATGCGCCGTCCTTTCAAGGGACCGGTCGGGGTTGCACCGACGTCTCCTGGGCCACAGCCGGGCGATCTCCTGTTGACCTACGGTCCCGTGGCGCCGGGCGACAGAGAGTTCATCGCGGGCGGGGGTGGAAAGGTTCGGGGGAATCCGTGGGACCAGGCGGGAGCTTGACAGGGGCGGGATTGTGTCATATATTTCTGTACAGACAGAAACAACAGAAGGCGGATCATGAACCTCACACCCACCACGCAGAAGTTCGTCCTCCACTGGGGCGAAATGGGCACCCGCTGGGGCATCAACCGCACCGTCGCCCAGATCCACGCCCTCCTCTTCATCTCCTCCAAACCCCTCGCCGCCGAGGAAATCGCCGCGACCCTCTCCGTCGCCCGCTCCAACGTCTCCACGTCTCTCCGCGAACTCCAGGCCTGGGGCCTCGCGAAGGTCGTCCACGTCCTCGGCGACCGCCGCGATCATTTCGAGACTTTCCGCGACGTCTGGGCCATGTTCAAAGTCGTCCTGAACGAGCGCAAGCGGCGCGAGATCGACCCGACGGTGGAGCTCTTGCGGGAAGCGGTGGCGCAGGCGGGGAAGGGATCGGAGCTCGAGGTGCAGAAGCGGCTGGGGGACATGCTGGAATTCTTCGAGACGGCGACGCTGGCGCACGAGGAGTACATGAGGATGTCGCCGGCGGCGATGAAGCGGGTGGTGAAGTACGGGGGAAAGCTGCAGAAGCTGCTGGGGGGGGCGTAGGTCGCCCCTTTTTTTCGAAGGGGATTTCTTCTTTTACAGAAAGAACGGTCATGAACGCAACGAGAGCCCGAAGCGCCTGGTTCTACAGCGACCCCGAGGCCGATCCCCGGCCGTTCGCCGGCTGGATCTGCTACGACGCGGATTGCCGCGCCTGCCGGGGCATCGCGGGCCGCTTCGCGCCCCTTCTGTGCAACTACGGCTACCTGTTCGAGCCGATCCAGGTCCCCTGGGTCCGGCGCCGGCTCGGCCTGCGCCCCGGCGAACCCCCTTCCGAAATGGCCTTCCTGGCCGGCGGCGGGCGCGCGTTCGGCGGGGCGGAGGCCGTGTCGGAGATTGCGCGCGGGATCTGGTGGGCGTGGCCGCTGTGGCTCGCGTCGCGGGTGCCGGTCGTCGCGCGGATGCTGGGCGCGGCGTATGGGTGGTTCTCGGCCCGGCGGCACTGTCTTGGAGGCGAATGCGGGGTCGAACATGCGCCGCCCGCGGCGCCGGGCTGGATCCCGCTGGCCGTGCTTCCGGCCGCGGCGGTGGCGGCGACGCTGCGCGCCCCCGGGTGGATCGTGATGGCAGCGGTGGCGGGCGCGTTCTTCGCGGGGTTCAAGTGGCTCACGTGGTGGCGCGTGCCGCGCGCGCCGCTCGGGCGGTCGCTGGCGTACCTCTTCCTCTGGCCCGGGATGGACGCCGCGCGATTCCTGCGCGCGCCCGCGCCCGCGCGGCCCGGCGCGGGCGAGTGGGGCGCGGCGGCGCTCAAGATCATGCTCGGCGCCGCGCTCCTCTGGGGCGTCGCACGGCATCTTCCCGGCCCGGCTGCGCCGTGGACCGCGATGGCCGGGATCATTCTCGCCCTTCATTGCGGCCTCTTCCACGCTCTCTCGTGCGGCTGGCGCGCGCGCGGCGCCGACGCACGCCCGCTCATGAACGCGCCGCTCCTCGCCGCGTCGCCCGCCGATTTCTGGCGCGGCCGGTGGAACCTCGCGTTCAGCGACCTTGCGCGCGATCTCGTGGTGCGGCCTCTGAGGCGCCTCGGGCCGGCGGCACCGATGCTCCTCGTGTTCCTGGCGTCCGGCCTCATCCATGAACTCGTCGTCTCGCTTCCCGCCCGCGCGGGCTGGGGGCTGCCCACGCTGTACTTCGTCGCGCAGGGGCTCGGCGTGGCGCTGGAGAAGTCCGCGGTGGGGAAGCGGCTCGGGCTGGACCGCGGGCTTTCGGGGCGGGCGTTCGCGTGGGCGCTCGTCGCGCTTCCCGCGCCGATCCTGTTCCATCCGCCGTTCGTGGAGAACGTGGTCACACCGATGCTGAGGGTCCTGGGGGCGCTTTAGCCAAACGGATCGGGGAAATTCCTTCGGAGTGGGGCTTGTCGCCGGGCCGGCCTACCCCTCGACTCGCTTCGCTCGCTCGGGGTAAGCGGGTCCACAAGACGTTTTCGCGGATCCGCATGGACTTCCCCGGACCCGCTTAGGAGGGAGCCATGCTCACCTTCCGCACCCTTCTGCTCCTCGCCGGGCTCGGCCATTTTCTCGTGCTTGCCGCTTCCTTCCAGGTGCCGTCGCGGCTGGGGTGGGCGGAGGAGTTGCCGCGGCTGCGTCCGCTGAACCGCAAGCTGATGTGGGTGTACGGGGCGTTTACGGTGCTCACGATCGTGGCGTTCGGTGTGATGACGCTGGGGCTGCGGGAGGAGATGCTGCGGGGCGACCGCGCGGCGGTGGCGATCGCGGCGTTCATCGCCGTCTTCTGGGCGGCGCGGCTCGGGGTCGACGTCTTCTATTTCAGCCATGCGGACTGGCCACCGGGGCGCGCGGTCGCGGTCGGGCACGTGCTCTTGGTCGCGTTGTTCAGTTTCCAGACGGCGGTCTACGGGAGCCTCGTCGTACACCACCTGCTATGATCGGCGCCCATGGCGCTCAAGCTCGTCTCGCGCGTGGCCTGGCTCCTCACGTCCGTCGCGGCGGTGATGTTCGCGTACGGCGTGCTCGGCAAGGCGTTCACGGCGGGGCTCGCGCAGTCGATGCTTACGGCGGTCGCGCTGGCGATCGGGGCGTGGATCACGACCATTTATCTGCGGCCGCCGCCGCCGCGGCCCGGGATGGGCGCCGCGGGGCTGGTCTTCGTCGCGGCATCGCAGTTCGCGTTCGTGCTGCTGGTCTGGACGGACGCGAAGCAGGAGGCCGACCTTTGGCGGCTCTGGTGGGCGGCGGCGGTGCCGTCGCTCGCGGCCGCGCACCTGCGGGCGCTCAGGCTGCTGGGGATCGAGTGGAAGACGCGGCTGGGGCGCGTCACGGCGGTTTCGATCGTGGTGCACGGGCTCCTGTGGATCGCGCTCGTGGCGCGAAAAGACATCCTCTCCGACCCGCCGACGTGGTATGTCGCGATGATCGCCGTGGCGGCCGCCGTCGTGGTCGGATGCACCGTCATCGTCTTCCATCGCTGGCGCGTCGCGAACTACGCCCTTCCCCCGAAACTCCCCGCGTGGCTCCGGTACTCCGCGTTCGGCGCTTCGCAGGCGCTCCTGTTCCTCGGCGGCCTCTACGTCGGCCGCATCACGGGTTTCGGGGACGCGATCTACGAGGCGTTTCCTTCCGCGCTGGCCGGGCTGACGGACGAAGAGATCCGGGCGCAGGTCGAGACCGACTACAAGCGGCTGCGCGCGGCGGCGGACGGCGCGGAGGCTTCCGCGGCGCGGATGCAGCCGCTTCGCACCCGCCTCGAGGCCGCCGTGAACGGCCGCGAGCGGAAGGTCCTGCTGCCCGAGGAGGACGACGAGCTCAAGGCGACGTACATGACGTACCTGTCGTGCCGGTCGGCGCTCCTGCGCATCCTGGCGATCTACGCCGGGTTCGATGCGGTCAAGGACCCGCTCCTGCGCGCGCGCTGCTTCCTCCTGGCGTTCGGCGCCGCGACGCTCGTCTGCGAGTCGAGCGGGCGCGTCGTGGTGGCGTGGCAGGACTGGAGCGAGGGGCGGCGGAAGCTCAACGAGCCCGACCCGACGTTCGGCATCGCGGCCGGGATGTTCGACCGGATCGCCGCCGGCATTTCCGCTGACCGGAACGTCGAGCGCTTCGAAGAGATGGCCGCCTACTTCGAGGAGCGCCTGGGTGGGTGGCGCGCGGAGGAGGTGTGGCCGCGTGAGGAGCTGGACTGGTTCGAGGAGAGGCTGAAGCGGGGGATCGCGACGGCGCGCGGGCTGGACATCCAGACGCACCGCAACTGGCTGCGGCGGATGGTGGACCGGGTGAAGGACGACGCGTACTCGCCGGTCTACGCGATCCAGTCGCAGCTGTCGGAGTGGATCGGCGACACGCGCATCGTGACGCGAAAGCCGTTCATCTCCCACGAGCAGATCGGCATGCTGAAGACGAAGCTCGAACCCGGCGACATCCTGCTCGAGCGCCGGAGTTTCTTCCTCTCGAACGCCTTCCTCCCGGGTTTCTGGCCGCACGCCGCGCTTTACGTCGGCACCGAAGAGGACCTGCGTGCGCTCGGGATTGCCGACGATCCCGCCATCAAGTCCAAGCTCGAGGAGTTCCGGCGGCCGGCGCCGGACGGAAAGCGGTGCAACGTGATCGAGGCGGTGAGCGAGGGAGTCATCTTCAACTCGCTCGAACACTCGATGCACGCCGACCACGTCGCCGTCCTGCGCCCGCGCGTGTCGAAGGAGAAGAAGGCGCAGGCGATCCTCAAGGCCTTCGGGCACCACGGGAAGCCGTACGACTACGAGTTCGATTTCTTCAGCGCCGACAAGCTCGTCTGCACCGAGGTCGTCTACCGCTCCTACGAAGGCGTCCTCCACTTCCAGCTCCAGCACGTCATGGGCCGCGACACCCTTCCCGCGATCGAGATCGTCCGCAAGTTCGCGCGCGAGCGGGGGCGCGAGGACCGCGAGCTGGACTTCGTGGAGTTCCTGGACGGCGTGGCGTCGGAGGGATGCGCGAAGGTGTGCGGAGCGGAGGAGTTCTGCGGGAGCGCGGATCGGGCGAGAGAATTCCAGGAGTGACGGTCGGGCGCGTGGTCGCGCTCATCCTGGCGACGCGGCATGCGGAGGCGCCGTCCGACCCGGACGCGCGGTGGTTGGTGGACATCGACCTGGGGATCCTGGGGGCGGATCCGGAGGCGTACCGCCGCTACGAAACCGCGATCCGGCGAGAGTACCGACTGGTCCCAGGCCTGCTCTTCCGCCGCAAGCGCGCCGAGCTGCTCGAAGGTTTCCTCGCCCGGCCGCGCCTCTATCTGACCGACCACTTCCACGCCAGGCTCGAAGCGCCCGCGCGCCGCAACCTGGCCGACGCCGTCCGCCAATTGCGGAAATCCTGAGCCCGACCGTCAACGCCGAACGCCGAACTCCGAACTCCGAACCGCCCGACCGTCACCCCTTGCGCAACTTCTGATACTCGAGCATCTGCCCGAACAGCTCCGCCTGCTCCTTCGCGTCGTCGAGCGCATTGTGCGTGTGCTGCGCCTTCGTCGGGAACTTCTTCGTCACGTGCTCCTTCTTCGTGCCGCCCCAGCCGGTGCCCATCATCCCCATGTAGTAGGCCTTCATGTCGAGTCCGCTGATGGAGAAGGGGCTTGCGCCGGTGAACTTGACGAAGTACCAGTGCACGAACATCCAGTCAAACGTCGCGTTGAACGCGGCGAAGACGGGGCGGTGGGTGGCGCCGCAGGTTTCCCTGATCCAGGCGGCGAAGCGTTTCATGGCGGCCGCGGGCTCTTCGCCCTTCTCGCGGAGTTTCTCCATGTCGAGGCCGGCGACCTTGAGCGCCTCGGGGACGGCGTTGCCGTTGACCGGTTTGAGTTCCGCGTAGAAGGTCGCCTCGGGGCGGCCCACGAGGGCGCAGCCGATGGAGAGCAGGCTGTACTCCGCCGGGATCGGGCCGCTCGCTTCGACGTCGACGGAGAAGAACAGTTCTTCCAGCGCCATGGCCCGCCTCCCTCGATGATGTTTCCGGGATTATAGGCCGGTACAATCGCGGGACGCATGGTCTCCTCGAATTCCACCCGCTTCCTCGGCTGAACCATGTACCGTTACGCCACCGACGACAGCCGTGTTCTCGAGCGCCGCGCCGCGCAGGTCGCGGCGGTGCTCGCGGATCTCGAGGGCTGGAACCTCTGGTGGCCGCGCGAAGTCCGTTTCCGGATCGTGCAGCTTTCGTCGCAGGGGGTGGGGTCGAAGTTCGAGGTGCTGCTGGGGGGGCTGTCGTTTTCTGCGGAGCTCGAGAGGGTCGAATTGCTGCGGGGGTATCACTGGGCGCTCCGGGAAGGCGCGTGGCGCGGGCGCGCGAAATGGTCGCTCGAGCCGGTGGAGGACCACGTGCGGGTGAAGTTCGCGCTCGACGTGACGGTGCACCCGGTGCTGATCGGAGAGCATTTCCTGAGCGCGAAGGACTTCTCGGCGAGGGTGTCGCGGCTGATGAAGCGGGTGTTCGACGGGCTGGATCATCGCGCGGGGGAGTTGAACCGGTAGGAGATATACTGGGGCGCGAAGCCCGGGGGGGCTCGATCGAGGGAGGTCCGATGCTCCGCTCGCTGGCACTGCTTCCGCTCCTGGCGCTCGCCGCCCGCGCGCAGGCGCCCGTCGCCGAAGCGAAGCCCGACATTCCCGAGGGCTGGATCGCGGTGGACCGGGTCGAGACCGTCACGATCTACCTGCGCGACCGCAAGGCGTGGGTTCCGCCGCTCCGCACCGACCTCAAGGCCGGGCTCAAGGAACTGTACGAGGTTCTGCAGAAGCAGTTCGGGCTGGGTGGGGAAGCGCTGGTCGCGGGGGTAGGGCGCACGGGGTTGTTCAAGAACACGAAGCGGGGGGCGATGCACCTCGTGGTGTTCGACGACAAGGCGCACCACGACGCGTGGGCGGCGAAGGCGGGGATCGACGGGGAGAAGCATTACGCCGCGGAGTTCCGGAACACGATCGGCGTCTGGCTGGACGCCGGGAAAATTTCGCCGGAGGGCTGGTCGGGGCTCTGGCACGATTTCACGCACCAGTTCTTCCATCTCGTGCTGTTCACGGGGGCGCCCGCGTGGCTGAACGAGGGGCTCGCGGAGTATTTCGCGTACGGGAACAAGCGGGTGAAGGTGGCGGAGACGAAGGGGTTCGGGGAGCGGCTCGAGCGGCTGAAGGCGGCGCGCGACGCGAAGACGCTGCCCGCGCCCCGCGATCTCCTGCGCGTCCGGAAGGAATCGTTCAAGCGCGCGCATGCGGACGCCGCGTGGGTGCTGGTGCACATGATGATCACGCACTCGAACCTGACGCTGAACAACATCGTGGCGGCGCTGGCGCAGCTCGAGGGGGACGCGGTGGACAAGCTGCCCGGCGTCATCAACGATCTCTACCGGTACGGGGATCTGCTCGTGACCGGCGTGCTGGGCGGCGCGGACAAGATGCAGGCGGGCTGGGACAAGCATCTCGAGAACCTGTTCGAGAATCCGGAGCACCCGAAGAAACAGGGCCTGAGCATCGGGGAGATCAACGGCACGATTCTCCCGGACGCGAACGGCCGCATGGACAAGGGAATCCCGCTCACGGATCCCGCTTCCGGCGTCCGCTACGAGGGCGTCCGGTTCGTGGGGCTCGTCCACTACCGCGCGCCGTGGGACGGCCGGATCCGCGTGACCGGGGCATCCGAGGACCGCCACAAGGACCGCTCCGTGAACGAGGTCACCCTGCTCGAGTGGACCGAGGTCAAGTCCGGCCGGAAGATCCGCGTCGACAACGAAACGTTTCCGACCGTCGGCGGCGCGGCGTGGGGCCTGGTGATCGTGACGTGGGAGCCGAGCGAAGGCGGTTCGTACCGGACCACGCTGAAATTCCGGTATCCGTAGGTCCGGACCTGCAGGAATTGGGAGTTAGCGGTGAGGGGTGAGGAAAGGCGAGAGCCTCCGCCTGCCGCTCTCCCCACCCCCAGACGATCCTCACCCCTCATCACTCACTCCTAAGTCCTGCCGTTCCTCGTTACCATCGCGCGATGCACGCCGCCTCGGTTCCCGAAGAACGCCGCGTCGTCTGCGTCGTCTTCGCGCAGGCCACGGGACTTGCCGACGACGCCGCGGCCGCCAACGAGCTCTTCACGCGCCTCCGCGCCGTCGTCGAGCGCCACGGCGGGGTGGTCGACAAGTTCATCGGCGACGTCGTGATGGCCGTCTTCGGCGCGCCCGTCGCGCACGCGGACGACCCGGCGCGTGCGATCCGGGCGGCGCTCGCTCTCGTCGCCGAAACTCGCGCGTTCGCGGCGGCGCGCGGGGCGGCGATGGACATGCGCGCGGGGGTGAACCGGGGGGAGGTTCTGTACGGAAGCGTGGGCGGCGACCGGCCGACCGTGATGGGCGACCCGGTGAACGTCGCGCGGCGGCTGCAGGAAGAGGCCGCGCCGGGGGAGATCCTGGCGTCAGGCGAGATCGCGCGCGCCGCGGGCGCCGACATCGTCTTCGGCGAGCCCGAGACTCTCCGGCTCCGCGGGCGCGAGCGGCCGATCGAGGTGCACCGCGTCGAGCGGGAGCGCGAGGGCGGCACGGTCGTGCGCGAAGCGGCGAAAGGGCTCCCGATGGTCGGCCGCGCCGCGGAGCTCGACCGGCTCCTGGGCGCGCTCGAGGGCGGCCGCGGCGGATTCTTCGTGGTCGAGGGCGAGGCGGGCTCCGGCAAGACGCGCCTGCTCGCCGAATTCAGGCGGCGCGCGCGCGAGCGGCACGCCCGCGCCTGGGTCACCGCGGGCCGCGCCCTCGAGGGCGCCCACCTGCCGCTCGGCGCGTTCGGGGAGGCGCTTCGCTCCGCCGCCCCCGCAGGATCCGCGCTTCGCGCCTGGGTCGCCGACGGCTTGGGCGAGGAGGCGGGGTCGCTCGCGCCGCACCTCGTGCTGTCGTCCATCGGGGAGGAGGCGCCCGACGACCGGGCCCGGGACCTGCCACCCGACGCGCGGCAGCGCGAGACGGCGCGGGCGTGGGCGCGGCTGCTCCACCGGCGGGCCGCGGAGGGCCCGGCGGTGCTCTGCCTGGAGGACCTGCAGTGGGCCGACGCCGGCACGCCCGCCCTGATGGAGGACCTGGCGCCGGCGCTCGCGGAAGCGCCGGTCGTGCTGCTGGCAACCTCGCGGCCCGGCGGGCCGGCGCCCGCGGGATTCGAGCGGATCTTCCTTTCGCCGCTCGCCCGCGAAGACGCCGCCCTGCTCGCCGAGCGCGCCCTCCGCCGGCCAGCCGCGCCCGCCCTCGGCGAGTTTCTCTTCAGCCAGGCCGGCGGCCATCCGTTCTACGTCCTCGAACTCGCGCGCTGGCTCGACGAGCAGGGTCTGCTCGCCGGCGATCCCGCCGCGCTTGCCGCGCCGCCCACGCGCCTCCCTGACGGGCTGCACGGCCTGCTCGTCGCCCGGCTCGACGCCCTTCCCCCCGCCGAAAAGGAAACGCTGAAATCCGCGAGCGCGGCCGGCGGCGCGGTCTGGGCGGAGCTCCTCTCCGCGGCGACCGGGCGCGACGTCCGCGCGGACCTCGAGTCGTGCCGGCGGCGCAGTCTGCTCGTACTCCGGGGAACCTCGCTCGTTCCAGGCGACGAAGAATACGCCTGGAGCCACGCCCTCCTCCGCGACGCCGCCTACGCCCTTCTCCCCCGCAAGGACCGCCTCCGCCTGCACGGCGCCATCGCCGGGCGTCTCGAGGACCTGGTCCCGCGCGGCGGCCGGCGCGTCCGCGCGCTTGCCGCCGGGCAACGCGCGCAGGCCGGGGACGCCCCCGCCGCCGCGGCCCTCTGGCTCGCCTCGGCGCGCGAAGCCCTCCAGGACGCCTCCGGCCTCGAGGCGCTCGAGTACGCACGCGAGGCCAGCCGCTCCGCCCCGGGCGTCGAGCCGCGCCTCATCGCCGCGCGTGCGCTCACCGGGCTGTGCCGGCACGCGGAAGCGCTGGAGGAGGGGCGCGCCGCCGCGGGTATCCCCGGACTTGTCACCGTGGACGCGGCCCGCGCACGCATCCTCCTCAGCGTCGTCCACGAACGCAGGGGCGCGTTCGAGGAAGCCCTCTCGGAAGCGGACGTCGCGCTCGCGCTGGGTGCGGGAGGCGGCTTGCGCGCGGAGGCCGCGTGGTGCCGCGGCAGCGCGCTGTTCCGGCTGGGCCGCCTCGCCGACGCGCTCAAGGCGTACGAGGCGGCGGGCGCCGCGGCCGCTCTGCCCCGCGCCCCCGGCGAACCGGCCCCGGAGCGCGACTTCCCCGCGCGCCTGGAAAACGCCCTCGGGCTCATCCGGCTCTACGACGGTCGCTACCCGGAAGCCCAGGCGCACCTCGAGAACGCCCTTCGCCTCCAGCGCGAGCTCGGCTCGCGCCGCGGCGTCATGGTCACCCTCTCGAACATCGGCATCATCCGGAACCGCCTCGGAGACTACGAGGGAGCGCTTCGTGCTTACGGGGAAGCTCTTCCCCTCGCCCTCTACGCCGGCGACCGGCAGCAGGAGGGCGCGATCCTGAACAACATCGGAAACTCGCAGTTCTTCCTGCGCGATCTCGATGCGGCGTGGCGGTCGTGGAGCGAGTCGCACCGCATCCGGGGGGAGCTCGGAGACCTGGCGGGGTCGATCTCCACGGCGTCTAATCTCGCGCTGGTGCACTCGAGGCGGGGGGAGCACGAGGCCTCGCTCAAGCTCTACCAGGAATCGGCGGACACCGCCCGGCGTGTCGGGAGCCGCGCGCTTCTCGCCGATCCGATTCAGGGAAGAGGAATCGTCCTGCGCGGCATGGGGCGGTTCGACGAGGCGCTCGAGGCTTTCGCGGAGGCGACGGCGATTCA
Source organism: Planctomycetota bacterium (assembly GCA_016190145.1). Classification (GTDB taxonomy): domain Bacteria; phylum Planctomycetota; class MHYJ01; order WSZJ01; family WSZJ01; genus WSZJ01. The sequence continues at coordinate 9,299 of JACPRD010000130.1, read as the reverse complement.
GCGCGAAGTCGGCAACCGATCCGGCCTGCAGCCGGCCCTTTCCTCGCTCGCATGGTGTCTCCGGGCCGTCGGGCGTCTCCGGGAGGCCCGGGCGGCGTCCGAGGAATCGCTCGCGCTGACGCGGGAGCAGAACGACCGGACGGTGCTGGCGTTCCGGCTGCAGGAGCTCGGCACGATCTGCGGGGACATGGACGACGACGCAACGGCGGCAGGGCTTTACGACGAAGCGGATGTTGCGATGGCGGACGTGCGCGACGCTCCCGCGGCCGCCTTTGCCGCCATCCTGGTGGCCTCGAATCTTGCGGCCAGGGGGCGAGCGCAGGAGGCGGTAGTCCGGCTCGGGGGAATCTGCGACCGGGCGGAGAAGGAGGGATGGATGTCGGAGCGGCTTGAAGCGATGACGGTGAGGGCGAGGGTCTGCGTGGACGCGGGGCTTCCCGAGTCGGCACGGCGCGCGCGGGAGGCGCTGTGCGCGGCCCGCGAGTGCGGTTCGGCGCTGTTCACAGCGGTCGCCGCGGTGGCCGTGGCGCGCGCCGAGCCCTCGGCCGCTGCCGCCGCGGATCTCGCCGCGATGGCGGGCGCCTATCCCTCGAGCGCCGGACCCCTGGCGCTCGCGCAGTTCCGTGAGCAGGAGGCCGTCGCCTGGTTGGAGCTGGGCGATCGCGTTCGGGCGCGCCTCGCGGCGGGGGAGGCGCTGGAATTCGCGCGGGCGCGGGGTCTCCCGGTATCCGAGACGCGTCTGCGCGCTTTCCTGGCCCGGTGCGGCGGTCAGGCCGGGGAATCGGACAATCCGGTCCTGTCTTGAGTCCCGCCCCGGCAACCGGTATGATCTTTCCCCCGCTTTTCAGAGAGCCCCCCTTGCCCGCAGGCACCATCCACTTCATTTCGCTCGGCTGTCCCAAGAACCTCGTCGACAGCGAGGTGCTGCTCGGCCGGCTCGTGCTCGAGGATTTCGCGGTCTGCGAGAAGGCCGAAGACGCCGACATCATCGTCGTCAACACGTGCGGCTTTCTGGAGGCGTCGCGGCAGGAGTCGATCGCGGTGATCCGGGAGGCGTGCGAGCACAAGCGGAAGGGCGAGGCTTCGGGCGTGGTGGTGGCGGGGTGCCTCGCGCAGCGGGACAAGGAATCGCTGATTCAGCTCCTGCCGGAGGTCGACGGGTTCCTGGGCATCATGGGCGAGGAGAAGATCGCGGCGCTCTGCGCGGACCTCACGGCGAAAGTCAAGTCGAAGCGGCGCAAGTCGCCGTCGAAGTACCAGGTCGAGCGCAACGACCGCAAGTGCCAGGCAGACGTCGGCCGCCTGCGCCTGACGCCGCGGCATACGGCCTACGTGAAGATCAGCGAGGGCTGCGACAACGTCTGCACGTTCTGCATCATCCCGAAAATCCGCGGGCGCCACCGATCGAAGCCCGTGGAGATGGTCGTGCAGGAGGTGCGAGAGCTCGCGACGGACGGCGCGAAGGAGATCAATCTCATCGCGCAGGACACGACGAGCTACGGCAAAGACCTCTACGAGTCGTTCGAGCTGCCGCGGCTCCTGCGCGAAGTCGCCGCGGTCCCCGGCGTGCGCTGGGTCCGCCTCATGTACGCGTACCCGTCGTTCTTCACCGACGAGATGATCGACGCCCTCGCCGCCACCCCGAACGTCCTCCGCTACGTGGACATGCCGCTTCAGCACATCAGCGACCCCATGCTGAAAGCGATGAAACGCAACATCACGAAGGCCGAGACGCTGGATCTCCTCCGGCGCCTGCGCGAGCGCGTTCCGGGCCTCGTCCTGCGCACGACCTTCATCGTCGGCTTCCCCGGCGAAACCGAGGAGGACTTCGAGGAGATGCTGGCGTTCGTGAAGGAAGCGAAGTTCGACCGCGCCGGCGCGTTCAAGTACTCGCCCGAGCGCGGCACCCCCGCGGGTCGGTTCGAGGGTCAGTTGAGCGACGCGGTCAAGGAAGACCGCTACGACCGTCTCATGCGCGCCCAGCAGGCCGTGGCGTTCGAGCATCAGAAGAAGTGGCTGGGCAAGGAGATCGAGGTCCTCGTCGAGTCGCACCAGGGCCGCCGCACCGTCGGCCGCACGGCCGGCGACGCGCCCGACATCGACGGCGTCATCTACCTCACGGGGAAGGACATCCCGATCGGCGAGATCGTCACGGTCCGCGTGACGCGCGCGGAGGGGTACGACCTGCATGGGCGGGTCATCGGCGCGGCGGTCGAGGCCTGAGCGGAAGGTCAGGGGCTGCCCGTGGCAGACCTCGACTCGACGCGCTCATGCCCGACGACCCGGCGCGCATATGCCAGACAGGCGAGAACGTCCTCCCGCTCCAGCCAGGGGTAGCCCTCGAGCAGCGTTGCGAAGTCGTCTCCCGCGGCGAGCATCCCGAGCACGTGTTCGACCGCGAGCCTGTGTCCGCGGATAGTGGGTTTTCCCCGGAAGATTCTCGGGTCCCATGTGATGCGCTCGATCAGTTTGTCTTCGCCGATGGTCGCCATCGAATTGGCGATTCTACATCGGTTACAGGATCGTCCCGACCAGGTCCGCTTAGGCTGAGGCGAACTTGACAGCATGTACTAAACTGAGTACATTCGTACTCGAAATGAGTACAACTCATTTTCCACATCGGGGTGTCGCGGATCCCGCCGCAGTCTTGTTCGGCCTCACGCGCCGACGTGTCCTCGGATGGCTCCTTAGTCATCCCGACGGGGACTTCCACTTCCGCGAAATCGTCCGCCGAACAGGATCCGCGCACGGCGCCGTGCAGCGGGAACTGACGGCGTTGGCGGCCGCGGGGCTTGTGCGCCGGACGGTGCGAGGCCGTCAGGTCTTCTTCCAGGCGGAGCGGGCGTCGCCCATCTTCGCTGAGCTCAGTTCCATCTTTCTCAAGACTGCGGGCATTGCCGACGTGATCAGAGACGCTCTGACGCCACTCTCGCGGAGGATCCTCGCGGCATTCGTGTTCGGATCCGCGGTCCGAGGGGAGTTGGGCCGTTCGAGCGACATCGATGTGCTCGTTTTGGGGGATGTTTCGTTCCTCGAAGTGGCCGATGCGCTCGCTTCCGCCCAGCCCCGCCTGGGACGGGAAGTGAATCCCACGGTCTATCCGACGGCTGAATTCCGCGATAAGCTCCGCACAGGACATCATTTTCTGAAATCGGTGCTTGCGGGGCCGCGCGTCTTCGTGATCGGAGATCCAGGTGAGCTTGCAGGATTGGGAACGGAACGGGTGGGTCACGGCGCACGGCACAAGTCCGGCCGAAACCCGCGATCTGCTCGAGGTGATCGAGCGGAACCTCGCCGTTCGACTCCGAGACGCCGTCAGTGCATGGCTGAAGGATGCGCACCCGGCGTTGCTCAAACGCCACTGAAATCAGCCTTGCCCTGACTCATGGTCGGCGTGGCCGTCGAGGAGCCTGCTAAGATGTCCGGCCCTCCTGCTCCCGCCGCTTCGACCCCGGCTCCTTCAGGAACTCTCCCGCATGCTGAAATCACGCTCAAGAGTTTTCACGACCCCGCTTCTCCTCGCCGTCATCGGCATCCTGCCTCTCGCCGGGTGCGGCACCTCAGGCCCCTCCTCCGGCGCCGACTCGCACGGGACGCACGGCGGATCCTCTCACGCCGACGTGCACTGGAGCTACGATGGCGACACCGGGCCCGGGCACTGGGGGACGCTCAAGGAGGAGTGGGCACTTTGCGGATCAGGCCGGCAGCAGTCGCCGATCGACATCACGGAGACCGCGTCGCAGGACCTCGCCAACATCGTCTTCCACTACACTGCCACGGCGGGCGAGATCGTCAACAACGGCCACACCGTCCAGATCGACTTCCCGCCGGGGAACTGGATCGAGATCTCCGGCACCCGCTTCGAACTGCTGCAGTTCCACTTCCATTCCCCCAGCGAACACACGATTGCGGGCAAGGAGGCGGCGGCCGAGGTGCACCTCGTGCACAAGTCGGCGGGCGGAGAGTTGGCGGTCGTGGGCGTCCTGTTGCAGTCTGGCGCCGCACATCCGGGGTACGGCAAGGTCCTGGCGCAGATGCCGTCCGCGGCGGGTCCCGCCGTCGCCCTGGCGGCGCCGCTGAATCCGGCGGATCTGCTGCCCGCCGACCCGCGCACGTACCGCTACACGGGTTCGCTCACCACGCCGCCCGGCACGGAGGGCGTCCGGTGGAACCTGATGACGGAAGCAGTGGAGTTGTCCCCGGCGCAGCTGGGGACGTTTCAAGCGCTCTATCCGAATAATCGGCGGCCGGTGCAGGGGTTGGACGGACGCGAAGTGGTGAAAGATGTGACGAAGTAAGACGCGCGGGGTCCGGGCGATTCGCCCACATCGATGCCCGGCCCGTGCGTTTCCTCAACAATCTTCTAAAGGCAGCCCCGAGTCCCCGTTCAGGCTCTCAACGCCCTCGCCGCGATCTTCAGCCCGCTCACCCAGAACCGCATCCCGGAGTGGACCTTCTCGAGCGTCCGTCCCAGGCCTTCGATGAACTGTGAGATCTCCGAGTCCGTCGTGACGAGCGGCGGGGAGGCCTTCACGACGCGGAAATTGTGGCCGCACATCTGGGTCAGGATGCCTTCGTCGACCTGCAGCGAGCGGATGAGCATCTGGCCGAAGAGGCCGGGGTGCATCTTCGCGAACCCCGCCTGGAGCAGTTTCAGACGGCGCGACGTGGGCTGGCGGAACTCGATGCCGTTCATGAGGCCCATGCCGCGGACCTCGCCGATCAGCTCGTACTTCCGCGCGAGGTCGCGGATCCCGTTCCGGAGCACCTCGCCCATCACGCGCGAGCGCTCGCAGAGGTTTTCTTCTTCCAGGATATCGAGCACCGTCAGCCCCGCGCGCATGGAGAGCGTGTTCTCCGCGAACGTCGAGGCGTGAAGCATGGAGCGCTCGATGTTCGTGAAGACGCTGTGGTTGATTTCCTCGCGCATGAGGATCGCGCTCACGGGCATGAGGCCGCCGCTCAGGGCCTTGGCGAGGATGATCATGTCGGCCTCGACGCCCGAGTGGTGCGCGGCCAGGAATTTCCCAGTGCGGCCGATGCCGGTCTGGACCTCGTCGAGCACGAACAGGGTCTTGTGCCGGCGGCAGATTTCCGCGGCCTTGAGCCAGTCGGCGGCGGGCGGCGAGTGCATGCCGCTCTCGCTCTGCACGGGTTCGACGATGAACGCCGCGAACTTCCCGGTCGCGAGCTTCGTTTCGAGCGCGGGCAGGTCGAGATACGGAATGCTCTCGACGCCGGGGAGCAGCGGCTCGAAGTCCTCGCGCCACATCGCGCCGCCCATGAGCGACAGCGCCCCGCACGTCATGCCGTGGAACGCGCCGCCCGCGCACAGGATCCCCGTCCGGTGCGTGTGCGCCCGCGCGAACTTGATCGCCGTCTCAACGCCCTCGCTTCCCGTGTTCATGAACACCGTGCGCGTCAGGTGCTTCCCGCAAAGCTGCATCAGCCGCTCGGCCAGCTCGCCGGCGAGCGGCGGCACATGGCTCTGCAGCATCGTGGGGCCGTGACGGTCCAGTTCCTCCTTGAGCGCCGCGATGAGCCGCGGGTGGTTGTGGCCGATGTTGTAGACGCAGTACCCGGACAGGAAGTCGAGGACCTGTTTTCCGGAAGCGGTGGTCAGGCGCGCGCCCTCGCAGCGCACGAAGTCCTTCTCGGTGCCGAGCATGTTCAGGAAGTGGACCCACTGGTCGTTGACGTGACGCGCGTACAGTTCGCTCGACATACATCCTCCTCAGGTGTCGCGGGAAGGGCGGTCGCCGGACTTCCGTCGTGCCCGGGACAGCCTACGCGGGGAGGATGAATGGATGATGGGAGGGGGATTAAAGATGGATGAGCGACTGCCGGGCTGCGATCAGGCTTGCGGGACGCGGCGCGCGTCGGTGTGCGCGAAGTCGCTGCCCTTGAACAGAACCGGCTCGGAAGTGACGGCCGAGAGGGCGTAGACGCAGCAGTCCCCCATGTTCAGCGCGGCGGGGTGCCGGCCCTTCCCGAACTGAATCCACGCCCGCCGCGCGCGCTCGGCCTGGGCCAGATCGAAGGGGATCACGTCGATCGCGGCCCGATGGATGAGAAAATCGAGGTCGTGGGTCGCCTGGGATCCCTTGCGCGCTTCGAGCACGATGGCCGCTTCGACGTAGGAGATCGCCGAAAGCAACCGTTTCGGATCTGCCTGAATTGCGGCGGCAAACTCCGCGGCTTCGGGTTCTGACAAGAGGATTGCCAGGATGGCTGAAGTGTCGAGGATCATGGGTTCAGCGGGGAAGGCCGGAGTCGTCGTACCCCAGGATTTCGTCCGGCTTTCGAGGGTCCCGATCCGGGAGTTCGGCGCAGCGGCGGCCGATGGCCAGGATCTCGTCTTTGAGGGTTCCCGCGGGGGGCGCCTCGGCGGACTGGAAGCGGGCCAACGCGAGTCGCAACGCCGGCTCGAGTCCCGGAGGCACGATAAACCACGTGGGGAGTCCGCGGGACTGGGGAGAACCCAGAGGCGATTCCGGTGCGGGTCCGCCATTCCAGCGGAGGGCGATGCAGTAGTGGCCGTTCCAGGTTCCCTCGGCAGCGGCCCAGGATCCCACTCCGCCATCGAAGACAACTCTGGTCAGTTTCCAGTGGTTCTTTGGGCTGCTCACTGTTTTCGGATCAGTATGGTATCGTTGGACTTGCGTCGTCATGACAGCTCCTTTGTTCATGGATGACGCCACGTCAGTTCGACGTAAGATATACGTATTGTACATATGAATGATACATACGCCACAAGTCCGTGTCAAGCGGGAGACGATTCGCCCCAACAATCAAATGTGGCTCGGTTTCTCCGGCTGAATTGTACCTTGAGGGCGCATGGAAGCCCCTCCGACGGTTCTGCTCGGGCGTGTTCAATCCGGCAAGGGCGACGCCGCGCGGTGGCTTTCGAGGTTCAACAAAGCCTACGCGCGGAAGACCGGGATGGCCGTCTTTCCCGGCTCGCTCAATGTCGCGCTCGACCGCGCGTTCGACTGGTTCGCGCCGGGGCTGCAGCGCCGCATCGTCCCGTTCGCGCGGGCCGAGTACGGCGGCGAGCGCGACATCCTCCTCCTCCCGTGCACGCTCCTCAACCTGCGCGCCCAGCCCGCGTTCCTCTGGACCACGACGACGGCCGCGAAGGGCCGCGAAGACCCGTGGGTCGTCGAGATCATCGCGCCGGTCGGGCTCCGCGCGACGTTCGGGCTCAAAGACGGCGACGAGGTCGCGATCGAGTTGAGAGGTTTCTGATGTGTCGTTCCCGGTTACTCGTTACTCGTTTCTCGTTTCGTCCACCAGGGGGGAGACGGAACGAGAAACGAGTAACGACGAACGAGGAACGGACGCTCAGGCGACGTGTTCCGCCATCCGCCGCGCCGCGCCCGCCGCGAGCTCGTGCGGATACCCGGCCCGGCGCAGCGTCCGGCGCATCTCCACGTCGCAGTCGCTCAGCCGGATCACACCTTCCACCGCCTCGCGCGCCGTCGCCGCGAGACTCCGCGCGAGGGCGCGCAGCACGGATTCGCCCAGGACCGCGACCGCCGGGGTCCCGGGCTCCAGGAGCTCGAACAGGGCCGCCTCGAGTTCGATCATGGGGCCTCCTGCTTCCTTATCGACAACGAGGCGACCGGGCTTGAGGGACGTTAGACTGGCGCTCCGCCCGACCTGAACGCCTCTTCACGGAAAGGAACCCGCATGTCCGCCCGGAATCTTGCCGTGACCCAGAACGTCTGGCTCCGCGCCGCGCCTGCGAAGGTCTGGGCCGCGCTCACCCGCGGCCCCCGGATCGCCCGCTGGTACACGCGCGGCGGGAAAATGCAGCTGCGCCGCGGCGGAACATGGAACTTCCGCGGCGGCGAGTCCACGGGCCGGGTGCTGGAGCTGCGCCGCAACGCGCGGTTCGTGCACACGCAGAAGGACGACCCCGGGTATCCGGAGACGAAGATCGAATACACGATCACGAAGCTCGGCCGGAACTCGAAGCTCGAAATCCGTCACTCGAATTTCCGCGGCAACAAGGAGGTCTACGGGGCCTGGGTGCGGGCCTGGCCGGTGATCGCCTGCAATCTCAAGACGTATCTCGAGACCGGCAAGCCGATGTGGGAAGGAACCTGGGCATGATGCGATACCCGGCCCTGGCCCTTGCCACGGTCCTCCTCTCCGGCTGCGCTTCCGGCCTCCAGCCCTGCAGCGACTCCGCGAATCCTTTCGGCTGGCCGGCGAAGCTGGCGACGGGGACGGGAAGGGCGCTCGCGCTCACGGAGGCGCCGTTTCTGCGGGAACTGGGCCGGCTGCTCTATGCGCTGGGGGACTTTCTCGAAGCTCCCGCGCTCGCCGTCGAGGGCGCGATCCGGTTCCGCGGCGAGAGGTTCGAGGCGGCGGGGCGGAAGTTCGTGACGGGCACGGGAGGCACGGTCGGCGCGGCTCTCAACCTGCCGTTCTTCTTCGTCACCGGCCGCAACGTCGACCTCGCGCGCGACGCCGACCATGTGAACGCCGCGCTCGCGCACATCGAGACCGTCCCGCCGGAAAAATGGCGCGCTTCCCCGAAGGACCGCCGCGCCGAGATCTTCCCCCGCGGCACGCGCGTCCGCGCATCCGGCACGGCGCTCGTCTGGTCGATCCCCGGCGAAGGCGACGTTCTCCAGGTCGGCGAGGAAAGCCCCTTCTTCAAGGCGGTCCAGACCCTCGTCCCCGGCACCGACTACGACGCGCAGGAGCGCTCGTGGGGCATGATCGTCCGCGACCGCGACGTCTGGGATTCCTGGTCGCCCGCGCTGCGCGCGCAGACGATCATCCACGAGTTCGTGCATCAGCACGCGCAGATCCGCGGGCAGTTCCTCGGGTGTTCGGTCGTGTACTGGCCGGCGTACGGGGTGACGTTTCTGGGGAAGGGCTGGTACGGGCACTGGGCGGAGCGGACGGGGCCTCTCGCGGCTGAGGCGGTCGACAACGCGTTGCGCGGCTGGGATCCGGAAGCGGTGCCGGCCGCGGATCCGACGGTGGACGAACTGCGGTTCGCGGCGTACGACATCGGCGCGCTGCGGGCCGGGGACTGGATCGAGTACGGCGACGGCGCTCGCACGTCGCGGCTCGCGTGCGTCGAGGTGGCTGAGCACGCCGTGTTCATCGAGGCCTCCGGCGCCGACTTCATGCCAGGTCACGCGGGCGCGGTGATGCTCCTCGAGATCGACAGGGCGAGTCGCAAGGTGGTGCGCGCCTGGTGGGGCCGGCCGGGGGAGGAAGGGGAGGGCGGGAGGGCGGAAGGGCGAAAGGGCGAGAGAGCGAAGCCGCTGTCTCTT
>JACPRD010000122.1 GCA_016190145.1 Planctomycetota bacterium | reverse complement strand
GTTCGTCCTCGTGATGCTCACGTCGTCGCGGGATCCCTGCGTCCGAATGTCCGCCTGCGACGCGCTCGGCCGGCTCGGCGTCGAGCAGGCGGTTCCGCGCCTGCGCAAGCTGCTCGCTCGCTGGGATCCGTACCAGCGCGCGGGTGCGGCGGAAGGGCTCGCGTCGCTCGGCGACCGCGGCGCCATTCCGCGGATCCAGCGCCTGCTGGACGATCCCGCTCCCTTCGTCCGGGGCACGGCCATGCTCGCGCTTGCCGCGCTCCGGGCCTACGGCGCGGTCCCGAAGATCGCGGGATTCCTCGAAGACCTGGAGATCTCGCCCCGGCTTGACGCCGCCCGCGCGCTTTCGATCCTGCGCGCCGTGGAATGGGCTCCGCGCATCGCGCCGCTGCTCGGCGAGAAGGACGCGCTGTCGCAGAACATCGCGCTCTCGGCGCTTCGGGCGCTTCGCGTGCCCACCGGGCAAGCCCGCATCGTGGAGCTGATCGAAGGCGGGTGTCTCCTGGTCGTCGGGCCGGCGATGGCCGCCGCGGGGCACATCGGGATCCGGGCGGCGGTGCCCGCAATCCGCAGACGGCTTGAAGATCCCGATCGGGAGATTCGGGTGCGCGCGGCGCTCGCGCTCATCGAACTGGGCGAGGACGCCGGCGTGCCCGTGCTGCTCGAGACGGGGAAACAACTCAACTTCCTGAATGCGCTACGCTCCCCCGGCGTCTGGGAAAAGCTCGACGCCCTCCCGCTGCGGGCCTCCGTCGAGGCGACGCGGCGCGAGCACCTCGCGCGCATCGGCGTGGACGCGGGGCTGAGGATCGAGGCGGGGAAAGTCGTGTCCCGCCGCCTCGATTCACACGTCGTCTGGTACGGCGTCCAGGAAAATCCGAGCAGCCTGCTCGACCTGCTGCGCGCGGTTCTGCCGCGGGGCGTTGCCTTCTTGCTCGAGCCGGAGGCCATCCGCATCCTCCCCGTGATCCGCGCCTGGGATGTCTGGTCGCTGTGGTGGAAGCAGCGGTGCGCGAACGCTGGCGCGCCGGAGGTCGGCCGATGATCTACGAATTCCCCGAACGCACGCTCGTCGACCGCCACAAGCCGCCGGGCTTGGAACACCGTTTGCGTAGGAAAAGCCCGGTCAACTCGTGGGAGCACTCGGCATGAGCACGGAACCGGCCGCCCTCGGCCTGCTCGATCCTTGGCTGGAGACGGAAGAACCCGCGTGGGCCGACGCCATTCGCGACTCCGAAACCTCGTCCTCGATGCCCGATCTTGCGAAAGGAGGCGCCCGATGAAGCGGAAGTACCTGCTCCGCCCCGTCGCCCACTGCTGTGGTGGCGGCTGACGTGCTCGTCTTGCTCCTGTCCTGCGTGACGGCCTCGATCGCGTTCACGGTCTCCGAAACGGTCCTCTTCCGGACGTTTCGCGAGAACGTGACACGATGGAGCCCGTGGCTCGGAAAGCTGTTCTCGTGCGGATACTGCCTCGGGCACTGGGTCGCATTCGGCCTAGTGGCAGGATATCGACCGAGAGTGTTCTGGTCACAGGTTGCAGTGCTGGACTACGGGTTCACCGCGCTGCTCGTCGCGTGGGCGGGCGCATTCCAGTGGGTCGTGCTCGTCATCCTCTTCAAGGTCGCGGGGAAATAAAGGAGGAATCACATGCCAGTCGACCCGGTCGTTAGGTTCTTCAAGACCGTCGGGGGCTCCGGGCGGCCTGCAGGTCTCGATGCGCTTGACGCGATAACCAGGGCAGGGGCCGTCTTCTTCGCGCCAGGCGCGGGTGGAGATGGAATGGGCGAAACGGATGCGATCGGGCCGGAGCCGCACGTGCCCATGGTGCCACCAGGGGCGCCTCCCGAGCCTGCGGACCTGCTGGTTTTCGCGCGACTCGGTCTCCCAGATCTGGCCGCGGCGAATCCTGCCGGAATGACGGTCAATTCCATCAGTCAGAGTGCGAGCGCAGTCATGCAACGGATGCTGCTGACTCAACAGCAAGGTCTCGCATCTCCGACCTCTCCACTCTTAACCATGGAGGGGCGGGGCATGTCCGGGCAATCCTTGGATGTGACCTTGATGAGTGGTTCTCCAGACGGTCTGGCCGCCATAACCTCGTTCGAATCCGCGGGGATCGGGGCCTACTATGACATCCCAACACCTCCACCGCTTCCGCTACCACCTGGCGAGGCTGTTTCCGATAGACCATGGCTACCGGATGATCCACGGCCACCTAGCAAGGCAGGAGACGGCGTGAGGGTGAAGAAGGAACCGTGCACTCCGGCTGAACTCGCCGAGGCGCAGAACTTGATTACGCTTCTCGGCGTACCGGATTGGCGCACGCGAGATAACGCCATGAAGGCTCTGGCAGGCCTGATCTTGCGCTGTCCTGTGACGATGCGCGCCATTCTTCAGGCAGAAGTTGATCGCCAGAAGGAATTCGTGGAACCAGATTTGGAGGCGCTCAGCCGGCTTCGGTGGCTCCTGGATAGAACTGACTGCCGCAAATACAGGAGGACGATGAGCGACTTCTTGAACCAATGGGTTTCTGACGATGGCTCGATCGCCACAAACGCTTTGGGCATTCCCCAGTTTCAGCAGTTCCTGGATTTTCTCTATCTGATGGCAGCCCACCCGTGCTGGACAATCTTCAAAGAGTCGGATCGCGACGTGCTGGCGGGAATCATGCGGGAGATCGAGGACCGTCTCGCCAATGGCTGGTCTGTTCGGCACCTGGCACTCCCGCAATCTCTCCTCTCTGCAAGGAAGATTTTCGGGGGACGATGATGCCCTTGGCGGCTCTCGGAGAACAGCGACCCTATCTGGGTGTCCGCAGATGGACTCTGGTCTCGCGGTCTGTCTGGACGAGCAACACGCCCCCGTCAACGGAAACCTGGACGCGCTCGAGAATCGCGCGGTACTCCAGCGAATACACCGTGGAATGTGACTTGCTGCACACTAGAGTCACACGCGCACCCGGCGTACCGATGGCCAACCAGACTCCCCCGGGGCCGGGAGCCACCGCGGAGACGCCAGTCTTCCACGCCAGCTTCTGCGTCTCCTCTGCGGACGCCAGGTCGCAGAATTCGATCACTCCAGGATCCTGTATGCCTAGGACGATTTGTGAGGGCTCATCGAGGACCGCCATGTACTGGCAACTCACGGGTCGGCTTCTTAGGAGCTTCCAGGTGGAAGGGTCATAGGTGCACAAATGTTGCCCTTTGATTCCTTCGAGCAACGCCACGATTCTCTCTCTGCCGGGCGCGAATGAGAGCCAGGTCGTGGCGACCCCGCCTTCGGGGATCCACAGCGGATGAGCCTCAGCCTGCTGCAGGTCGATGGCCGCGGGAAAGAGGGTGGTGCTCAGCACAAGAGTGTGGTCGTCGGAGTAGAAAGATCCGCCCCCAACAACCGCGAGCTGTCCCCGAGGCCACCCAGGGTCGCGCGGAAGCCGGACATCCGTGATCTCGCATTCCGATTGTTCGATCATTTTCCAGCCGATGCGCGCCCCATCGACGGCGAAAACCAAGGCCGAGCCCGCTGCATTCCAGATCAGGATCCGCTTCGGATCGGGACGACCGTCGTCATCCGTCTCCGCGCGGGCAGGATTCATCAGCTTTCGAAACTCGCGACGCCTCAGAATGGGCGTCTCCCGGAACTCGGGGAGGCCGATCAGGACCAGGTCTCCGTTGGCGGTCCAGCAGGCCAATTGTCGACCCGTCGGTGAAATGCAGACTGACGTGCACGCCGGAAGCGGCTTGCCCGGACCATACGTGGGCCGGAATCGGTCGAGAAGGGCGAGTGCCAACGGGCGTGCGGGGCTGTCACTAGCGACACTCTCGAGGTCCTTTATGGCGTCAGGCAAGCGTCTGAATATCTTGGGAGAGATTTCCGCGATGTGCTCGATCGAGGACCGCCGGAGGAGCTCGAAAGTCCCGACGGAGGATTCGTCGCCTGCAGACGGATCGGAAGTCTGTGCCGGCAGATGCCTGGACATCAAGACAAGGCTCGTGAAAACAAGGGCGAATCCGGTGGAACTCATGAGCGTCGCACCTCTATTCGATGAGTCAGCCTTCTAAGCGTGTGCCCGCGTCCGCACGACTGAAACCCCCATCAAGCTCGGGTGAGTCGGTGAATCAGACCTCATTCTCCCCTCAGCGGGCTCCGATTCTATACACCCTCACCTCCCCCCCCGGCATCACCAGCACGAACTCGTTCGCCTTCGTCCCCGGCACCGCCGCGACCGGCCTGCCGCCCAGCACCGGGAACACCGCCTTCTCCATCACCCTCCCGTCCGACGTATCGTACACCCGGCCCTCCCGCTCCCCCACCGCGATGAGCGTCGCGTCGCGCGTGAAGGTCAGGAGCGGATCGGCGAGGTCGTCCCCGAACCTTTTCACCTCGGACAGATCCGGTCCGTCGAAGATCACGGCGCCGCCGTGGGCGAAGGCGGCGGCGACCATCGGGCGCGCGCCGCCGTGTTCTCCCGTTCCCCCTTTCCCCCGTTCCCCGGCCGTCAACGCGAGGACGGCGTCGGACAGATCCGCCGTCGCGATCGCGCCGTCTCTTCCGAGCCTGGCGACCCGGTTCGCGAGCGCCACGTAGACGTTCAGGCGCTGCGCGACCGCCGGGAGCGGGGCCAACGACCTGAGCGACTCGCCCGGCGGCAAGGCCTCTTCCAATTGAGGCAGCGGGTAGATCGCCGAAATCGACCCGTTCTGCGTGTAGGCCCAGACGACGAGCCTTCCGAGGTGTTCGCGGACGACCCAGAGGGTGCCGAGGTCGGCGACGG
>JACPRD010000022.1 GCA_016190145.1 Planctomycetota bacterium | reverse complement strand
GAGGTGGGGGACGTGCCGGTGAAGGGCGTCGAGGAGTTCCTGAAGGCGCTGGAGCAGGGCAAGGGCGGGACGGTGAGCCTGTTCGTGATGCGCGCGGGGGTGGGCTGCGTGTTCGTGCACCTGAAAGGCAAGGACCTGGAGGGGTGGGTGAGGCCGTAAGGACATCGCTGCGGGACCCGCTGTTGTAGAATGACGGCCACCCCTCGTCCGAGGTCACCGTGCTCGAAGGCCTGCGCCCCTCCAGGAACGATCTCACGTCCCGGTTCGCCCTCAGCCAGCGCCTCGCCGTCCGCATCGGGGCCCTGATGTCCTCGAAGCTCGAGCTGACCGCGGCCGTCCTCGAGTCCGCGAAACCGGGATCGGCGGTGGAGACGCTTCTGCTCAGGAAGGAAACCCTCTCCGAGGCCCGTGACCTCGACACGGCGCGCCTCGTGCAGCTTGGAACCGGCCTTCCGCTCGACCTGGATCTCGTGGTGGAGGAGCAGGAGGGGAAGCGGGTGATCGGGCTGGCGGAGGAGCAGGCGGCGGCGGCGGAGTTCACGGCGCCCGCGGCCGCGGCCGTGGCGCCGCTCGCGCTCTCCCCCGTCGACGTGGATCCGCTCGCGGCGCTCATGCCGCGGATGGCGGTGGAGGCGGCGGGGCTGTTTTCGACGGAGGACGTGAACCGGCTCAAGCTCGCGCTGCTCACGGGGGTGGACCCGAAGACGAAGGTCGAGGCGCTGCGGAAACTCATGTACGCGCCGCTTCCCCAGAACGAGAAAGGCCTCCTGTTCCTGCGGGCGGTGTCGGACGAATCGCCGGAGGTGCGCGCGGAGGCGGCGGCGGGGTTGCGCGGGCTGGGGCTGGATCCGGCGACGGCGGCGGCGGTGCGGGCGCTCTCGGAGGGGTCGGCGCCGGAGCGGACGGCGGCGATCAACGCGCTGGCAAGACGGGCGACGGACGCGGGGGACGCGGAGCGCGCGGTGGTGATCGCGGCGCTCGCGGCGGACCTCAGGGGCGCGCCGGATCCACCGCGGGCCGCGCAGATCCTGCGCGCGCTGGCCGGGCTTTCGCCGCATCTCGCGCGCAACAGCGACTTCGCCGCGGCCGTGCTCCGGATCGCCGTGCGGCGGCTGTACGCGGGAGCCGGCGAGGTCTCGGACGCCGTGGGCGACTTCTTCGCGGCCTACGGCGCCGTCGACCCCGCGGGACTCGCTTCCCTCCTCTGGTCGGAACTCGACGCGGCCCCCGACCGGCGCTCGCGCTCGCAGCTGCTGCTCGCGCTCGCCCGGATCGCGCCCGCGGCCGGCCCCGGGAAGCTGGCGAAGAAAACCGCGCTGCTCATCGCGGACTGGAACGACTCCGACTTCGACTGCCGGCGCGCGGGGAACGCGCTCCTCGGCCTCGGCGAGATCGCCGTCGACGCCATCCTCGAGACCCTTCCCAACGCGGCCTCCCCCCAGCGGCCGTTCCTCATCCGACTCTGCGACCAGGTGTGCGAACGCCCCGGCACGCCGGACACCGCGCTCGAGAAATTCGCGAAGGCGATGGCGGAGCTGCTCAAAACCGCCCGGCGACCGGTCCGCATCGCGGTCCTCGACTCCCGCTGCCTCGGGCCGCGCGTCAGCGCCGAAACCCGCCGCGAAATCGCCCTCCAGATCGTCAACTCGGCCCATGACTTCAACCTCGAGGAAGTCGTGCCGCTCTCGGAAGCCTTCCTGCGCCGCCTCGGCGTCCCCGGAGTCAGGGAACTGGCGAAGGCCATCAAGTCGAGCCCGCACCAGGTCGAGCGCGAAATCGCCCTCCGCAGCCTCGACGCCATCCTGACGGACAACCCGACCTCCACCAAAGAAGCCGGGGACGCGCTGCGCCTGTGCCTGGACCTGCTCAAGGCGGGGAAGTTCCCCAACGAACCGCTCCTCGCCGTCACGACGGGCCGGATCGCCGCGCTGTCCGGCGCCCCTTCGGCCGCGGTCCGCGGCACCACCATGGAACTGCGCAACCTCCTCCGCTCCCGCCCCGGCCGCTTCGAAATCCTCGAAGCCTACTCCTGGTGCGTCAGCAGCCCCCACGTCGAAGCCGACCAGAAAATGAGCGCGGGCCTGACGCTCCTCGGCCTCCTCGACTCCAAAATGCCCGAGGATTTCGTCAAGGAAGCCTGGACCAACGACGGCCTCCAGCTCACCATCGGCAAAACTTCGAGCGCCCACACCGTCCTCATCCCCACCCTGATCGGCGGCCTCGTGCGCGTCGCGCTGTCCGGAGCCGGAACCGACCTCTTCCTCGAAAAAATCACGCACGGGCTGCTGAACAACTGGAAGCGGGTGGTGAACTACGAGATGGTCTGGAGCCCGGGAAACGTCAGCGACCTGGGCACCGGGCTGGGGAAGATCGCGTCGCGCCGCGAAACCCCCCTTCACCTCCGCCTCGACGTCATCGACGCCCTGCGCGCGCGGACGGTGCACGTGCCGGTGGCGAAGGCGCTGGGAGAGGCGCTGTCGCTGGAGGAGACGTCAAAGCGGATGGACGGGCTGTGCGCGGCGGTGACGAAGGAGCTGTGCGAGCTGGCGGTCCACCGCGATTTCCAGGATCCGGAAGATCGCGGGGCGCTGCTCGGGTCGCTCGCGAAAATCGCCCTCCGGCAGAAACTGGCGCCGGACGCGGACACGGGCGAAGATCTGCGGCGGCGGATCGCGGGACTGCTGTTCGACGCGCTGCGCGACGGCGTCGCGGGTTCGCGGGAGGCGCTTCAGAAGATGGTGGACGCCGCGGCGGTGCCTAAGGCGCAGAAGAAGGGGATTCAGGAGCGGCTCGGCAGGAACTAAGACAGTTCCTCGTTACTCGTTACTCGTTTCGAGACGCGGGAGCGGACCTCGGAAGCGGGGGTTCGCACGCACCATTCTCATTGTGCGCGAAAAGTGGGGCGGCGAGCGGCCGGGGCGAGCGAAGCAGCGCCGCCGGCCCTTTGGCGGCGTCGCGAAGCGAGGTCCGGACGCCGCCGATCCCACTTTTCGCGCAGAATGAGACCATTCGGCTTGGGGATTTCGGACTCCGCCCGTAGATTGTGGCGCGTCGGTGCCCGCGCTGTACGGAACGAGAAACGAGGATCGAAACCGATGCCACCACTTCCCCACCCCGCTCAACCCAACGTTCCGGCGCTGCTCGCGGCGCTGAGAGGCGGGGACGGGACGGTGCTCGAGGCGCTGGCGGACGCCGCGCCGCCCGAGGCGGAGGCGGACGCCGAGG
>JACPRD010000121.1 GCA_016190145.1 Planctomycetota bacterium | reverse complement strand
GTTCCGGCCTGGGGGGGGACGGGGTCGTCGGGGGGCGTGGCGCAGCCGGCGAGGATGAAGAGTGCGAGGGATGCGGTCCGCATGAGGGGATCTCCGAAGGATACGGGTATCTGACAGCGTGAGAAAAATTCGATCTCAGGTGCGGTCGGACCTCGCTCGCTCGCCTGCCCTGAACGAGCGAAGCGAGTCGAAGGGGCCCCGACCGCTCATAAGATTGAATTCTTTCACGCTCTCAGAAGTGCTTTGCCGCCCAGAGTTTGAGTGAAAATCGTTGGGGGCCGGCGGCGACGGCGCTCCAAAAGTTCCCGGACTGGAAATACTCTTCTCGCCGGCGCCGCTGTGCCCCCATCGATTTTCACCCAAACTCTGACGATCCCGCGCGGGTGGGTGGACATCGATAAGCGGCGGGCGGCGGCGGGGAATGCCGGCAGAATCCGCCGGAGGTCCGGCTGCGGCGTGTCGATATTTTTATTTTGATATCCCTAAGTTGTTGTCAGGAAATGAGTTGTGGCATCAGTTGAGAAGAGGGCACGGGGGTTGCTTTCCGAGAGCCCGGGACATCGTGCCCCTTCGAGGCTCGCGATATGCTCCGGGAAGCGTTCGACGAGGTCTATGCCGTCCACACCGTGCTCGAGGAAATCGAGCGCGCCGTGTGCCTCGCCGAAGCCGGCGGCTACACCGCCGCCGTCCGCGACGCCGATGAATCCTGCGAAAGCGAATCGCTCCTCGGACGCATCGAGCACGCCATCGTCTCCGCCCTCCGGGAGGGCTCCCGATGAGCGGAGGCCTCTTCGTCTCGGCATCCGGCCTTCTCGCCGAGGACGCCCGCGTCGATGTCATCTCGAACAACCTGGCCAACGTCCGCACCGCGGGCTACCGCAAGGATTTCGTCACGTTCCGGCAGCGCCTGCTCTCCGCCCGCGATCGCGCGACGGCGGGGAACCGCGCCGCGCCGGGCCTGGTCCTCGACCGGACGAACTGGGACCCGGAATCCGGCCCCGTGGCCATGACCGGCCGGCCCCTCGATCTCGCCATCCGCGGCAATGGGTTCTTCGCCGTGAACCGCGACGGACGCGCCCTCTATACGCGCGCCGGTGACTTCGCCGTCGACGCCCGCGGACGACTGGTCACCGCCGACGGCCTCGGCGAGGTCCTCTCGACGAGCGGCGAGCCCGTCAACCTGTCCGGCCTCGAGAGGTTCGAGGTCAACGGCAGGGGTGAAGTGCTCTCGGCACAGGGAATCGTCGCCAGGCTCGGCGTCACGGACTTCGACCGCCCGGAAATGCTCCGGAAGACCGGGGACGCCCTGTTCGCCGACGGCGGCCAGGCCGCGCCGCGCGCGGGAGACGGAGAAATCGTGCAGGGCGCGCTCGAATCCTCCTCGGTGGAGCCGGTCCGCGAGCTGACGTCGCTCGTGTCGGCGTTCCGCGCGTACGAAATGAACGCCCAGATGCTCAAGATCCAGGACGAGATGCTCGGCCGCGCCGCCAACGACGTCGGCCGGTTGCCCGGATAGACGGGACTGACAGGCGCGGGGCATGCCCCGCGCCCGCTTTCGGAGATCACAAATGTCGACAAGAGCGCTCTCGACCGCAGCTACCGGCATGACGTCCCTCCAGACCCAGATCGACGTCATCGCCAACAACCTCGCCAACGTCAACACCAACGGCTTCAAGCGCCTCCGCACCAACTTCCAGGACCTCTTCTACCACCACGTCCGCCGCCCCGGAACCGGCGCCGCCAGCGGCTCGCAGATTCCCAGCGGCATCCAGCTCGGCCACGGCGTCAAAGTCGTCGGCACCGACCGGATCTTCTCCCAGGGCCCCCTCGAAGCCACCGAGCGCGAGTTCGACATGGCCATCGACGGAGACGGCTTCTTCCAGCTCCGCATGGTCGACGGCAGCACCATCGGCTACACCCGCGACGGCACTTTCCACCGCGACGCGGACGGCAACCTCGTCAACAACCAGGGCCTCTTCCTCGAACCCGCCCTCACCATCCCGACCGAAGTCACGCGCATCTCCATCTCGCAGAACGGGCTCGTCGAAGGGTTCGACCCCGCCAATCCCGCGACCCCCGTTTCGATCGGCCAGATCGAAATCGTGAGGTTCGCCAACCCCGAAGGCCTCATCGCCATCGGCGACAACCTGCTCCTCGAGACGCCCGCTTCCGGAAGCCCCGTCGTGGGAAGGCCCGGCGAGGAGGGGCGCGGGCTGCTCCAGCAGGGGTTCCTGGAGAGTTCGAACGTCGAGAGCGTGCGCGAGCTGACCGAGATGATCCAGACGCAGCGGGCGTTCGAGATCAATGCTTCGACGATCGAGACCGCCGACGAAATGCTCCAGACCCTGAACAACATCCGGAGGTAGGGAATGCGCGTGCTCGTCTGCCTGCTGGCCTTCGCCTCCACCGCGTGCGCGGCGACCCGGGTCGCGTTGCGCGCAGAGGCGCGCGCGGCGGGCGGGTACGTGGCGCTTGCGGACGTCGCGGACGTTTCGGGCGATCCGCTGCCGCCGGTCTGGCTGGGGCGCGCGCCGGCGGCGGGAATGAAGAAGCGCGTCACGGCCGGGGACGTACGGGTCGAGCTGAAGAAGGCGGGGGTCGCGCTGCGGGGCGTGGAAGTTTCGGGGGAATGCCTGGTGGGAAGCGGCGCGGAGCCGGAGCGGCCGGGGCTCGAGGGGTTCCGCGAGGTGGCGGCGCGGGCGATCGAGGCGGCGGCGGACCGGGAGATGCCGGGGGCGAAGTCGGCCTGCCGGGTGCTGGAGGTGACGGGGGCTGGGGATGGCGTGGATTTTACGCGCGTGACGGTCGCGGCGGTAAAGCCCGCGGACGGCTGGTGGCTCGGCGAGGCGCGCTTCCATATCTATGTGAACATCGGCGACGCCGACAGCGCGGTCTGGCAGGCGAGGGCGTCGGTGCGCGGCGTGCGCCGGGCGGTGGTCGCGCGGCGGATGCTGCGGGCCGGGCACCGGGTGGTGTCGACGGACGTGACGCTCGGCGAGGTGTCGGCGCTCGAGGACGGGGCGCTGGCGGCGGAGGGGCTGGCGGTCGGGCGCGTGCTGGGCGAGGACGTCGCCGAGGGCGGCATGGTCCGCGCGGGGGCGCTTCGGCCCGGGCCGATCGTGTTCCGCGGCGAGGAGATTTCGGTGACGAGCGCGAACGCCCGCTCGGCGGTGCGCCGGATCGTGACGGCGCTGGAGGACGGGCGGCAGGGGGACGTGATCCGGGTGAAGAATCCCGATTCGAAAAAGGAGTTCCGCGCGCGGATCACGGGTCCGGGCGCGGGCGAGGTGGAGGAGGAATGAGATGAACCTGAAGCCGCTGGTGCTGTCCCTGTCGCTTTCGCTGCCGGCCGCCGCGGACGGGCTGCTCGGGGACGAGACGGCGAGTCCGTACGCGCCGGAGCGCCCGACGTACGCGGTGAACGACATCATCAAGATCAAGGTGAACGAGCTTTCGACGGCGGAGGCCAAGGCCGGAACGGACATCGAGAGGGAGACGCGGCTGATCGCGGCCCTGCAGGACTACGTGCAGTTGACGGCCAAGGGAGGGGGGCTGCCCGACCTCAAGCCGGGGCTGGCGGGCGGCGACCTCCGGGTCAACGGGCGCGTTCAGTACGAGCGCGACAACGACGGAGAGACCTCGGGATCGAGCAAGGTGGTCTTCACGGTCGCGGCCAAGGTGATCGAGGTGCTCGACAACGGAAACCTCGTGCTGGCGGCGCGCAAGGAAGTCCAGGTGAACGACGAGACCGTGACGATGACGGTGACGGGCGAGGTCGCCCCGGCCGACGTCGCCGCGGACCGGACGGTCGGAACGGACAAGGTGGCGGACGTGAAGATCCGGCGGACGGGCGACGGGACGGTGAACGACGCCCAGAAGCGCGGGTTCCTCTCGTGGCTTCTGGAAGTGTTGTGGCCGTTCTAAGAAAGGCCTCGGGTTTCAGAGTGCGGGCGCTGAGACAGGCCCCGGGATTCATAGTGCGGGCGCGCCAGTGGCGCGCCCGCACACCGGAAAACGATCAGACAGTTGTCCGGAATACGAACGGACGGTTGTCCGGAAAACGAACGGACGGTTGTGAGGGATAAGATATGCAGACCCGGAACGAGCCGGTGGAAACGCGGACCTGGACGGTCGGTGAGGTCTTCCAGATCTCCCCCTTCAACCGCGCCGCGGTCATCGCGGCGCTGCTGTTCCTCCTGTTCGCGGCGGCCGCTTCCGCCCAGGAACGCGTCCGCGTGAAGGATCTCGCGGGGGTATCGGGGGCGGACGTGAACGAGATCGAGGGGGTGGGGCTGGTGACGGGGCTTCCGGGGACGGGGGACTCGCCGGACGTGGTGCGGGCGCGGCTGCGGTCGTTCATGCAGAACCGCGACGGGGTGCTGGTATCGGACAAGGAGATTTCGGCGCGCAACGTCGCGGTGGTGGCGGTGACGGCGCGGCTCGAGGCGTTCCAGGCGGTGGGGACGGAGATCGACGTGATGGTGGCGACGCTGAACGACGCGAAGAATCTGAAGAACGGGCTTTTGACGCAGACGTTTCTGTACGGGCCGCGGCCGTACCAGAAGGACCCGGTCGTGTACGCGATCGCGCGCGGCGCGCTCGCGATCGGCGCCGACGTGAACACTTCGACGGTGGCGACGATTCCGGGCGGCGCGATCATCCAGCGGCTGGCGCCGCAGGCGAATTTCCTCAAGGCGCTCGACGAGGGATGGCTCACGCTCAAGCTCAATTCCCCGGACTTCAACGTCGCGACGCGCGTGGCCGACGCCATCAACGCCCGGTTCCCCGCTCTCTACAACGCGGAAGGCGAGCTCGCCGCGGCGCAGGACGCGGGGCACGTGCGGGTGAAGGTGGCGACGGAGAAGCGCGGCGAGGCCGGCCGCGGGGACGCGATCCAGTTCGTCGGCGAGATCCTCGGGATGACGGTCGAGATCGGGTCGCAGGAGGAGCCCGAGGCGACGGTGATCATCAACGAGCGCGAGAAGACGTACGCGATCACGGGAAAGGTGCGCGTGCTGCCGTGCCGGGTGCAGAAGGGACGGATCGTGATCGAGGTGCCGGGGCGCGCGGAGGCGGGAAAGTCGCGGCCCGCCGACGGCGTCGTGCTTCTGAACGACGTGCTCGACACGCTTGGGCCGACGCAGGAAACCGCGGCCGACGTGATCGACCTGATCAAGCTGCTCCACAACGCCGGCGCCCTGAAGGCGCGGCTGATCGTGAGGTAGGGGAGATGGAAATCGCCGGGCTGCAGGCCGGAGGGAACGCCGTCGCGCGCGCGGAGCTGCACGAGCAGGCCGTCGCGTTCGAGGGGATGTTCCTGGGAATCCTGATGCGGACGATGCGGAAGGGAATGCCGCAGAGCGAGCGGTTCCACGGCGGGCGCGGCGAGGAGATTTTCGGCGGGATGATGGACCAGGAGATGAGCCTGGCGATGGCGCAGAAAGGCGGGCTCGGCATCGCGCGGATGGTCGAGGACGCGGTGGGGGCGAGGCTTGACGTCAGGGGTTAGGAGTGAGGAAGAGCATGAGCGAAGAATTGAAAAAGGCTCTGAACGACGAGGCGGAGCTGTATCGGGGGCTGCTGGGGATCTGCGCGGAGAAGCGCGAGGCCCTGGTGGCGCTGCGCACGCAGGAGCTGGAGGGGATCGCGGCGCGCGAGGAGGCGCTGCTGGCGCGGATCGCGGAGTCGGACGCGGCGCGGCGGCGCGCGGCGCAGGCCGCGGCGCTCGGGCTCGGGCTTCCGGCGGACGCCACGCTGCGGGAGATTGCGGCGGCATCGAAGTCGGCGGAGCTCGCGGGACTGCGCGAGTCGATCGGCGCGCTCGTGCGCGAGGTCGCGCGCGCGAACGACCTGAACGGAGCGCTCGCGGGGCAGTCGCTCGAGCACGTGCACCTTTTCCTGCGGGCCCTCACCGGTCTCGAGGACGAAAACGGGTCGTACACGCGCCGCGGCGCGGAGCTGCCCGCGAAGACGCCGAAGGTCAACCTCATCGACTCGGTCGCGTAGGAGCAGAGCCATGGAGATCGGGATCCGGACCGACGCGCTGAAGGAGGAAGTCGGGAGCCTCAAGGTGGCCCTGCTCGGGCTCGAGGCGTTCCGCGCGGAACTCCTGGCGACGCTGATCGACAGCGAGAAGCCGGCGCCCGAGGAGGCGGCATGAGCCTCTTCAGCCACCTGAACATCGGCCTGACGGCGCTCACGGCGCAGCAGGCGGCGGTGCAGACGACGGGGCAGAACATTTCGAACGCGACGACGCCGGGTTACACGCGGCAGCGGGTGGACCTGGAGGCGCTGCGGCCGGCGGCGGGGTCGGGGTTCCGGCAGCTCGGCGCGGGCGTGACGATCGCCTCCGTGCGGCGCGTGGTGGACCTGTCGCTCGAAGCGCGGCTGCGCGACTCGACGGCGCTGCTGGGCGCGGCCGGCACGCGGTCCAGTACGTTCTCGCGGCTGGAATCGCTGTTCAACGACGCGACCGGCCTCGGGCTCGCTTCTTCCCTGGACGGCTTCTTCACGGCCGCGGAGACGCTGGCGGCGTATCCCGCGGACGCCGCGGCGCGCGGGTCGCTCGTCGAGGAGGGACGCGCGCTCGCCGACGCATTCAACCGCACGGCGTCGAGCATTGTGGCGGACCGGGACAGCCTTAATCTTCAGTTGCGCGCGGGTGTGGACGAGGTCAACCGCATGGCGTCGGAGATCGCGCGCCTGAACGCCGACATCGTCGCCGCGGAGAGCGGCGGCGCGGCGGCCAACTCCGCCAACGACCTCCGCGACCGGCGCGCGCAGCTGCTGCGCGAACTGTCGCAGAAGATCGCCGTGCGCACGGTGGAGACGCGGACCGGGGCGGTGAACGTGCTGGTGGGAAGCGAATTCCTGGTGCTGGAGGGCACGTCGGCGCAGGTGGGGACGGCGGCGGAAGTGGACCGCGGGACGCGGATCGACACGCCGGTGTTCACGGCGACGGGGACGAAGCTCCAGCTGTCGGGTGGCGAGCTCGCGGGGCTCGTCGAATCGATCCGGACGGACATTCCCGCGTTCCTGGACGACCTGAACGATCTCGCGCGCGCGGTGATGTTCGAAGTCAACAAGGTGCAGAGCGAGGGGACCGGGCTCACGCGGTTTTCCACGCTGATCTCGAATTTCGGCGCGACGGGTCCCGCGCCCGTGTCGACGGCGGGGACGGTGACGGGCACTCCCGGCGGCACCACGGTGCGCGCCGCGGATCTCGTCGGCTATCCCGACGACATTTTCAACGGCCTCGAATTCGTCGTGCGCACCGGGGTCGACGCCGGCCAGCGCCGCCGGGTGCTGGATTTCGACGGCGCCTCGGGAACGCTGCTCCTCGACCGGAAGCTCGACGCGCCCCTCGCGGCGGGCGACGTCTTCGACCTGACGGCCCTGCCGTTCCGCGCGCAGGACGGGTCGTTCGACCTGCGCGTGACGAACGAAACGACGGGCGCGGTGACGACGTTTAACATCGAGGTCGATCTGGACAAGAGCCTGCCGCTGCCGTCCGATTCGACGATCGCGACCATCGCGGCGGAGATCAACGCCGAGGCCGGCTCGCTGGTGACCGCCACCGTGACCGCCGACGGGCGCCTCCAGATCACCGCCAACGCCGCCAATCTCCGCTTTAACTTCGCCAACGACACCAGCGACTTCCTCGCCGCCGCCGGCATGAACTCGTTCTTCTCGGGCCGCGACGCGCTCACGATCGCGGTCGACGCGCAGCTCATCTCCGATCCCGGCCGGCTCTCCAGCGGGTTCTCCAATGCGACCGGGGACAACGGAAGCGCCCAGGCGCTGGCGGCCCTCCGCAACGCGAAGGTACTGCTCGACGGAAGCGCTTCCCTCGAGGACTTCTATCGCGGCCTCGCGAGCGCGCTGGGCACGCGGACGGCGGAAGCTGCGGACCGTGCCGAAAGCCAGGGGTTTCTCGAGTCGCAGCTGGAGGCCGAACGCGAGCGCCTGAGCGGCGTCAATCTCGACGAAGAGGCGGTGAACCTGATCACGCACCAGCGGGCCTACCAGGCGGCCGCGCGATTCATTGCGACCGTCGACACACTGTTGGACACCCTGATCAACGGCTTGTAGGGACGGGGAACGGGAGAACGGGGAACAAGGCCCCGTTCCACCGGACACGAAGCACGAAGCACGAAGCACGAAGAACGAGCAACGATGAACGAGTAACAAGGAACGAGGAACGAACATGCCCATCGATCCAATCATCGGCCGAACGACGAACACGCTTTCGCGCGACACGATTATGCGCGGCCTGAACCGCTCGCAGTCGGCTCTTCTGCTGATCCAGGAGCAGCTGGCGGCGGGGAAGCGGCTGGTGCGTCCGTCGATCGACCCGGTGGGGACGTCGCTCGCGCTCGGGTACCGGGGGCGGATCGAGCGGAACGGGGCGTACGGGAAGAACGCGGCCGACGCGCTGGCGCGGCTCGGGCGGGCGGACGCGACGCTGGGATCCATCGCGGACCTCTTGAACGGCGCGCGGACCATCGCGCTCGCGGAGGCGAACGCGACGTCCACGGCGGCCTCGCGCGCGGGCGCCGCGATCGAGATCGGGCAGATGATCCAGCAGGCGATGGCGTTCGCGAACTCGTCCTTCGAGGGACGCGCGCTCTTCGGCGGCGCCGCGGGCGGCGCGCCGTTCGTCTCGACCGCGGGCGGCGTCGCGTTCGCGGGCGACCTCGCGGAGATCCTGCGCTCGTTCGGCGACGCGCTCGTGTCGCCGGACAACGTGCCCGCGACGCGCTCGCTCGGCGCCACGGCGCTCCTCGAGGCCGAAGCCACGGGCAGCGCGACCGCCGCTTCCGGCGCAGGCACCGTCGAAGACTCGAGCTTCATCGGCCACGGCGACGACGCGTACGTCGGCTACGATCTCGTCGTGCGCACGGGCCCGAATGCAGGCCAGGCGCGCCGGATCGTGGATTTCGTGAGCGCGACGGGCGTCTTCACGCTCGCCGCGCCGTTCGGCGCCGGATTCGCGGGCGGGGAAGGATTCGACATCCGGATCGACCTCGACCCGACGCTCACGCGCGGCGGGAAGGGCGGGGCCGCGACGGCGGCGTCGGGCGGGGCCACGCTGGTTTCCGCGGCGCTCGTCGGCGACGGCGACAACGCGTACAACTCGCTCGAGCTGCTGGTCACGAGCGGCGCGAACGCCGGCTCGGTGCGGCAGATCGCGGACTTCGACTCGGCTTCGGGCACGCTCACGTTCGCGGCGCCGTTCGGCGCGGCGTTCGCCGCCGGCGACACCTTCGAGATCCGCGCGGCCGGGACGCAGGTCGGGCAGCTCCGCGGCGGGCTCGGCGTTTCGCTGGGAAGCGTCAAGGTCGAGGACGGCGTCGGCGGCCCGTCGGTCTCCGTCGACCTCTCGGGCGCGAAGGACATCGGCGACATTCTCGACACGTTCAACAACGCCTTCGCGACGGCGCTTCCCGCCATCCGCGCCGGCCTCAACGCCGCGGGGAACGGGCTCGAGTTCGTGCACTCGGGCGCGGGGACGATCGTGGTGAGCGAGGAGGGCGGCGGGACGACCGCGGCGCAGCTCGGGATCCTGACGGGTCCGGGTGGCGTGCCGGTGGTCCTGACGGGCGGCGACCTCGACCCTGTGCTGTCCGCGGGCACCCAGCTCGCGCAGTTCCGCGGCGGGCTCGGCCTCGACAAGACGGGATTCGCCGTCGCGAACGGGACGCTGGGCGGGACCGTGTCGCTCGCCTCCGCCTTCACGATCGAGGACATGCAGAACCTCGTCCGCGGCGCGGGCGTCCAGGCGGCGGTCGAAATCGCGCCCGACGGCCGTTCGCTCTCGATGCGCCAGCTCCTCTCCGGCGGCGACCTGCGCGTCACCAACGCGGGCGGCGAAACCGCCTCCACCCTGGGCTGGCTCGACACGTTCCGCCGCAAGGACGTCGGGCAGCTCAACGGCGGCGCCGGCGTCCAGTCGTCGGCGGGGCCGGACTTCCGCGTCACCACCAAGACCGGCGCCACGTTCGACGTCGACGTCTCCTCCGCGCGCTCGATCGCGGACGTCGTCGACCTCGTGAACACCAACGCCACCAACGCCGGCCTCGGCACGCCCGTCATCGCGCGCGTCGACGAAACCACCGGCGCCCTCGTGCTCGAGGACCGCGGCGCGGACGGCGGCGCCGATTTCTCCGTCACGCCGCTCAGCGACTCCCTCGCCGCGATCTCCCTCGGCATCGCCAAGACCGTCGCGAACCCCGCCGGCGTCGACCCCGTCCTCACCCTGACCGGCGATCCTCTCGCGCCGACGGGACTGCAGGACCGAAGCGCCTTCTCCGCCCTCATCGCGCTGCGCGACGCACTCACGGGCGGCGACTCGCAGGCGATCGCCGCCGCCGCCGACCGCCTCGCCGCCGCGCGCGAAACCGTCCTCAACGGACGCGCGGAAGCCGGCGCCCGCGGCCGCAGGCTCGAACTCACGCGGAACCGCCTCGAAGACGAAACCGTCGTCTTCCGGGGACTCCTGAGCGAGACGGAAGACGTGGATTTCGCGGAAGCGGCGACCCGGCTGACGCAGGAGGAAACCGTCCTCCAGGCGAGCCTCGCGGCGGCCGCGCGCATCCTCCAGACGACCCTTTTTGATTTCCTGTCGTAACGGAAGGAGCCCAGCCTTGACCGTCTTCTCGACCAGGCGCTTCGGCGACCTCTCCATCCCCGACACGGATGTCTTCGCCTTTCCCCGCGGTCTCCCCGGTTTCCCCGGCCTCAACCGCTTCGTCCTCCTCCCCAATCCCTCCGGCGGACCCTTCCAATGGCTCCAGTCCACCGAGCGCTCCGAGCTCGCCTTCGCGGTCTGCGATCCGCTCCTGTTCGCGCCGGATTATCGCGTCGAGGTGCGCAGAGAAGACCTGGAGGACATCGGGCTCGAGAGACTGGAAGCGGGATTCGTGCTGTCGATCCTGACGGTGCCCGAGGACCCGAAGAAGATGACGGCGAACCTCCTCGGGCCGCTGGTTTTCAATCCCGGGGCGATGAAGGTGAAGCAGGTCGTTCTCGCGAAGGAGCCCTCATGGGCGCGCGTGCCGGTCTTCGGGGGGAAACCCTGATGCTGGTCCTGACGCGCGGGAAAGGCGAGGCGATCGTGATCGGAGACGTGATCGAAGTCACGATCGTCGAGATCAAGGGCGACAAGGTGCGCCTCGGGATCCAGGCGCCGGCTTCCGTCACGGTCCACCGCAAGGAGGTCTGGACCGCCATCCGCGACGCAAACGTCGCCGCGGCGGGCTCTCCGCCCGCCGACCTGCCGGCCGATCTCCTCCCGAAGAAGCCTCCTCCGAACGAGAAACGATGAACGAGAAACGAGGAACGGCATTTCGCGCTTCCTCCACCCCCCCCTGTCTCTGTACGATGCGGTGCGTCGATCTCCGAAAAGGAGGAGGTGCACCGAACATCGCCGGACGGCAGACCCCAGGAGGGGAACCCCCGCGGGCATGGACGCCCCGGGACAACATCATCACGGAGGATGAACCATGACGCTTCGTATCAATACGAACCTGGCGGCCATCCGCGCGCTGCGCAACCTGCGCTCCACGGACAACGCCCAGCAGACTTCGCTGGAGCGGCTTTCGACCGGCCTCCGCATCAACCGCGCTTCCGACGACCCGAGCGGCCTCGTGATCTCCGAGCAGCTTCGCGGCCAGATTTCCGGCCTGAAGCAGGCGAGCGAGAACACGCAGAACGCGATGAACATGATCGGGACGGCGGACGCGGCGCTTCAGCAGGTGTCCGACCTTCTCAACGACATCCGCCAGAGCGCGATCTTCGCCCTGAACTCCGGCGCTTCGAGCCCGGACCAGGTGGCGGCGGAGCAGGCTTCCGTCGACCAGGCGATCGCGGCCATCAACCGGATCGCCCAGACGACGCGGTTCGGGGACGGAGGGCTGCTGAACGGGACGCGCGGCTACGACGTGACGGCGCAGGCGGCCGTCATCGAGAACCTCGACCTGAGGCGCGTGGCGTTCGCCCCGGGCTCGACGTCCCGGACCTTCGCCGCGAACTACTCGGTCCTCGCGGAGCGCGCTTCCATCGCAACGCTCGGCGCGGCCACCGCCGGGTCATCGATCCGGGTGACGGGCGCCCTGGGCAGCCGGGAGATCAGCTTCGCCGCGGCGGCCACGGCGGCCGAGGTGGAGGACGCGATCGACGCCATTTCGCAGGAGACCGGCGTGTTCATCAGCGCGGCCGCCACGGCCTCGTCTGAAGAATTCGGCACGGAGCAGTTCATCAACATCGAGCTGCTGGCCGGGACGGTCGGCGCGCTCGCGGCCGGATCCAACACGGATACGGGCGTGGACGGCGTGCTGCTGATCGACGGGCAGTCGTTCGTGGGCGACGGGCTGCATTTCTCCATCCACACGGGCAACCTCGATGCCGATCTCGACATCGACCGGGCGGCCGCTACCGGGGCCATCGCGGTCTTCCTCTCCGTGGCCAATTCCGGCGCGGAATTCCAGGTCAACGAAACGGCCTCGCCCAACGACCGCATTGCCCTCGGGATCCGCGACATCAGCGCCTCCCGCCTCGGATTCGACACCCGCACCGACGTCCTCGCGACGGCGGCCGGCGGCGGACCCGTGGTCACGGAAGGCGGGTTCCTCACGTCCCTCCAGACCGGAAGCACCAACGACCTCACCGCCAATCCGGCGAACGCCCTCAAAATCATCGACGCCGCCGTCACCCAGATCGGCGGCCTCCGGGGCTTCCTCGGCGCCATCCAGGCCTTCAACCTCGAGCCCAATCTCAACAACCTCGAAGTCTCCATCGAGAACATCACGGCCGCGGAGTCGTCCATCCGGGACCTGGATTTCGCGGCGGAGACGGCGGAGTTCACGCGGACGCAGGTGCTGTTCCAGGCCGGCGTGGCCGTCCTGGGAAGCGCCAACCTGATTCCGCAGACGGTGCTGACGCTGTTGCAGTAGAGCTGACCTCATGCCGGCGGCCCTCCGCAAGGGGGGCCGCCGGGCAGGACCCGATAGATCAGGAGGTGTGACATGAACATCGATGGCACGACGGCGGCGGCGGTTCCCCGGCCCGAAACGCGGGGACAGCTGGCGCAGTTGCTGGTGGAACGGCCGGAGCGGCCGGTCAAGCCGGCTCCCGAGCCCGCGGCCCAGCCGCGGGAAGGCGGAGCGTCCGGACTGAAACAGGCGGTCGAAAAGGCGAACGAAGCGGCCCGGCGGAGGTCCATCGACCTCCGGTTCGGGATCCACGAAGGGACCGGCGAGTTCTATGTGACCGTGCTCGACCCGAAAACCGACGAGATCCTGAAGACCGTGCCGCCCGAGGAACTGCTGGACTTCCGCGCGCGGCTGGAACAGTCGATCGGCATCCTCTTCGACAGGACGGCCTGACGAACATGCCCGGGACATTCCGAATCGACGGAGCCACGAGCGGCCTGGACTTCACGGCCGTCATCGACGCCTTGACGGCGCTTCAGAAGCGCTCCATCCAGACGCTCGAGGGCCGCGTCGCGAAGCAGACGAACCGCAAGACGGGACTCCTCGACCTGTCGTCGGCGATTCTCGGCGTGCAGACCGCGGCGGCGCGGCTCGGAAAGGCCGGCTTCTTCGACGGGACCGGAGCGTCGTCGAGCAACACCTCGGTCCTTCTCGCGACGTCCGGCGGCGCGGCGGCGGGGACGTACCTGTTCGAGGTGAAGCGGCTGGCGCAGGCGCAGCAGTTGCGGACGAACGGATTCACGAGTGCGACGGCGGCGCTGGGGCTTTCGGGGGCGATGACGATCGAGGTGGGGGGGCAGGGGCTGACGAGGAACACGCCGCTCGAGGGGTTGAGGGGCGGGGCGGGCGTGGATCGCGGGACGATTCTCCTGAGGCAGACGGTGGGGGCGACGACAACGACGGCTTCGGTGGACCTGCGCGCGGCGGTCGGCGTGCAGGACGTGGTAGACGCGATCAACGGGGCGGGGATGCCGGTGGCGGCGCGCGTCGAAGGCGACCGTGTGCTGCTCACGTATTCGGGTGCGGGCACGCTGGAGGTGCTGGACGG
Source organism: Planctomycetota bacterium (assembly GCA_016190145.1). Classification (GTDB taxonomy): domain Bacteria; phylum Planctomycetota; class MHYJ01; order WSZJ01; family WSZJ01; genus WSZJ01. The sequence continues at coordinate 18,959 of JACPRD010000121.1, read as the reverse complement.
TGCGGGCGACACGGCGGCGTCGGACCTCGGCCTGACCGGCCCGGCGCTGGCTGCGGGCGCCACGCGCACGGGCGCGAACGTGAACTTCATCACCGCTTCCACGAAGCTCTCCGCGCTGAACGACGGCGCGGGGGTGCGGCAGGCGGCGGGGGCGGACTTCACGATCACGGCGACGGACGGTACGGCGTACGCGGTGGACCTGGCGGGTGCGGCGACGGTGGGGGACGCGATCGCGGCGATCGGGGCGGCGACGGGGGGTGCGGTGACGGCGTCGTTGAACGCAGAGGGAAATGCGCTCGAGCTGACGGACACGGCGGGGGGCCTCGGGAATCTTTCGGTCGCGGCCGCGGGGACGTCGAACGCCGCGCTCGATCTCGGGCTGCTGGTTTCGAGCGAGCTCGGGGGCGACCCGGGGGCGGTTTCGGGGCGGAATTTCCTCTCGGGCAACCGGCTGGTCGCCGATCTCAATGGCCTGCTCGCGCGCTCGCTGAACGGGGGGACGAGCCTGTTCTACGCGGACGGCACGCCCGTCGCCGCGACCGACATTCAGGGCGTCGCGGGCGGAACGATCGCCGTGACCGACACGGCGGGCGCGGTGACGTCCGTCGATCTCGCGGCCCGCCGCCGCACGGCCGTCACGGCCGTCGTCGACGCCGACACGCTCACGATCGCCGGCGGCGCCGACATCCGCGCCGGCCAGGTCCTGCGCCTGACCGACGGCGGCGTCAACCAGTACGCCGTGGTCGCCTCGACTTCCGACGCCGGCGGCGGCGCTTTCGACGTCACGTTCACGGCGCCCGTCATCGCGGGCGTCGGCGCCGGCGCGTTCCGCTCGCGCGAAACCGTCTCCGCGATCCAGGCGGAGATCAACAGGGCGGGGACCGGCTCCTTCGAAGTCGCGCTGAACGCGGCCGGCAACGGGCTGCTCCTGCGCGACCTCGCGGGCGGCGCGGGCTCGCTCGCGGTCGCGGAATCGGGCTCGACCACCGCGCGCGACCTCGGACTCGTGAATTCGGCCCTCGCGGGCGGCGTCACCGCCACGACCGTTTCTTCCGCCGCGCTCGCCGGACTCGACCCTTCTACATTCGTGAACGAAACCCTGACGATGACCTCCGGCGCCGGCGCCGGATTCTCGGCCCTCGTCACCGACTTCGATCCCGCGACCGGCACCCTGACGCTCGCCGGCGATCCCGCGGCCGCGGGCGCCGTGGCGGGCGATGCCTTCCGCGTCTCCGCCAGCGCCACGGAAATCGACGGCGCCGACGCCGATCCCGCTCTCCTCACCGACAATACCCTCCTCGCCTCCCTCAACGGCGGCAACGGCGTCCAGCCCGGCAAGATCCGCATCACCGACCGCACCGGCACCGCCTTCACCGTCGACCTCTCCCAGGCCGACGACGACACCGTCTTCGACGTCGTCGACGAAATCAACGCCGCCGCGTCCGCCGCCGGCTCCTCCCTCCGCGCCCGCATCAACGACGCGGGCGACGGCATCAAGCTCTCCCAGGCCGCCGGCGCCGGCTCCCTCCGCGTCGACGAAGTCTCCGGCGGACGCACCGCCCGCGACCTCCGCCTCCTCGGTACCGCCCCCGCCGCCACACCCGGACTGATCGACGGGACGTTCGAAGTCAGCGTGGCGATCGGAAGCGGCGACACCCTGAGCGCGATCGTGACCCGCATCAACGCCCTCGGCATCCCCGTCTCCGCCGCCGCCGTCAACGACGGCTCCGCCGTCGCCCCCTTCCGCCTCACCCTCCTCAGCACCCGGTCCGGCCAGCGCGGCCGCGTCGTCGTCGACACCAGCGTCGGCAGCCTCCGCATGACCACCGCCGCCCAGGCCCAGGACGCCCTCCTGCTCTCCGGCGGCGGCACCATGGCCGACGCCGCCCTCTTCCAGAGCCCCACCAACACCGTCTCCAACCCCGTCTCCGGCCTCACCCTTGACCTCCGCGGCACCGGCGGGCCCGTCACCGTCTCCGTCACGTCCGACACCGAATCCGTCAGGGACGCCATCCACGAACTCGTCGACGCCTTCAACGCCGCCGCCGAAACCATCGACCGCCTCGGCGCCTTCGATACCACCACCAACGCCGCCGCCGTTCTGTTCGGCAACCCCACCCTCCGCACCAGCGAACGCCGCCTCTTCGATCTCTTCAATCGCTCCGTCACCGAACTTCCCTCCGGCACGCTCCGCGACTTCGCATCCATCGGCATCAAGATGGGCCAGGACGGCCGCCTCTCCGTCGACGAGGCGGCGCTCGACGCCGCCCTCGCCGGCTCCCTCTCCGAAGTCCGCGACTTCTTCACCGCGGCGAGACCCCTTCAGCTCGATACGAAACTCGCCGACTTCCGCAACGGCCTCGGCGTCGGCCGCGCTTCCTCCGGCGACGACCTCAAGATCACCCAGCACGACGGCACTTCGGTCTCCGTCTCGCTCGCGGGCGCCACGACCGTTTCGCAGGTCCTCGACCGCATCAACGCCGACCCCGAGAACACCGGCGACCTCGTCGCCTCCGTCGCCCCCGACGGACGCTCCCTGCAGCTCGCGGATTCCTCGGCGGGCGGGGCATCGTTCCGCGTGGAAGCGCTCTCCGGCTCGCCGGCCGCGGCGCACCTCGGGCTGCTCCAGGCGGTCGACGGCGCGGCCGTGCTCCCCGGCGGCCTCATCGACCTGAACCGCGACCCGGGCGCGGCCCTGCGCGCCTTCGAGGGACTCTCCCAGATCACCGACGCCCCGGGCGGCCTCATCTCCGGAAAAATCTCCGGCCTCGACGCCACCATCGACGACCTCATGAACGACATCGCGGCGGCGGAGAAGCGCGTGGAAGCGACGGTCGCGCGGCTCACGCGGCGATTCGCGGCGCTCGAGGAGTTCCTCGCGGTAAACAACAGCACGGTGTCGCTGCTGCAGGCGACGCTGATTCCGCTCGTGCAGTCGATGAAGGGCTCTTCCGGAGGCAGGGCGTGAACCCCGCGCGGCGCTATCTCGAGACGCAGGTGACGACCGCGCCGAAGGAGCAGCTTCTCCTCATGCTCATCGACGGCGCGCTGCGATTTACGCGGCAGGCGCGCGAACTGACGGTCGCGCGCGACGTCGCCGCGGCGTCGACGCTCTACCTCAAGGGCCAGGCGATCGCGCTCGAGCTGGTCGCGGCGCTCGACTCCGGGCTCGAACCGCGCCTCCGCGCGAATCTCTCCGGGCTGTACATGTTCGTGTTCCGCAAGCTCGTGGACGCGAACCTGAAGCACGAGACCGTCCACGCGGACGAGGCGCTTCAGATTCTCGAGAAGCTGCGCGCGATGTGGGGCGATGCGGTGGCGCGGATGAAGTCCGAATCCGCGCCCGTGGCCGCGGAAAAAAATCCGGCATAAAGCGAAGGAGAATTACAGGCCCATCGGGGATGTGCCGATATGTAAAGCGTGGCCGGTGAAGTGATAACGGCGCCCCTCTCCGAATGGGCCCCGGTTCGACCGAAAGGTCGACCGGGGCTCATCTTTTCATGGCCAGTTGCCGGAGGCCAGTGGTCAGTGGCCAGTGGTCAGTGGCCAGTGAACTGCGGCCGATCGGTCGGTAAACCGAGACCGCGAGCGCGCTTCTGATACGACACTCGCGCGCCACGCCGCTCACGGCATTTCGCGCATACGGGGCGCAGCCAGCATCGTCCCTGAATGATTCCCAGCTCCGGATGCTCCCTCATGATACTGGCCACTGGCACCTGGCCACAGGCAACTGGCACTGGCAACGGTTACCTCAGCGGCGACACGAACGACCAGATCTCGACCGCGCCGTTCTCAGCCCGACAGTAGTAGATGCGCCCGTCGGGACCGGATCGCGGATTCCACTCGGCGGCCGCGCCTTTCGTGAGATGCACGCGTGACGAGCCGTCGAGGGCCACTGCCCAGAGATCGCCGTTGGCGGGAGGACGCGTCGTTTCGTGAGACTCCGTCGTCTCCGCGTAGAGAACCCAGCGCCCGTCCGGCGACCACGAGGGCGTGATCGCGGCGGCGCCTCCGCGAGGCAGAAGTTCGCGGGCAGCTCCCGTGGCCGGATCCAGGACCGCCAGCGTCCACGCGGACCCAGACGCCCGCTGACATACGAGGAGGTCTTCGACGGGCGACCACTCCGGCGCGAAACCGTTCCCCAGCTCGCGAATCGCGCCGTCCGCTTCCCGGACCCGCACCTTCCACATATGGTCGTCGCGTGAAAGCGCGCACCACGCGAGCCGGCTTCCGTCGCGCGACCACGCCGGGTGAATCTCCCACTCGTCGGTCGCGGCGACGGCGATCCACGTCGCGCGCGCGCCGCCCGTGGGTGCCGAGACGTAGACGTCCCATGTGCCCTGTGCGTCGGAACTGAACGCGAGTCGGCGGCCGTCGGGGCTCAGAGCGGGCTCGCGCTGCTCGGAGTCATCTTCGGTGACGCGGGAAACTGTGGACGATCCCGCGGGTTTCAGACAGATATAGAAGCGGGCGTCGGAGGGAGCCGAGGCGAAGAAGAGGCCGGAGGCGGCGGGGAAGGGGTCTTCCGCGATTCCGCCGAGCGTGGTGTGCAGGCGGTGGCCCGGATCCGGAGCGGGTTCAGGCGGTGCGGGGGCCGGATTCCCGCAGCCGGGAACCAGCAGAATCACGGTCCAGGCGTAACGTAATATTTGCATCGGCGTCCTGCTCATTAGTGTATTATCGGCGCCCGTTCAGGAGCGCATTCATATTCCCGGGGGAAGGGACGGAAGTTGGTACGCGGGTTGCTTCCATACCCGGTACTGACTCAACTTGACGGCTTTTCGCCAAGTTTCCGGGCAGAGCCCTTTACACGATGTAAAGGCCTTGCCCAGTCCCGAGGTGGGTGAAAGGAGGGGAAGTGACGCATCGCACGTGTGCATGGTTGCTCGTCCTGCCGTTGCTGGTCGGTTCCGCGGGGTTTGCGGACACCTTCTGGTACACGGACAACGGGACGCCGCCCGCGGTCAACAGCTTCGTTTTTGACCCGGTGGCGGTGACGGGCACGTTCGGCACCAGCATTACGATCGATCCGACGCTGGCGAGCATCGACGACAGCTACACGGCGGTCACGGCCTCCGTGCTCGGGATCGACACCCTCGTGTTCGGCACCGGCGTGGGACCTATCGCCGCGTACTGCGATAACCCCTTCGTCGTGCTGGTCGACATCGATCCGGGTAGCCCGACATTCAACAGCGCGATCCAGACGATCGACATGCGGAACTCGGCGATCGCCACGGATAGCCCGGGCGTCCGGTTCTGCAAGTTCCACCCGAGTGGCGGCCGGATCTACGTCTCGTGCACGGGCGGTGGGGCGACGATTCCCTCCATCCGCGTCGCACGCCTCGTGACGCCGCTTCCGGCGATCTCGTACGACGCCGACTACACGCCGGCGACGCGCCCGAACGATCTGATCAACAACAACAAGGGAAGCGAAATTGGCTTCCCGACGGGCGAGTGGGATCCGCTGGATACCACGCCGTTCATCGACTCGGAGACGGTGCACCGTCCGAACGGGCTGGACGTCGACCCGGCCGGCGGGAAGGTGTATTTCGCCTGCCACACCGAGGGCAGCGGAACGCATCACAGCAACGTGCACTTCTTCAGCGTCGACCCCTCTTCAGGCGACTTCCTCGCCGTGGGCAACGTGGCGGAGCCACCGGACTTCGCGTGGCCCTGGATTCCCGCGGTGAGCCCCAGCGCGCTTGCGTTCTCGGCGGGGGGCAGCCGAATGCACGTCTCCTGTGGTTCACGGGCCGAGATCGCACCGGATCCACCGACGTTCCCCGGCACGATCGGTGCGGGGTTCGTCATGCTGGTCAACAGCTCGACGGACGCGGCCGTGGCCCGTGTTCAGTCTTCGATCGCTCCGCCGAACATCGACCCGGCGACGTGGGTGCCGGCGACGACCCCGGCGTTCAGCAATCCATGCGACATCGACTGGGACAGCTTCGGCACGGCCTCGTACGTGGCCGACGTGGACCAGCCTGTGGCCGCCCCCGCGACGGATGGGATCATCGCCGGAAAGGTCATTCCCGCGACGTCTCCCGCGATCGATTCGGTGGCCGACTACTTCGACGATCCGACGCCTCCGCCCGCGGACACCGACCCGGCTTATAACGGCGTGGCGGTGGACAACGACGACGCAGAGATCGTCTTCTGCGATGGCGCGACCGGCTCGCTGGTCGTGCACGACGTCGACGGCGTGGTCCTCGGCGCTCCGTTCCCCTGCCCCGGCATCGTCCCCGTCCCGCAGTACATCGTCGTCCAGTCCGGAACGGGCACCGGCGGCGGCGGTGGCGGCGGCGGCGGCGGCGGTGGCCCCGGCGGCACCCCGACCAACGACAACGGCGCCGAAACTTTCGGCAGCGACGACGGCGGCGGGCACCACAAGTCCTGGTACCAGTGCTTCGTGGCGACCGCTTCCTGGGGCCGCAACAGCAGTGAAGTCGGCGGTCTCGTGACGTACCGCAGCAGCTGGCTCCACGGCGCGCAGGCCGGCCGTGTGTTCGACCGGATGTACTTCGGATTCGGCCCCACGGTGGCTTCCACCATCACCGTGACCCGTTCCGAGTCGGTCGGCCAGCTCGTCCTGACCCCGTTCGCGACGGCCGCCAGGGGCGGCGCGCTCACGGGCCTCATCGCGGCGTTCCTCCTCGCCCTCCTCGGAGTGACGGCGGTCCGCCGGATGATGTAGTGTGAACGGTCGTTTCGAAGAGCCGGGTGTTCATCGCACCCGGCTCTTTTTCTTGCTACAGCCCGTGAGACGGTTTTCCCGATCGCCGTTCATCGCCCTGCATAGCTTTTCCCAGTCCTTTCCTTTCGCCGTTCATTTCACGACTCAAATGAAAGGCCTTGGAAAAGCGATGCGGCAGACCTGTTCCTCCGCCGGCCTAGCTTCCGGCTCCGGGCCTGCCGCCGCCCGTGACCCGCGCCAGCTGCACCGTGTTCCTCAACAGCACCGCGACCGTGATCGGCCCAACGCCCCCCGGCACCGGGGATAGATGCCCCGCGACCTCGGCCACCGCCGGATCCACGTCACCCACGATCCGCGACTTGCCGTCCGCACCCTTCACACGGTTGATCCCGATGTCGATCACCGTCGCACCGGGCTTCACCATCTCCCGCCGGATCAGCCCCGGCACGCCCGCCGCGACGAACAGCAGGTCGGCGCGCGAGGTGTGAAAGGCGAGATCCCGCGTCGCAACGTGGCAGACCGTTACCGTCGGAGAATCCCTCTTCGATTGGAGCAGCAGCAGCGCGAGCGGCTTTCCCACGATCTCGCTGTGACCCACGATGACGCACTCGAGCCCCTTCATGTCCGGCCGCGCGCGCCGCGCCACCTCGAGCGCCGCGGAGGCCGTGGAAGGCGCGATGTCGAACTCCCCCATCACGAGCCGGCCGAAATTCGCCGGCGTCATCGACTCCACATCCTTCAGCGGGTCCAGCGCTTCCCGCACGCGCCGTTCGTTCACGTGGGGGGGGAAGGGCTGGTGGAGGATGATGCCCGTGACGTTCGGGTCGGCGCCTAGGCGGCGGGTTTCGGCGATCACGTCCGCCTCGGTCGCGGTGTCGGGGAGTTGGAGCAGTTCGAAGTCGATTCCGGCTTCGGCGCAGGCCTTCTTCTGGTTCCGGAGGTAGACCTCGCTCGAGCTCGCGTGGCCGGCGATGAGGGCCGCGAGGTGGGCGGGGCGTCCGGCGGCGCGGAGGGCGGCGGCCTCGGCGCGGACGGCGGCCAGCATCTCGGCGGCGAGCGCGTGGCCGTCGAGCAGGATCGCCGGCATCAGGCCAGCCCCGTGACGTTGCCGTCGGCGTCGATGTCGATGCGTTCGCCCGCGGGGGAGGTCGGCAGGCCTGGCATCGTGGAGATGTCGCCGAGGAAGGGCACGACGAATCCCGCGCCCGCGGACATGCGGATCTCCCGGATCGGCACCGTGAATCCCGTGGGCGCGCCTTTCAGCTCCGGATCGTGCGTCGTCGACAGGTGCGTCTTGGCCATGCAGACGGCGGCGCGCGCGAGCCCGGCTTTCTCCAGGCGCTTGAGCGTGAGCTGCGCCGCGTGGCTGAACTCGACGCCCGCCGCGCCGTAGACCGCGGTCGCGATCGTCCGGATCTTCTCCTCCACGGGGGCGTCTACCGGGAAGAGCGGCCGCGCCTGCGCGCCCTCCGCGAGCGCCTTCATCACCGCGCGCGCGAGATCCGCCCCGCCGGCGCCGCCCTGCGCGTGCACGTTCGACTCGACCGCCGCCGAGGCGCCCTGCGCCAGCGCGAACTCCCGGGCCCGCGCGATTTCCTTCGCGGAATCGCCGGGGAAGCGGTTGACGGCGACGACCGCGGGGACGCCGAAGCCGCGTACGATGCGGATGTGGTGGGCGAGGTTCGGGAGACCCTTCTCGAGAATCTCCAGGTTTTCGCCGGCGAGCGCCGGGTCGAGCGCCGCGCCCGGGCGGACGCGGAATCCGCCGGCGTGGGCCTTGAGCGCGCGGCACGTGCACACGATCACGGCTGCGCCCGCGGGGATCCCGCCGGCGGGCGTCTTGATGTGCACGTACTTCTCGAGCCCGAGATCGCTTCCAAACCCCGACTCCGTCACCACCACGTCGGCGAGCCGCGCCGCGATGCGGTCGGCGATCACGCTCGAGTTGCCGTGCGCGATGTTCCCGAACGGACCGCAATGGATGAACGCAGGGCCGCCCTCGAGATCCTGCAGCAGGTTGGGGCGCAGGGCCTCGCGGAGAAGCGCCGCCATCGCGCCCGCGCATTTCAGGTCCCCCGCGGTGAGCGGCGTCGGGTGCCCGTCGTCGCCGCGCCGGTAGGCGACGATGATGCGGGCGAGGCGCGCGCGGAGGTCGGCGAAGGACACCGCGAGCGCCAGGACGGCCATGAGCTCGCTCGCGACCGCGATGTCGAACCGCGTCTCGCGGATCGGCCCGCAGTCCTCCGCGAGCCCCACCAGAATCCGGCGGAGCGCGCGGTCGTTCACGTCCACGACCCGGGCCCAGTGGATCCGCTCGAGGATGATGCGAAGGGCGTTTCCGTGGGAGAGGTGGTTGTCGAGGAACGCCGCGAGCAGGTTGTGCGCGATCGCCACCGCGTGGATGTCGCCCGTCAGGTGGAGGTTAATGTCCTCCATCGGCACGACCTGCGCCCGTCCGCCCCCCGCAGCGCCGCCCTTGATTCCGAACACCGGCCCCGCCGACGGCTGCCGGAGGCACGTCCACGCGCTCACGCCGATGTGCCGCAACGCCTGCCCGAGCCCCACCGTCGTGACCGTCTTCCCCTCGCCCAGCGGCGTCGGCGTGATCGCCGTCACCACCACCGCCTTCGCCCGCGCCGGCCCCAGACGCTTCTCGCACTCCAGCCGGATCTTCGCCTTGAACCGCCCGTAAGGCTCGACCTCTTCCTCGCGGAACCCCAGCGTCTCCGCGAGCCGGGCGACCGGCACCAGCCTCGCCGCCCGGCTGATCTCGAGGTCGTCGCTACCCACGGACGACCTCCCGCACGCGTCGCGAAGCGTCCAGCACCCTCTCGAGCAGTCCCGCCGCCTCCGCGTCGAGCGCGCCCGCCGCCGCCTTGTCCTTCAGCGATCCCGTGTTCGCCCGCACGTTCAGCACGAACCCCCGCGCCGCCGCCTCCGCCTCGTACGCGGAGACCGCCAGGTCGCTCGCCACCGAACCCTTCGCCGATGGCGCGAACTGCGCCAGCTCCTCCGCGTACCCGGCGATCGCCCTCAGGCCCTCGGCGGGCGGCTGCGCGGCCCTGAGAAGCGCTTCCTGCATCCGAAGCGAGCGCGCCGGGTCGTCCTTCGGGATCTTGAAAACGGCGGAAACCCCGTCGTAGGCCTCGGAGTCCTCGCGGATCAGGTCGAGGAATCGTGTCCGTCGCGCGTCCCACCGGGCCGCGGTGGCGTCGTCCTTCGAGAACCGCGCGACCATCGCGCCGAGCGAGCAGGCGAGCGCGCCCGAGAGCGCCGCCACGCTGCCGCCTCCCGGAGTCGGCGTCCGGGCGGCCAGTTTTTCGCAGAACGCGTCGAGGCTCAGGTTTCGCATGATCTTGCTTGGGAGAAGGGCGCCGCGGGGGTTAGATGGAAGGGCGAATCTACCTGCCTGCGAAGCGGGCGTCAATCGAGAGGGGGGCGTGTGATGGGTTTGCGTGGGGGCGCGCTGGCTCTGGTTCCACTGCTCTTCGCGGCCCGCGCCGGCGCGGAGGAGGCGGCGGAGAACAAACCCTGGCCGCGGCTCACGGTCCGCGCGATTCCCCGCGTCGAGCTGACGGAATCCGGGCTGCCCGTTCTGCTCCTGGTGCTCACGGGCGACGCGCAGTATCCGGACGGAGCGAGGCTCGACGTGAAACTGGAGCGCGCCGGCGCAGATGAGAAGCCACTCGAAGGCCACGTCCGGGTGAACACCGAGTCCTGGCATTACGTGTCCCCCCCTCTCTCTCCGGGCGACCGATTCACGGCGCGGATCCGCTTCGACCCCGCCGCCCAGCCTCCCGGCGTCGTGGCCGGCGTCCCTGAGGGCCTGAATTCCGGCGACCGATCCGTTGAGATCGCCGTCGGCGCCGACGCCGCGGTTCTTCCGCGTCACTGCCCTCGCCGGGCCGTGGCGTTCCAGGCCGCGAGCCTCGGGCTCGACCCTGAGGGCGACTCCGTCGTGCTCACCTGGCGCGCGCCCGGCGAGGAGGACTGGAACGAGGGGGAACTCCGGGTGGCGGACGGGATCTTCACGTGGACCGCGCCCGCCGACGGCGTTTACGAACTCCGTTTCTTTTCGCCGAAGCATTTCGACCGGTCGGAGCCGAAGGAATCGAAGACGGGGGTTCCGTGGACCCGCACGATCCGGGTGATCGTGGAGGCCGACGGCGACGCCGGAGGCCTGCCGGCCATCGGGCGCGCGCTGATGAGCGAAGGGAAGTGGCGGCAGGCCGAGGCGGTGCTGCGCCTGGCCGCGGAGGCCGATCCGTCCTCGGCGGAGGCGCAGGCGGATCTCGGCCACGCGCGGATCGAACTGGGCGACTTCGACGGGGCCGAACTGGCGCTCACGGAGTCGATCCGCCTCGACCCGCAGGCCGACGCGATGTTCAACCTCGCGGTGGCGCGGACGCGGCTGGAGAAGTACGGCGAGGCCTGGAAGGCGGCGAAGCTGGCGCTGAAATGGGCCGGCGAGGGCACCCGGCTGCTCGAGCGCGCGGCGAATCTCGCCCTCGAGCTCGCGCCGCGGCTGGACGAGCCCCGGGAGGCGTGGGTAGAGGTGGACCGCTGGGCGCCGGGGACGGCGGCGGGGAGGAAGGCGGCGAAACTTCTCGGACGGTAGGACTCGGCTTACGGTGCGGGGCATCCATGATAATCGTTTAACATTAAACATTATTCCCGGGCTTCATAAAAACGGGGCCGGGGTGTCCGCCCCCGGCCCCGCGTGTCCCGCATTCCCTACTTCGTCGCGACCACCTTCGCCCGGACGAAGAACAGCAGCACTTCCTTCTTCCCCGCCTCCGCCCGCGTCGTCATTCCCACGAGCGTCGGCTGGCCCTCCGCGACCAGCGTCTGCGTCTGGAGCCCGAAATCGGTGAGACTCATCGTCTGCACCTTCGCCCCCTGCGGCTGCATCGCGAACGTCTGCGCCTCCGCCGCCAGCACGATCGACGGCCGGAGGTCGAGCTGGATCAGCTTCCCGTCGCCGACCATGAGCGGCGTCACGTCGAGCGAAATCCCCTCGCAGAGATCCGTCACCACCGGGTCGAGCGCGCTCGCCCCCTGCGCGATCTCGACGTCGTAGTCCAGCACCAGCGCGCGCTGCGCCCCGCGGGCGGCGTGGAAACGGCTGCCGTTCTGGCCGAGCGTGCGGACCGAGCCGACCATCCGGACCGTCTCGCCCTTCGCCGCCGCCCCCAGCAACTCCGACCAGGCCGCTTCCCCCACCTCCGCGCCGCCGAAAACGCCCCGCCGGGCGCGCCACTCGGACTCGTCCAGCGCCACGAGCCAGCCTTCGACGGAGATCAGCTGCGCCCGGGCGGCCGCGAGGCCGCCGAGGAATTCCTCGACCTGCTTCTGCGCCTCCGGAGAGTTGTAGACCAGGAGCTGGCCGCCCGAGATCGACGCCTGGTTCAGCCGGTTCTCCCAGCTCTCCGGAGCGACGTTCGCCCGGAGCAGCTCGACCAGGCTGTCCGGATCGATCACCATCCCCGCGTCCGCGCCCTCGGGAAGTCCGAAGATCGCGCCCGTCCCCGCCTCCCCGCCCAGCCGCAGGACGCCGAGCTTCGGACCCGGGTAGGACCGGAGATTCCGGGTGATCGCCGCGATGTCGTAGGCGCGTAGAACACGCTTCTCCTTCGATTCCAGATCGGCGGGAAGCGGATCCGCCTGGATGCCGGCGCGGAGCAGGACGACGGAGGCCCAGCCGGGCCGCGGGCCGCGCGAGAAGACGGAGGAGGACAGAACGGCGGTGCGGCCCGGCGGCAGCATGAGGGAGGTGCGGGTCTGGTGAAGCGCGACGTCCGGCTGCTCGAGGATGCCGAGCGTGGGTTCGCCGGTTACGAACTGCAGGATGGCGGTGGTGTCGGCGGCGGCGAAGCGCGTCTCGACGAGCACGGTCGCGCCGTCGTGGGCGATGAACGGCGTGACGTCGAGCACGTAGCCGTCGTTCCGCAGGGCGACGACGGGGTCGGCGATGGCCTGGTGCTGGGCGATTTCGATGTCGTAGTCGCGGACGTAGGACTGTCCCGTGAGCGCGCTCGTATGGACGCGCTGGCCGTTCGTGGCGACCGCGCGGAGGCTCGAAACGAGGCGCCCCCGCGCCGGGTCGGCGGCGGCGGCCTCGATGGCCCGGAGCTGTTCCGCGGTGAGCAGCGACCCCGCCTGGGCGTCCAGCACACCGGGGGCGAGCAGGAGCACGTCAGCCTCCATCACCACCGTGCGGTAAAGCCGCGCGCGGAGCACGCCCAGGTACTGGCGGATCCGGTCGTGGTTCTCCTTCGTGGTCGTGACGACGAGCACCCCGTCCTGGTAGGCGACCGAATTCCGGCCGTCCTCCCAGGAGTCCGGGTCGATGTTGTTCCGGACGAGGTCGACGAGTTCTTCGCCCGCGAGCCAGCAGATCTCCTCGTCGTCATCCGAGCTGCCGATTCCGATCGGGCCGCTCTGAGATTCGGCGTCGGGGAATCCGATGTCCGGCCCCGGGTAGTTCGCGTGGGCCGCCCCCAGCACCGCCACGTCGTACGCGTGGCGCGTCCGCTCCTCCGCATGCACGAGGACCGCCGCCGCCATCAGGATCGCCAGTGTGCGCATCTATTTCGCCTCCATGGAGCGGGCGCGGACGAGAAGGGCCAGCACTTCCCGCCGCCCGCCGTCGGTGTGTGAGGAAATCCCCGCGAGGGTCCACGCGTTCTCGGGCACGATCGGTTCGTTCCTGACCTGGAGCCCGTTCGTCCGGATCTTCTCGATCTTCGAGACGTGGGGCGCCTTGGTGTCGAACGCCGCCGGCGCGGCCGCCGTCAGGTAGCCCGGCCGCAGCGACAGCTGGATCTTCTTCCCGTCCCCAGCCAGCGTCCCGCGCACGTCCAGGATGCAGCCCTGGAGCAGCGAGCCGATCACCGGATCCGTCGCGCACGACCGCTCGGCGATTTCGACGTCGTCGTCCTGGACGAAGCGCATTTCGCCGCCGCAGAGGCAGTGGAAGCGCTGGCGGTTCATGCCCATGCCGCGCGCGGCGCCGGCGATCTTCGCGCCTTCGCCCTTCGCGGCCGCGTCGAGCAGGGACTTGAGGTCGGCCTCGGCGGGCGCGGCGCCGGACAGCGCGGCGCGCCGGGCAGCCCAGGTCGCTTCTTCCATCGATACCACGACCGCCTCCACCGAGATCATGCGCGCCCGCTGCGGCGCCGCGAGCGCGAGGAACTCGTCGATCTGGGCGAGGACTTCGGGGGTCTGCACGACCACGACCTGGTTGCCCATCGCGGAGATCTGGTTGCGGGAGTTGGACCAGGAGTCGCGGGCCACGTTGTCTTTGAGGATTTCCACGACCTGCTCGACGTCGAGCCCGACGCCGGCGTCTTCCGGCGGCACGAACGTCGTGGTGGGTTCGGAGCCGGCGTCCGAGAAGTCGAGGTCGAACGACGGCCCGGGGAAGTCCTGGACGTCCGCGCAGAGGAGGGACACGTCGAACATGCGCATCTGCCGTTTTTCCGTCGACTCGGTGGCGTCCGCGCCGCCGTCGCCGGCCAGCGAGGACCGGATCAGGACCGCGAACACCCAGCCCTTGTCGGAGGGCCCGCCGTTGCCCGAGCAGAGGAGGGCCGTGCGGCCGACGGGGCAGGCGACGGTCGCCCGGGAGCGGAGGATTTCACGGGAGGGCAGCTGGATCGTCCCGAGCGGCGCCGCCCCCGGATCGAACGATCGCATCGGGCCGGGCCGGGCGAGGGTGAAGCGGGTTTCGAGGAGGACCGACGCCGCGTCTGGGGCGAGGACGGGGCGGACGTCGAGGACGGCGCCGGTCTTGGCGGTCCCGGTGACCGGGTCGGCGATGACGGCCTCCTGGGCGATTTCGATGTCGTAGTCTTCGATGAAGCTCTGGAGGCGCAGGTCGGCCGCGTGGACGCGCTGGCCGTTCATCGCGACCGTGCGGAGCACCGTGACGAGCGATCCGCGGGCGGGATCCGCGGCGGCGTCGCGGAGCGCCTTCTCCTGTTCGGGGGTCAGCATCCCGGGCGTGACGCCCGCCGCCTCGTACGCGGCCGGCGAGAGCGAGAAGACCTCGGCCTCGACGACGATGCGGCGCGAGAATCGTTTGCGGAGCATCTCGAGATACTGGGCCACGCGCTTGTGGACGTCCTTGGTCTGGGTGACGTAGAGGACGCCGTCGCGGAACTCGATGGAGTTGCGGTCGTCGCTCCAGGAATCGGAGTCGAAGTTGGTGACGACGGCGCTGGCGAGGAAGTCCCCGGTGACGCACAGCGAGGAATTGCCGTCGTCGCTGACCATGAGGCCGATGGGGGAGGGATCGGACGAACGGGACCAGGTGCCGATGTCGGGGCCGGGGAAGTCGTAGACGGTCCGCGTGAGGAACCGGACGTCGTAGGCGTGTCGGAACCTCTCGGGCGTTTCCTGCGCCGAGGCGGCGCAGCAGGCGAGGAACAGGGCCAGGATCGTTCGCATGGCGGGTCTCCAGGAAATTCCGGCGCCCCCCGGCGCCGGTTGGTGGTCAGGCGTTTCTGGATCCGAGGGAGGCGCCCTCCTTCGGGCGGGTACGGAGCCAGCGGAGCCAGTCAGTCTTGCGGGCGGGCAGTTTCTGTCCGGTGATGGCGTGAAGCGACTCGAGCGCGGTCTTCGAATGCTCGCCGTCGAGCGCGCCGATGAGCGGGACGATGGCGCGCGGGTCCTTGAGCCTCGCCAGCGCTTCCATCGCGAGGACCGCGGTCTCGCGATTGGCGAGAGCGTCGAGGAGAACCGGGACGGCGCGCGGCGACTCGATGGCGGCGATGGCGCGGACGGCCTCGTCGCTGAACGAGCGGTCGCGCGCGGCGGCCGCGAGCGCCGGAATGGCGTCGGGGCTTCCGATGCGCGCGAGGGCGGCGGCCGCGGCGGAGCGGGACTTGCGATCGCCGAGAAGAGCCGCCAGGGCCGGCACGGCCTTGTCGCTCCGGAGGGCGCCGAGCGCGGCGACGGCCTCCGCGCGCACCTCGGGCGCCCCGAGCGCCCGCTCCAGCCCGGCCACCGCTTCGGGGTCGCCGAGCAGCCCGAGCGTCCGGGCCGCTCGCCCGCGCTCGAGCGGCTTCAGGCGGGCGTCGAGCATCCTCCGCTCCAGCGCCCCGCGACCCTCCGGCGTCCGGAGAGCGGCGGTGACCGGGTCCTCCGCCCCGACGGCCGCCAGCGCGAGAGATTCCGTCGCCTTCGGGCCGCCGATCGCGCGAAGCGTCCGGGCTGCGGCCTCGCGCGTCGCGGCGCGCGGAAGCAGCCGGGCCAGCTCGGGAACGAGCGCCGCGGGCCGGGCCCACGCCGCCGCCACGAACGCCGCGGCGCGCGCCTCGCCCCCCGCGCGCAGCCGCGCCGCAAGCGCCGGCGCCGCCGCCTCGCCCAGCACCGCCCACGCCGCCGCATTCTTCCATGCCCCCATCGCGGCCAGCGCCTCCGCCGCCTCGGGCCTCCCCGTCGCCGCCAGCGCCCGCTCGACCGCCGCGCGCCGCTCGGGCGCGCCCGCGAGCGCCGCCAGCACCGCCACGGATTCCACCCCGCCGATCTCCCCCAGCGCGGCGATCGCGGAGAGGTCGTTTCTGGAAGCGAGGTAGGCGAGTTCGGCGGCGAGCGTCGGGTCCTTCAGCACCCCCGCCACGCGCACCGCGGCCGCCCGCTCCTCCGGGTCGTCGGACCGGAACGCCGCCGTGAGCCGGGCGCGTTCGACCCCCTGCCGGAGCCCCGCCAGGAACTCGTCGCGCCCGATCCCCGCCGCCGCCTCGACGAGCCGGTCCCGGAAGGGCTTCGCCCCGGGCGCGGCCGGCTCCTTCGCCGCCGTCACCGGGCCGGGAACCGCGGGAGCCACCACCGGCTCGGTACCCCTCCGATCTGCGAACAGCGCCGCCCCCACCGCCGCCAAGACCGCCGCCGCCGCCGCGAGCCGCACCCAGGGCCGCCGCGCCGGCGCCAGCCGCGACCGCAGCCGCTCCACGAATTCCCCTTCCCCCGACACCACCCGGATCCGCGCCGCCTTCACGCGGGCGTCGACGGCGAGCAGGGAAGAGCATTCCGGGCAGGCGGCGACGTGCGCCGCGACCTCCGGCGACCGGTCTCCGTCGTCCCAGCGCGAAAGGAAGTCCTCGCAGCTCATCCCAGCAACTCCTTCATCTTCTTGCGCGCGAGGCTCAGGTTCGCCTTCGCGTTCTCATAACTGATGCCCAGCGCGTCCGCGATTTCCCGCGGCGTCGCGTCCAACTCCACTTTCATCAGGAGCACCTGCCGCTGCCTCTCAGGCAGCTTCGCCAGCGCCGCCGCCACCGCTTCCTCCGCCGCGATGTCCCGCTCCGGGATCGCCTCGGGGTCCATCTCTTCCTCGAGCGCCGCCATCCTCGGCTTGCGGATGTCGTTGGCGGCGTTCACGAGGATTCTCCAGAGCCAGGTCCGGAACTTCGCCTCCGCCCGGAACCCCGCGAGCCCGCGCCAGGCCTTCACGAATCCTTCCTGGCAGCAGTCCTCGGCGAGCACCGGGTCGCCCAGCAGCTTCGCGCAGAAGTTCCGCGCGGGCCCCAGGTAACGCCGGACGAGCGAGTCGAAGGCTTCGCGGTCGCCCGCCCGGGCGCGTTCCACGAGGCGTTCGTCCGGAAGATCCGACCGGGGGGAGGGGTCGAATGTCAAATCAGGCCCCCGGAAAAGGGCGAGGTTCGTGTAATGTTAGGCAGGTCTTTGCCGTCATTCGTGAAACCTCGCAGCGACTGCGGGGTTATACTTCCACGGACGAACTGTTTCCTCATTTCCCGGAGCCCACCATGCGCCGCGCTCTCGCCGCCGTCCTCCTCCTCCTCGCCGCCACCCCCGCCAGGGCCGACTGGGTCGACAGCCTCGACGAGGCGCTCAAGCAGGCCCGCGAAAAGAACAAGCTCCTCATCGTCTACATCTGGTCCCCCACCTGCCACGTCTGCAAAAAGCTCAACGAGACCGTCTGGCCGAACATCGCCGTGCAGACGGAACTCGAGAACTTCGTGGCCGTCAAGACCGACAGCGCGGTCGCCGTGCAGTCGAAGTTCAGGTGGGAGATCAAGGACGTCCCGCAGATCCGGGTCGTCGACCCCGAGGGCAATGAATTCCGTTCGTTCCTCCGCGACTCGGTGCCCCAGGGCGGCGTGGAAAAGATGCTCGACTTCCTTAAAGCCCTCCGCGACGAGTGGGACAAGGAACTCGCCAGCCGGGTCTTCGAATGGGAAAAATCCGGTTCCGAAGCGAAATCGAAGGCGAACGAGCGCCAGCGCCCGATTCTCTACTTCGTTCACGACGACGCCCTTCCTCCCGCGGAACTCGCCGCGAAGTACCCGTTCTTCACCGACAAGACCGTCACCGCGCCTTCCAAGAAGTTCGTCTGCGTCGACGCGCCCAAGGACCTGAAGGAGGTCTGGGAGAAGTACAAGCCCCAGGTCGTGCCCGGGTTCCTTTTCGTCGACCTCGACGGCGCGGAGATCCATCGGTGCAGTCTCCTCCCGCCCGCCGATCTGGCGAAGGAATTCGAAGTCGCCGCGAAGAGATTCGACGAGACCCTGATCGTCGACCCGGCGAAGGCGCTCGAGCGGGACCTCGCCCGCTACGAGGCCGCGCTGCGGACGGACCGCGAGCAGGACAAGATCGACGCCGCGCAGAAGCTCATCGATTCCAAGGACCCGAAGGCCGTCAAGCCCCTGGCCGCCGGATTCAGCGACCCGAGCGTCAAGCTCAAGGAACTGCTCATCACCGCGATGATCTCCCTCGACCCCAAGGTCGGCGTGCTTCATCTCCTGTCGTGGGTGGTCAAGGAAACCAACAACAAGCTGGCGGTGAAGGGCTGGGATGCGATCGGGACGACGGGCGACCTGCGCGCCGTTGGCACGCTCGAGAACGGGATTCTGGACGCGCCCGCCCAGGAGATCACCATCGCGCGCCTCCGGGCGCTCGGCTACATGAAGGACCCCAAGGTCGTGGACTTCCTGATCGACCTGCCTTTCAAGATCAAGGGAAAGGGTCGCGGTCCGGGCGGCGGCGGCGGCGTGCGCGGCGCCTGCAAGAATTCGCTCAACAAGCTGACCGGACAGGACTTCGGGGAGGATTGGCTGGGGTGGAAGAAATGGTGGCGCGATAACCAGAAGGGATTCAAATTCCCGGAGTAGAAGGCAGCCATAAGCTATAAGGGGCGCGCTTCGCGCGCCACCTCGGTCGGGGTGGAATTCTGTGTTCCCGGGCACACGGGGGCCCGGGAACACTGAAGTCCACTCCGCTTCGTGTGGCGCGCGAAGCG
>JACPRD010000120.1 GCA_016190145.1 Planctomycetota bacterium | reverse complement strand
TCCTGAGAGCGTGAAAAAATTCGATCGCAGGCGCGGTCGGGGCGAGCTCGCGAAGCGAGCGAGGTCCGACCGCACCGTAGATCGAATTTTTCTCACGCTCTCAGAACAGCTTTCCCGCCTTCCGCGCACCCGCCAGCTTCTTCGCCAGTTTCACCGCTTCAATGAGACTCTGCGGATCCGCCTTCCCCTTCCCCGCGATGTCGAACGCCGTCCCGTGATCGGGGCTCGTCCGCACGAACGGCAGCCCCAGCGTCACGTTCACCGCGGTCCGCCACCCCAGCGCCTTCACCGCCACCAGTCCCTGGTCGTGGTACATCGCCACCGCCCCGTCGAAATCGCGCTTCGCGAACAGCGAGTCCGCAGGATGCGGCCCGGTGGCTTCGATGCCCTTTTTCCGCGCGTCCTCGACCGCCGGGCCGATCGTTCGGATCTCCTCGCGGCCGAACATCCCGTTCTCGCCCGCATGCGGGTTGAGGCCGCAGACGGCGATCCGCGGGCGCGCCTTGCCAAACCCTTCGCGCAGGGCCTCGTGCGTCCGCACGATCGTGTGAAGGACGCCCTCGCGCGTCACGGCCAGCGGCACGCGCTTGAGCGGAATGTGGATCGTCACGAGCGAAACGAACAGGTCCCCCGCCGAGAACGCCATCACCGGCCGCCGCACCGCGCACACCTTGCCGAAGAACTCCGTGTGGCCGGGGAAGGGCTCCCCCGCGAGCTTGAGCGCCTCCTTCGAAATCGGCGCCGTCACCACGGCGTCCGCTTCCCCCGCGAGGCACATCGCCGCCGCCTTCCGCAGCGCCGCCATCGCCGCCGCGCCGCCCTCCGCGCAGGGGCCCCGGCGCGTCGGAAGCGGATCGCAGGGTGTCGGGACATCGGCGCCCAGCGCGCGGGGACCGACGGTTTTCACGCCGGGGCACGCCCTGCGCGCCGCCGCGGCGATCTCGGGGCCGATGCCGAGCGGATCGCCCAGGGTGAGGAGGATGCGGGTCATGCGCCTACGAAGCCGAAAACTCCATGCGAAACGTCTCCCTCCTCCCCAGCCTCAGCTCGTACGGCTTCGACTGCAGGTCCGCGATCACCATCTTGTCCACGCGTTTGCCGTCGAGGAACGTCCCGTTCGAACTCAGGTCCTCCAGCTCGACCGAATCGGGCTTCGCGAACTTGATCTTCAGGTGCTTCCGCGACACCGTCAGCAGCCCTTCGTCCCGGTCGCGCGCCTCGGGCGACATCAGCGTGTAGGCGTTGCAGGATTTGATCGAAATCTCGCAGGAGCGGCTCCGCCCGACCGTGACGTTCTGTCCCGCCTCGATCGGAAAGGTCTCGTCTTTGACGAGCCCCGTGATCCCTTTGAGGAGAATTTTCGCCATGGTGTCGCCTACGCGCCGAATCCTTCCGGCAGGTTGAAATTGGAAGCGATTTCCTGGACGTCCTCGTGATCTTCCAGGAGTTCCATCAGCTCGACGGCCTTCTGCGCCTTGCCGTGGTCGAGGTCGATCCTGTCCTTCGCGACGCGCACGACCGAAGCCGAGCTCGTCTCGATCTTCCGCTCCTTGAGCGCCATTACGACCGAGTTGAAATCCGCGGGCGAACAGGTCACCTCGTAGGAATCGTCGGCGGGCTGCACGTCCTCCGCGCCGATCTCGAGCCCCAGCTCCATCGCCTTGTCGTCGTTCAGGTCGCCCTTCGGGATCAGCATCACACCCTTCTTCTCGAACATGAACGCGACGCATCCCGTGTCGCCCATCTTGCCGCCCTTGTGTTCGAACAGCTTCCGGACCTCGGAGACCGTGCGGTTCCGGTTGTCCGTGAGCGCGTCCACCATGATCGCGCACCCGCCGGGTCCGTAGCCCTCGTACGTGACTTCGTCGTACGTCACGCCTTCGAGCTCGCCCGTGCCCTTCTTGATCGCCTTGTCGACCGTGTCCCTCGGCAGGTTGCACTCACGCCCCTTCTCGAGCGCGTACATGAGCTTGATGTTCGTCTTTGGATCGCCGCCGCCCTTCTTCGCGGCGGCCATGATCAGCTTCACGACCTTGGAGAAGGCCTTGCCTTTCTTGGCGTCGGCGGCGGCCTTCTTGTGCTTGATGGTCGCCCAATGGCTGTGACCGGACATGAAAACCTCCTGTGCGGGACCCGGCGGGGGGGGCCGGGTGGGGATGGACGGCGATGCGATTATACCTTGGGGAGTTTCTTTGGGGTTAGAGAAGGGGCGCAGTGCGTCTGAACGCGTCCGGATGGACCCGCGATACCGGCCGCTTCAGCGCTTGCGCTTGCGGCCGGCGGCCCGGGTGTGTGGACGCCCCCCAGGGTCGGGCCTCCGGCCCGTGCCGGCACGGCGGGCGGCCCTGGCGGGACGTGCGCCGGCCTTCGCCTTCTTCGCCGCGGGCTTCGCGTGCGCCGCCTTTTTCGTGGCGGCGGCCTTTCTCGCGGCTTCGGCCTTCTTCAGCGCCTCCGCCTTCTTCGCGGCTTCGGCCTTCTTCGCCTCGGCCTTCTTCAGCGCCTCCGCCTTCTTCAGTTTGTCCGCTTCGGCTTTCTTCGCCTTTTCCGCCTCGAGCTTGAGCCGGAGCGCCTCCTCGCGGGCGGCGACGCGCGCGGCCTCGGCGGCCTTTTCCGCCTCGATGACGGCCTGTTCGGCGGCGGCCTTGCGGGCCTGGCCCTCGGGGCAATCCTGGAAGAGGACGCAGCGGCCGCAGGCGGGGTCGCGCTCGGTGCAGATCTGTGTGGCGTGGGATTCGAGGATGCGGTAGGCGGTGGCGGCCTCGCGCGCCGTGAGGCCATCGGAGACGGTTTTTTCGAGTTTGGGGAAGTCGAGCTTGTTGGAGACGAGGCCGAGGCGCTGCAGGAGGCGGCCGACGGGTTCGTCGACGGGGAGTTTGCCGTAATTGAGGGCGGAGAAGAGGAAGTCTGCGATGACGGGGGACGGGAGGCCGAGTTTGCGGGTCATGTAGACGCGGGCTTCTTCGGCGCGGTCGCGGGTCAGCTCGTCGAATTTCACCTTATGTGAGTCGGAGAAAGTGCGGCTGAGGGCACGGATGATCTGTTCGGCCTTGGGGATGGGCTGGAAGATATCGTGCTGCTTGAGGATGTCGGCGATCTCGAGGACTGAGGAGACGCGGACTTCGTTCCAGCCGGCGAAGCCGGACTTCAGGTCCCGGATGGCGCCGGCGGCCTTGCGTTCGGGATTCTGGCGGGCCGCGATGCAGTAGACGAGTTGTTCGATGGAGGAGCGGCCGTTCTTGAGAGGGGTACCGTCGTACCGGCGTTCCAGGGTACGGACGGTGGCGCGGACCCGTTTCCGGATGCCGCTGGCGTCCAGTGAGGCCTTGCTCATTTCTGCCAATCCTCCCCCTGAGGCCCTGTTGTGAAGAGGGCAATTATAAGCGGCACGAGCTTTGTGTCAAGGGTGTTAAGGTGGGTTGATAAACCGTTGAAAACGTCTGCAAGTTACTTTTCAGTAATGGTTTACGCTGATCGCTTCCACTGGTCAGTTCCGAGATCGCGAACTTCACCCGCCCCTTCCATGAAATCCTTCCCCGCCAGCGTCAACATCCTCTGCGTCGTGACATTCCAGGCAACCCCTCCGGAAAGCAGCGACGCCAGAAGTGACGATCCGCCATAAGACAAGAAAGGCAAAGTGATTCCGGTGATCGGAGCCACGCCGATCGTCATCCCGACATTTACGAAAATCTGCGTCCCAAACCCCGATGCCATCCCCACCAGCACCAACCGCCCGAAAGCCTCCCGCGATCGGAACGCCCCCAGAAGCATCGCAGTCAACAACGTCAGGTACATCAGCAGGACGGCCGTCGCCCCCAGAAACCCCCACTCCTCCCCGATCACCGAAAAAATGAAGTCGTTGTGACGCTCCGGCACGAAGGCCTCCGGCCCCTCCTGTTCCGACTCCCCCCAGCCCCGTCCCGCAAATCCCCCCGACCCGATCGCCTTCTGCGACTGCAACAGCTGAAACCCCGCCCCCATGCTCATCGCTTCAGGGTTCAGAAACGCCTGGAATCGCTGCTTCTGGTACTCCTTGAACGCGAACTGGTACGCCAGCGGCGTCGCGATCGCCACAGCGAGAAAACCCAGCGCGAGATGCCGCTTCCGTACTCCCGCCACCCACATCATCCCGAGGAACATCGCCGGGAACACCAGCGCCGTGCCGAGGTCCGGCTGGAGAAGGATGATCGTGAACGGAACGAACGCGAGGAGCGCGGGGGCGATCAGGCGGCTGAAGCGATCGGGCTCCTTGCGCCACATGAGGAAGCGGGCGAGCGTGAGAACGAAGGCGAGTTTCATGAATTCGGACGGTTGGATCGAAAACGGCCCGAGCACGAACCACGACCGGGCCCCGTTGCGCACGCGGCCAAGCACGAACAGGACCAGGAGGATCGCAAGGCACGACGCGTACAGGCTGTAGCCGACCGCGCGGATGCGGTTCGGGCGCATGCGCGAAATCGCGAAGGCAGCCACCGCGCCGATCAGCGCCGCGACGCACTGCTTGCCGAAAAACGACTTCAGCACGGCGCGCGCGGCATCGTGCATCCCCCCGTCCACCGGGATGAGGACAGGCGCCGCGGTCCAGATCGACAGCAGGCCGATCGCGACGAGGATTGCAACCGGCAGGATGATCGGCAGGGAGGGGGAAAACAGGCCCTTGGGAAGCGTCATTCCGCGTCCTCCCCGGACTCGAGGGCGTCGGGCTGCGGAGTCTCGGGTGGCGGTCCGGCCGGGGCCGCCGGGTCGAGCGGATCCGTCCAGGCGACCTCGGGGTAGAGCAGGTGCAGCATGCGCGCCGCCGTCTGCGCCGAAAGCCCGCTTCCCGCCCCGCCGTGTTCGATCATGACGCAGAACGCGTAGCGCGGCCGGTCGAACGGCGCGTAACCGGCGAACCAGCCGTGGTGCTCGAGGCCGAGGGCGCGGGAGCTGGACTGGGCGGTGGAGGTTTTGCCGGCGGCCTTGAAGAGGTGGAGCTGGGCGGAGTGGCCGGTGCCCCAGGCTTCCATGCAGACGGTTTCGAGGCCGTTCCGGAGGGCGCGGAGCGTTTCGGGCCTCAGGGGAAGCTCCTCGAACTTCGCGGGCGCGTCGAGCCGCAGGCGGGGCACTGGCAGGCGCCCCGTCGCGACCCCCGCCATGAGCCGCGCGGCCTGAAGCGGCGTGGCCAGGATCTCGCCCTGGCCGATCGAAACGTTCAGGGTGTTCGCCGTTCCCCACCTCCCGCCGCCCCTGGCGCGACGCCAGGCGGGCGTGGGCATGAGACCCCCTTCCTCACCAGGAAGGTCGATCCCGCTTTTCCGGCCCAGCCCGAAGAGGTCGGCCATCCGCGCGATGTCGTCGATGCCGGCACGTTTCCCAGCCTCGAAGAAGTAGCAATTGCAGGACCGAGCCATCGCGTCGCGGATGGTGAGGTCGCCGTGCGCGCCGCCGCGTGCCTTGATCCAGCAGGCGAAGTGATTGGGAAAGTGCTCGGGGTCGTACTGGCCGTTGCAGGGCAGGAGATCGGCGGCGGTGAGGACGCCCTTTTCGAGCGCCGCGGCGCCGGTGACGACTTTGAAGATCGAGCCCATGGGGAACTGGCCGGCGATGGCGCGGTGGAGGAGCGGCGCGTCGGGGGCCGTGCGGAGGGCGTCGTAGGTGGCGGCGGGCATGGGGGGTTTGAAGAGATTGAGGTCGAATCCCGGATGGCAGGCCAGCACGAGGACCTCTCCGGTCTCGACGTCGAGGACGACGATCGAGCCGTTGAGCGGGAGGCCGTTCGATCCGGGCGGCAGTTTTGCGAGCAGTTCCTCGGCGCGCCGCTGCAGCCGCAGATCGAGCGTGAGGACGATGTCGCGGCCGGTTCCGGGTGCGACGCGCTCCTTCAGCGACTCCCGCTTCGTCAGCAGGTGTTTCTCGCGCCGTTCGAGCCCGCGCCCGCCGGACAGCTCGCCGTCGTAGATCCGCTCGATTCCGTCGCGGCCGACCCAGTCGCCGTAAAAGGCGCCGCGGAACTCCAGCCGCTCGTATTCCTCGAGGGAGAGCTTCCCCGCCATCTCCTCCCGGAACCACCCGGCCGCCCGCTGGCGATCCAGCTCGACCGCGTCGAGCGACAGTCCCATCTCGCCGCGGAACCTGCCGGCCTTCTCGCGCTCGTCGTACCGCGCGGCGTCCAGCAGCCCTACGTACCCGCAGATGTGGCACGCGGTGCGCCCCTGCGGCCAGGTCCGGCGCGTCCGCTCGCGGATCTCCAGCCCCGCGAACCGCGCGTCGTCCAGCGCGATCTCCGCCGCCTGGTCGAACGTCAGCCCCGTCCACAGCCGGTACGGCTGCCGCCACTCCTGCCGCCGGATCAGCCGCGCCTCGCGCACACCCGCCGGCTTCCCCGGCACCGTCGTTCGCTTCGTGATCGCCGTCTCGACCTGCGACAGGATCTTCCGCCCCTTCACGTATACCGCCTCCGCCTCAACCCCGGCCAGCCCCGCCACGGCCCGCAGCACCGCGGCGAGCTTCGTGTAGTCGAGGTCCGGCTCCCGCCCCTTCTGCCGCGGCAGCTCGAAATCCGCCAGCACCAGCTCCACGTCGAAACACCGCTCCTCCGCCGCCAGCACCTCCCCGTTCCGGTCCCGCACCTGCCCGCGCGGCGTCGGCACCACCTCGACCCAGCCGCGCGTCCAGTCGGCGCGGCAGCGATACTCCTCGGCGTTGAGGATCTGCATCCAGAACAGCCTGGCCTCGAGCACGCAGAACGGCACCGCGAGGAGCAGGCTCAGCACCACGACGCGGAGCTTCGTCATGCGAGCAGCTCCCGGTCCGGGGCCCACCCGGCCACCCCGCGGATCCGCGCGAACGGCCGCGCGGCCATCGCCCCCACGATGCCCGTAAGCGCCGCGATCGCGAACGCGTGCGCGAGCGCCCAGCCCAGCCCCGTCCCGTACCGGAACGCCATCACCACCCCGTACGGCGCATGCACCATCCACGCCGCAATGAACGCCCCCAGGCCCATGCCGAGAGGGCGGCTGGGGAAGAGGACTCCGCGGAGCGCGCCGGTCAGGAGGGCCGAGAAGAGGAACATGAGCGCGAACGGCCCGGGACCGCTTCCCCCGCACAGGTCGCGCGCGAGACCGAGAGACCAGGCGGCGAAGCAGCTGGACGGCGTGCCGGTGCGAAGCGCGATGGCTGCGAACAGGACGATGGCGAGGTCGGGCGCGGCGCGCCCGACGCCGAACATCGGCGCGAGCGTGAGCTGCGCGGCCGTCGCGGTGATGGCGAGGATGAGGAAGACGATCCAGTTCATGGGGTAGGCCCGTGGGGGCGGGTATGACGCGGGAAAATGCAAGGGGTGAACTTCAAACTGCAAGTAACTTCAAGAAGACAACTTCAAACGACAACGGGTCGCGGGTTTCTGGCGACTCTCGGCACGCCCCCCCGCTTTCCGGGTCCGCCTGTTGTCTTCTGAAGTTGTCTATTTTGAAGTTGCTTGAAAGTTGCGGTTGTCCCTTTGAAGTTCCCCGACTCCTGCTTCAAACCCTCACTTCCCGATAAGAACAAGCACATGCCTCAGCCGGTCCGCCTCGACGCGCGGCTTTACGACGAACTCCCCGTACACCCCCTCCGCGTCCCCGCCTTTCACGACCTCTCCCACGATCATCCCCGCAACCCACCCGCGGTCCGGGTCGTTCACGCTCGTCACGATCCAGCCGGGCGCGACGGGCTCGCGGTCGAGCACGAACTCCAGCCGGCACGTCCCGTCCCCGTTCCCGAACAGCATCGCCGTCACCGGCGCCGCACCGCTCCCCCGCTGCACCGCCGCGCACTTCATTCTGAATTGCGCGTCCGTCACCAGCCGTACCCGCGACGTCGAATCGCCCGCCTCCAGCACGCGCCCCACCACGCACGCGCCCTCCGCGACGTTCATGCCGGGCTTCACGCCGTGGCGCGCACCCTTGTCGATCAGGACCGTGCCGTGCCAGCCCGAGGCGTCCTCCGAAAGGATCACGGCGGCGTTCAGCACGGGCGGCAGCCCCGCGATGCCCGACTCGCGGTACTCGGAGACGCTTCGCAGTTTCTCCTGAAGCGCCCCCGCTTTCTGCTGTTCCGCCAGGAGCGCCGCGAGCAGCTCGCCGTTTTCGCGGCGCAGGCGTTCGGCCTCGCCGTCGCCGCCGCGCAGCTCCGCGATGGGTCGGAGCATGGCGAACGGGGCGTAGCGCGGCCCGGCCGGGAGGCGCGCTTGCAGGAGGATGAGCGCGCCCGACCCGGCCGCGAGGACGGCAGGGACGGTCCATTTCAGGGGAAGGGATCGCAAGGCGTCCGCCTAGTCGATGTCTTCGGAGGACTCGATCGAGTCGCGGAGGCGGTCCAGGTTATCGAGGATGACGCCCGTGCCGCGCGCGACCGCGGTGAGGGGGTCTTCGGCGATCGTGACGGGGATGTCGATTTCCCGGGTGATGGCCGCCTTGATGCCGCGCAGGAGGGCGCCGCCGCCCGCGAGGGTGATGCCGCTCTCGACGAGGTCGGCGCTGATTTCCGGCGGGATCTGTTCGAGGGTTTCCTTGATCGCCTTGACGATGCGCTGAACGGGCTCGAGGAGGGCGGCGCGGACCTCGTCGCCCGAGACGACGATGGAGCGGGGCATGGAGGTGACGACGTCGCGGCCGCGGACTTCCATCTGAAGGGGTTTTTCGGTCGGGGCGACGGAGCCGATCTCGAGCTTGATCTTCTCGGCGGTGTTTTCGCCGATGTAGAGGTTATAGGTTTCCTTGCAGTGCTTGATGATGGCGTCGTTGAGCTCGTCGCCCGCGACGCGGATCGACTTGCACGCGACGACGGCGCCGAGGGAGAGAACGGCGATTTCGCTCGTGCCGCCGCCGATGTCGACGATCATCGAGCCGTGGGGCTCCTGGATGGGGAGGCCGACGCCGATGCCCGACGCGATGGGTTCGGGGACGAGGAACACCTGGCGGGCGCCGGCGCGTTCCGCGCTGGCGAGGACGGCGCGCTTTTCGACGCCGGTGATGCCGCTCGGGTGGGCGACGATGACGCGGGGGCGGAACCAGCCTTTGCGCTTGTGGATTTTCTGGATGAAGTACTTGATCATCGCTTCGGTGATGTCGAAATCGGCGATGACGCCGTCCTTCATGGGCCGGATGGCTTCGATGCTGCCGGGGGTTTTCCCGAGCATTTCCTTGGCGGCGAAGCCGACGGCCTGGCCGTTCATGAGGATCTGGTTGGTGCCTTTCTTGACCGCGACGACGCTGGGCTCGTTGAGGACGATCCCGGAGCCGCGGACGCACACGAGCGTATTGCAGGTGCCGAGGTCGATGCCCATGTCGGTGCTGAAGCAACCGATCACGCGGTCAATCAGGCTGATCATGGATCCCCTCTCCGTTTGTCGAAATTGAGTTGAGCGCGGTTCGCGTCTCCGTCGCGTCCCGTCGCACTTACTTTATATTTCATAAAGTGTAAAGTGTCAACTTTAGGAAAAATATGCATAATTCCACAACTCATTTGCAGAAGAGGAGTTACGTATACACGTCGAAAATCGCTTTTTGGCATGTTTGAACCTGAATTGGACAAGCCCCCCTCCCACGAGACAATGCTGTGCGGAGGTCGCCGGGGGAAGCGCGAATGCCCAAGGGCCAAGAAAACGTTCAATTCCCAAAGCATCAAGACCAAGTCGTGGATCCGAAGTCGGCCCGGGTTGGCACTTGGAATTGACCGTTTGATCGTTTTCCTGGCCCTTGGCCTCCGCGCTTCTCCCCGCCCCCCCCTACCTGTCCCGATACTCCCCAGGATCCATCTCCCACCTCTCCTGACACTCATGACTGCAGAAATAGTGAACCCTCGGCCCCTCCCCCTTCGAGAACTTCGTGTCCGTCAGGATCCGAAGCCCGCAAACCTCGCAGTCCACCGGCACCGGCTTCAGATTCACGTACTTCTCATGCCTCGGCTGCTTGATCTCCTCCCACCGCGCCGCCGCCATCCGCAGCCGGCACCGCCGCTCCAGCGCCAGCACCATCCACGCCGTCCCCGCCTCGCGCCCGAAAACCCGCGCGTGCGGCCCGCTCGGATCCCACGAGCCCGCCTCTTCCCCCCCACGCCGCTGGTGCGCCACCGCAAGCGGCCGGAAAACCCGCCGCCATTCCTCCGCCTCCGCGACCGGCCACAGCCGGAACGCCGCCGCCTGCCACATCCACGCCCACTCGTTCGCAATCCCGTCCCGCCACGCCCCCGCCACCC
>JACPRD010000117.1 GCA_016190145.1 Planctomycetota bacterium | reverse complement strand
GGTCGGACCTCGCTCGCTTCGCTCGCTCGCCCCGACCGCGCCTGCGATCGAATTTTTTCACGCTCTCAGGAAGTGCTTTGCCTCCCAGAGTTTGAGTGAAAATCGATGGGGGCCGGCGGCGACGGCGCTCCCAAAGTTCCCGGACTGGAAAAACTTTTCTCGCCGGCGCCGCTGTGCCCCCATCGATTTTTGCTCAAACTCTGAGTGCGATTCTCCGCGGGGGAAGCGGTGCCCTGGGCACCGCCTCGCCCGCGGAGGGCGCCGGGTGCGGGACCGGGGGAGGTCCCGCAGAGGGGTGGGGGGGTGCCCCGGCGCCCTCCTTTCATCCCCGAGCCGCGTCTATCTGCGCTGCCCGAGGCCCAACAAGATGCAGGCGATGTCCAGGAGGGGCGACGCAAGGACCAGGGCGATGTCCAGGAGGGTCGACGCAATGAACAGCAGGAGGTCGGCCATCGGTTTCGCCTTCACTTTGTTTGACGACTGGAGTTCCTGATACGCAATCCTGATGCCAGCCCCAGACTTCGTCTCACGCTCCTTCCACGCGTTTCCGCGTGCAGCGCTGCCCAGGGCGCGTATTCCGCTGTCCGTTCATCGGACGATCCTCCTGGCGCGTACGTTTCCCGGAGGCAGGTCGACTTCTTTTTTTGGGAAGAACGTCTCTGCCTTCCCGAACGGCCGGACCCGGGGCCGCAGGCGCCGCGTGGCCAGGCTCGACGCCGGCATGCCCTTCCGTAATTCCAGGTACCCGACCCAGAGAGCGCCTGCCAGCACGGCTAGCGTGACGAACAATTCTACGAGGGCAATCACCATCTCTCCGTCGGTGCTGGCGATCGTGAACATGGCTTGTCTCCCGAAGGTCGTTGCGGCCACACACCCTCGGAAATTCCGTGCCGGGTGAAGAGGTCCGGAAACCGAGGGAGGTACACGCGAGGCGTGCACGCCGGTCCGGCGCGTGCATCCGGGGGGAATCCGCGGCGCTTCGCGGTGTTATAGTGAGCCCTGCCAACCCCAGGGGACCCGGAGACCCGGAATGAATCTGCCGTCGCGGCTCGCCGCCGCGCTCATGCTCTTCATCGCCGCCCTGCCCGCCGACGCGAACGAATTCACCTCGCAGGAGGAGATCGACGCCCTTCTCGCCCTGGACCTGAACGGCGACGGCAAGAAGGAGCTGATCTGGCAGGCCGGGCGGGTGCTCAACATCTATTTCTACAAGGAACCGCGCGGCTACTCGCTTCAGCCCGACCGTTCCACGCAGTTCGCGCTGCCGGCGGACGTCGCGGTCTTCGCGTTCGGCGACGTGGACGGGCAGGCGGGGCCGGAGCTGGTGGGTCTGACGGGCTCCGGCGTGCGCGCCTGGCGGATCGCGGACAACAAGGTCGACGCCGCGCCGCTCAACCTGCTCACGGCGGTCACGGCGTTCGAGAACACGCTTCTGGAGAAACCCCGTCCCCGGGACTTCCTCGCCGATCTCGACGGGGACGGGCGGCTGGACCTGATCGTGCCGCGGAAGGGGTTCCTGGCGTTCTACCTGTGCGCGGCGCCGGGGGAGTACGAGCTGGCGCAGAAGCTGGCGATGCCGACGGAGCCGACGCTCAGCATGGGGGGCGGCTCGTTCCAGAACATGGTGGTGCGGGCCGTCTCGTTTCCGAAGTTCGAGCTCGCGGATTTTGACGGCGACAAGAAGGCGGACTTCCTCTATTTCCGCGGCCCCGTGCTCTGCGTGCACCAGCGCGCGGGGGCGCTGTTCAGCGTGGCGCCGAGCCGGCAGTTCAACTTCAACAAGTTCATCAAGAAGCGCCGGCGTCGCCGCGAGATGTTCGATTACTTCGCGGCGGTCGCGCCGGAAGTGACGGACGTGAACGGGGACGGGCGGGCGGACGTGGCGATCATGCTGCCTGGGAAGGGGAAGGTGGGGGTGTTCCGTGGGGGCGGCGATAAGCCGTTCACGGAGGGGCAGGTCGTGCAGCTCGGGGGATGGACGTTCAAGCGGGACGGGATCCCGATGCTGCGCGATCTGAACGGCGACGGGAGGCAGGACCTGGTGCTGCTCAACATTCCGCAGCTCGGGTTCTGGGACATTCTCGAGATCTTCTTTTCGCGCAAGCTGGAGCTGAAGACGTTCTTCTATCTCGCGAGGGCGGACGGGGGCTATCCACAGCCGGACTACGAACTGGCGGTGACGGTTCCGCTGATCCTCTCGGTGACGCGGGACTCCCAGCGCCTGGAGACCTCGTTCCTCATCAACTTCGACGGCGACGTGAACGGCGACGGGCTTCGCGACCTGATGACGAAGGACAAATCGGACTCGCTCGACATCCGGCTGGGAACGGCGGACGGCGTCTTCCACAAGGCCGTCGACCGCACGATCCCGATCCGGGACTCGCAGGGAATGGCCAGCGAACCCGCGCTCGTGACCGACCTGAACGGCGACGGGCTCGACGACGTGATCCTTCACCACCAGGATTTCGAGAAGAAGATCTACGTTCTCGAAGTGATCCGGATGAGGCGCGAATGAGCCGCCTCCGCTTCGTCCACGCCGCCGCCGCCGCGGCCATCGCGGCGACGCTTCTCGTTCCCTCCCGCCGCGCCGGGACGCAGGGCCCGGGGCCCCAGTCCGTCCCCGCGGTGATGAACGGATGCCACCTCTGTCACGCGGAGTACGTCAAGGAGTGGGCGGCTTCGCATCACGGCAAGGCCTGGAAGGACGAGCACTACCAGGCGGAGAAGGCGAAGCTCCCGAGAGACAAGCAGGCGGCTTGCCACGGCTGCCACGTGCCCGTGCAGACGCAGAACGCCCTCGGCAAGCAGCCCGCGGCGCGGTCGAAGTCGCTGGACGAGGGAGTGGCGTGCGTGAGCTGCCACCAGATCCCCGGCGCGAAACCCGAGGACATCGGCACCATCGTCGGCCCCTACCCGGCCGCCGACATGGTCAAGGGCCATGCCAACCGGCAGGACAAGGGCATGGTCACCGGAGTCGCCATCTGCGCTTCCTGCCATGGCACCGACCAGGTCCACAACCAGGTGGATTCCTGGAAGGGGAGCGTCTACGAGAAGGAAGGCCGCACCTGCCAGTCGTGCCACATGCCGGAGGTGAAGCGGAAGACATTTGACAAGCAGGGAGGGTTTCCGCGGGACGGGCGAAAGCACACGTGGCCGGGGGCGCACGACGCGGATTTCCTGAAGAAGGCGGCGGTGCTGGACGTGAAGGTCGAGGGAGGGAAGGTCATGGTGACGGTCACCAATGAGGGGGCGGGACACAATCTTCCCGGCGGCGGTGAACGCGAGCTCGTCCTCGTGGTCCGCGTGACGGGGGCCGACGGCAAGGAGGCCGCCACCTGGCGCGAGACGTTCGACCTGCGGACGAAGAACAACCGGATCAAGCCGAAGGAGTCGCGGGCGCTCGAATTCGACGCCAAGGCGCCCGCGGGCGCCGTCCAGGTGCGGCTTCTCTACAAGCTGTCGCCCGACCAGGCGGAGGACAAGGCGGTGGTGATGGCCGCGAAGGAAACGAAATTCTGATCCCGCGCGTGAGGGATGCAAGGGGGGTCGAGGTCGCGCCGCGCGCGGGTCCGGCGCGCATCGCGTGCCTGTATCCGAGCGGAACCGAGACGCTGTACGACCTCGGGCTGGCGGATCGCCTGGTCGCCCGCACCGTCTATTGCCCGGCG
This sequence comes from Planctomycetota bacterium, assembly GCA_016190145.1. Taxonomy (GTDB): domain Bacteria; phylum Planctomycetota; class MHYJ01; order WSZJ01; family WSZJ01; genus WSZJ01. The sequence continues at coordinate 6,304 of JACPRD010000117.1, read as the reverse complement.
CCGCCGGGAGCGCGCGGCGTCCCGACGGCCGGCGGCACGAAGAACCCCGATCTCGAGCGGCTCCGCGCCGCGGCCCCCGACCTCGTCATCGCCAACCGCGACGAGAACCGCCGCGAGGACGTCGAGGCGATCGAGACGTTCTGCCCCGTTTTCGTCACCGACCCGCGCCGCGTCGCGGACGTGCCCGCGACTATCCTCGATCTCGGCCGCGTCGCGGGCGCCGCGGAGAGAGTCGCGTCGGCCCTCGCGGATCGCATCCGCGCCGCCATGAACCGCTGCCAGCGCGACACCGGCGCCCGCCCCCGCGCGCTCGCGTTCATCTGGCGCGACCCCTGGTGGAGCTTCGGCGGCGATACCTACGCGAGCGACCTCCTCAAGCACTGCGGCTATGAGAACGTCTTCGCCCGCGGGCCCCTTCGTTACTTCCCCCTCGACCCCGCGCTCATCGCCGCGTCCCGCCCCGACCTCCTCCTCTTCCCCGACGAACCCTACCGATTCAACGCCTCCCACGCCGACGACTTCTTCCGCCAGTTCCCCGGCTTCCGCGACCTGCCCTTCCGCCTGTTCGACGGGAGCTTTCTCACGTGGCACGGCTCGCGCACCCACCGGGCGCTCGAGATGCTGCCGGAACTGCTCGCGTGAAGAAGTCGCTCACAGCGCGCATCGTCGTTCCGTTCCTGCTCCTCTCCGGCGCGGCCTACGCGCTCATCGTCTGGAGCGCCGCCACCGCGGCGCGCCGGGCGGTCGAGGAGAGGGCCCTTCAGCAGGCCCGAGAAATCTCGCGCCTCCTGGCCCGGAGCGGCTTCCTCCTGAACGCCGGGATGCTCGGCCACGTGAAATCGGCGGCGGACGCGGACATCGTGGACCTGTCGTTCGGGGCGCCGCGCGGTTCGACGCTGTCCCGGGAGGACACCGAACGCGTCGCGCGGGCCGCGGATCCCCAGCGGCCGTTCGCGGAGGCGGGAAAATACCGGGTCGTCGCGATCCGCGAGGGCGAGACGTCGCTCGTCTTCGCCTGGGAAGCCGGGAAACTGGAAGCGGCGAAGGCGGCCGCGACCCGGCCTCTTCTCATGCTCGCCTCCGGCTCGTTCCTGTGCGTGCTCGCCCTGGGCGTCCTGATCGGCCGGGCCATGCTCCGGCCCGTGAGGGCTCTTCTCGCCGGCGCCGAGCGCGTCGCCGCGGGCGACGAGACGCGCGACGTCGTCGTCACGAGCGGCGACGAGCTTCAGCGGCTTGCGGAGGCGTTCAACCGGATGCAGGCGGCGATCCGGCGCCACCGCGAGGACGAGCGCTGGGCCGCGGCGGGGCGGGTGGCGGCCGGGGTCGCGCACGACCTCCGGAATCCGCTCACCGGCGTGCTCATGATGGCGCAGATGCTGGAGCGCGACGAGGCGGACGCGGGGAAGCGGGAGACGCTGGGTCGGATCGTGGCGGAGGTGAAGCGGCTGGACAAGGCGGTGGCGGACCTGATGGCGATGGCGGCGCCGCCGGGGCCGCCGCGGCGGGAGCCGGTGGATCTCGCGGCGATCGCGCGCGAGTCCGTCGAGCACTTCCGCGCGCAGGCGGGGCACCGGGGCGTGGCGCTGGAGGTGCGCGACGAGGGGGCGCCCGGGTTCAGCGGGGACGCGTCGCACGTCCGGCGCATCCTGGACAATCTCGTGGCGAACGCGCTCGAGGCGACGCCCGCGAAGGGGCGCGTGGGGGTGGTGACGGTGCCGCGGGACGGGCGGGCGGAGCTTCGGGTGGAGGACACGGGAGGCGGGATTCCGGAGGCGGTGCGGGCGAAGCTGTTCGAGGCGTTCGCATCCGACAGACCGGGCGGAACGGGGCTGGGGTTGGCGACGGTGAAGCGCCTCGTGGACGAGATGAATGGCGAGATTGCGGTCGACTCGGGATCCGGGGGGACGACGGTCAGGGTCGTCTTTCCGGTGAATCTACCATGACCTTTCCGGTGCGGGTCTACCAGGACGACGTCGAGCGCGAGCTGGTTTCGCCGCGCGGCGGGGTCCTCGATTTTTCACAGGTGGAGTTCATCGACCTGAACGCGCTCGGGATCCTGCTCGAGCACCTGTGGGCCGGCGGCCGCTGGGTCGAGCCGACGCATCCGCGCCCGCGCGCCTGGCTGGGGAGGATCGGGTTCTGGGAGGCGCTGGGGGGAAGCGCGCCATCGGAGAAGCACGAGGACGTGCTGCTGGAGTTTACGCGGGTGAGTCGGGAGGAGGACGTGGGGGAGATCCTGGGGCGCGTGACGACGGAGGCGGCGGAGAAGCTGCGGCGGTACCTGAACTACGCGAAGGGTGACGTGCGGAACTTCTGCGTGGCGCTTTCGGAGCTTTGCGGGAACATCCCCGAGCACGCGGGCGCGCACGGGTGGGCGGCGATCCAGAAGTACAGGCACCGCGGGCGGAACATCGTGAAGATCGCGGTCGTGGACGGCGGATGCGGCGTGCGGGCGTCGCTGGCGCCGCGGCTGGCGTGCCGGACGGACCTGGAGGCGCTGGACGCGGCGTTTTTCCGGAACTTGTCGCGATTCGCGGAGGCGGGGAGGGGGAACGGATTGCGGGAGGTACGGAAGCTGGCGGAGAAGTGGGGTGCGAAGCTCACGTTGCGGAGCGGCGAAGCGAAGGTAGCGGTGGTATCCGAGGGGATGAGCGGTGTTCCGAGGGCGACGGGGTTGGCGTTTGTGCCGGGGACGCAGGTGTTGATGTCGTTTCCGCAGCGGCCCTGACGGAAGCGAGGGGGCGGGGGATTTCGCAAAGCTCATGCCCGAAACGACGCATTCGAGGGGGTGGAATTGGTCGTTTCCACCACTTTTCCACACGCGGAGGAAAGTTGCGGAAGGCGCGCAAAGGGCGCGGAAATGATGATGTAACTTGTTTCTCAAAAATGAGTTATGTCTCTTCCTAGAGCCGTTGAATGTGCAGCTTCACGGATACCCCTGACAATGTATTCACATTCCGACCCTCTCCACCCCCTCAGGACCCGTTCCACCTCGGAAAACCACGACCCTCCCTCTCCCTACCGGACAGCCCCGGTTCCCGGTAGCATCCCCCTATTCCACCCACGATGAAACTCCATCCCGCCCTCACCATCGCCCTGGGCCTCACCGTGGCGGCAGCCACCGCCCTCGTCGTTACCCACGGCGCCGCCGCCGCCCTTCCCGCCTGGGGCCTGACCGCCCTTCTCGAGGGCGCCACCGTGGCCCTCGCCTGGTCCGCCGCGCTGGGCTATGGCCGCCTCGCCGAACGCCTCCTCCGCGGCCGCTCCCCGGACGCACCCGACCCGCTCGCCCCCGCCCGCGCGCACTTCGCCGCGCGCCTCGCCCTGCGCGCCGGGACCGGCTGGGCCGCGCTCATGACGCTCTGCCACCTCGCCGGACTCTGCGGGCTCGTCCATCCCGCCGCCTTCGGCCTGATCGCCGCCGCCGGCCTCGCAGGCGCGCTCGACCGGGAGGAACTCCGCGCCGGGGCGTCCCGCCTCCGCGAGTTCCTCTCCCATCCCGCCGTCCTCCTCGCCGCGCCCCTCGCCGCGATCCTCTTCCTCGCCGCCTCCATGCCCCCCGGCCTCCTCTGGCCGCGCGAGGCCGCGGGCTACGACGCCCTCGAGTACCACCTCCAGGTCCCGCGCGAGTGGCTCGCCTTCGGCGCCATCCGCCCGCTTCGCCACAACGCCTACTCCTTCCTCCCGCTCAATCTCGAAAACGTCTCTCTCGCCCTCATGTCCCTGCGCGGCGGCGCCTTCGAGGCCATGCTCGCCGTCCAGTGGCTCCACGCCTCCTTTGCCCTCGCCACGGCCCTTCTCGCCGGCGCCTGGATCGGCGCGCGATCCGATTCGCGCGCCGCCGGCTGGGTCGCGGGCCTCATGATCCTCGCCCCGCCCTGGACCCTCGTCACGGGTTCGCTCGCCTACAACGAATGCGCCACGGCGTTTCTCATCCTGTCGGCCTGGGTACTCGTCTGGGAAGCGGGATTGACGCGCCGCGTCATGGCGGCCGCGGGCGCGATCGCGGGTGCTGCGGCCGGCACGAAACTCACCGCCGCGGGGTTCGGCATCCTCCCGCTCGTCGTCGCCTGGGTGGCCTTCCGCGACCGCGATGAAGGCCCGCGGCGCTCCTGCGGCCTCGTGACCGCCGCGCTGGTCTTCGCCGCCGCCGCCGCCGCGATGCACGCGCCGTACATCGCCCGCAACACGCTATGGACCGGCAATCCCGCCTTCCCGCTCGCCACCCGCGCGCTCGGCCGCGCCCACTGGAGCGAGGCCGAGGAGTGGCGCTGGATGGACGCCCACCGGCCGAAAGCGCCGCCGGGAGCGCGCCTTGCGCTGCTCTGGAAAAGCGGTCCCGCCGATCCCGGTTTCGGCGCGCCCTGGTGGTGCGCCGCCGCCCTCGGCCTCGCCTTCGCCTTCCGGACCCGGTCCTCCCGCCCCCTCGCCGCCGGCGCGGCCGCCTTCGCAGCCATGCAGGTCCTCTTCTGGATCGCCGCCACCCACCTCCAGCCCCGGTTCCTCCACCCCCTCGTGGTCCCGCTCGCCGCCGCCGCCGGACTCGGCGCCGCCTCCCTCGCCGCCGCAGGCGCCCGCTTCCCCTGGATCCTCGCCGTTCTCCTCGCGATCCCGCCCGCGGCCTGGCAGGGGAAGATGCTTCATGACGCAACGCGTCAACCGGGGATGCCGGGAGTGGAGGAATCGCTCCGGAACCCGTGGGTCTTCGCGGATCTGGTGGAGGGGCCGGCGCTCAAGGGCCGGAAGGTGCTTCTCGTCGCGGAGGCGCGGGCCTTCTACTACCCCGAGGGGACGATCTACTCGACGCCGTTCGAGACGGGCCTCTGGGCGCGGCTCTGGCGCGAGGAGCGCGATCCCGCGCGCATGCTGCAGAGATTGCGCGACCTGCGGATCACGCTCGTCGTGGTGGACTGGAACGAGGCGGAACGCCTGAAGGCGACGTACGGCCTGGATCCCGAGATCAGCCGGGCGCACGTGGCGGCGCTGGTGCGGGCGGGAGCTCGCGAGCGGACGGAGGGAGCCCCGCCGGGGATGACCTGGCTCGAGATCCCCGTCCCCTGACGAAAAAAAGCCCGGGATCGTCTCCCGGGCCCCGTGGATTGCCTTCGGCCGGCTATTTCTTCTTCAGCTCGAACTCGACCTCGACCTCGGCGGACAGCTCGACCTCGCCGCTCGAAGTCGTCTTTCCGCCGCCCGCCGCGCTGAACATCGCCATCGCGACGGCGTAGGGGTTGGACGGGCTTTCGGGGGAAGGGCCCGCCGCGGCGTCCCGCACGCGGACCGCGTCGCCGATCGTGAGACCGAGCTTCGAGGCGATCATCTCCGCGCGCTTCCGGGCCCGCGCGATCGCCTCGTCCCAGGCTTTCTCGACCGCGGCGTCGGGGTCCGAAAAGGTGAACTGCACGGGCCCGCCGCCGCCGCCGCCGTACGCGCGCGTGATCCACACGGTCGCGGCGTTCGCGCCCGCGGCAGTTTCGCCGGAACCGGCGTCGGTGCCCTTGTCGAGAAGCGTCGAAACGAGGAGGGCCAGTTCCTCCGAGGGCATCTTGTCGACGCCCGGGACCGTGACCTTGAGCTGCGTGCTGACGGTGGTCTCCGCGGCGGCCTCGCGGTTCCCGCCCATGGCGCCGAGGAACACCTGCGCCTCGCCCGCGCCACCCGCGCCGCCCCAGGCGAGGCCCGTGTCGGCGATGGAGGCGTTGAGCTGGCCTTTTTCCTTGAGCGCGTCGTTGAGGGAGGTGCGAAGGGTGTCCGATTTTGCGCGGAGCTTGGCGATGGCGTCGGCGGCCTTCTCAGCCTTGCCGCTCGCGTCGAACGTCATCACGAGCGTGTCCGGCCGGGCGGAGACGGTGCCGCGTCCGCGGACGGTGATCGTGTGCGGTTCCTCGGCGCGCGCGGCGATCGAAAGGGCGACGAAGAGCGGGAGAATGGCGAGGTGGCGGGACATGCGGGTCTCCTCAGAGGGTCAGTCGGATTCGGCTTCCATCTCCTTCTTGCCTCCGCGCCGGGGAAAGGTTGCAGGATTTCCGGATTTTTCACGGACGCCGAGGACGAAGCGCGCGGTGGTGGCCTGGACGGAGAGGGTCTGGCGGAGCATGTCCGGCGCGCGCGAGAGCCGGGCCTTGACCGTGCCGACGGGGACGCCGAGGGCGCGGGCAATGCCGGCGACGGGAAGGGACTCGAAGAAACGCATCTCGACGGTGCGGCGATAGGCCGGAGGAAGAGCGGCGACGGAGGCGCCGACGAAACGGAAGACTTCTTCGGCGACGAGATCGCCGAGAGGGGAGGCCTCGACGGGGTCGGC
>JACPRD010000116.1 GCA_016190145.1 Planctomycetota bacterium | reverse complement strand
TTCCAGGTGGTGGGGGAGGCGGGGGACGGGGCGGCGGCGATCGAGCTGTGCCGGAAGCTCCATCCGGACGTCGTGACGATGGACATGATGCTGCCCGTCATGACGGGGATGGCCGCGACCGAGTACATCATGGCGTATTGCCCCACGCCGATCCTGATCGTCTCGGCCTCCACGAATCGCGGCGAGGTATTCCGGACGTACGACGCGCTCGCGGCCGGCGCGGTCGACGTGCTCGAGAAACCGACCGGACGGGAGGCGGAGGGAGAGTGGGAAACGCGGTTTCGCGGCGCCTTGCGGATGGTCTCGCGGATCCGCGTGATCACCCATCCCCGCGCGCGGATCGCGGAGCGGCGCGGAGCGCTCGCGGCGCCGCCGCGGGCGACAGGCGCCGCCGGCGGCCCTTGCCGGGCCATCGCGATCGGCGCCTCGACCGGGGGCACCGCCGCCGTGCTCTCCATCGTCCGCGGACTGCCCCCCGATTTCCCGCTCCCCATCCTCCTCGTCATCCACATCGGCCAGGCGTTCGCAGCCTCCCTCGCGGAGTGGCTGGACGGGCTGTCGCCCCTCCGCGTCTCGACGGCGGAAGACGGAGAGCCCGTTCCCTCGCCGGGCCGGGGGCGTATCGTGATGCCGCCGGCCGACCGGCATCTCGAAGTGCGCGAGGGCAGGCTCCGCATCACGGCGGCTCCGGAGCGGCATTCCTGCCGTCCGTCCGTCGACGTCCTGTTCGAGACGGCGGCCGCTTCGCTCGGAAGCGGTCTGGCGGCGTGCCTCCTGACCGGCATGGGCCGCGACGGCGCGCAGGGCCTCCTCGCCGTGCGCCGCGCGGGCGGGCAGACGATCGCGCAGGACGAGGAATCGTGCGTCGTGTTCGGCATGCCCCGCGAAGCCATCGAACTCGGCGCCGCGGAACGCGTGCTGCCCCTTTCCGCCGTCGCACCCGCGCTTCTGGATCTCGCGGGAGTCCGTCCATGACGCCGCGCGTGCTCCTCGTCGACGACAGCCTCACGGTCCGCATGGACCTCACGGAGACCCTCCGGGCGGCGGGATTCGAAGTCGTGGCCTGCGGGACGCTGGGGGAAGCGAGGGAAGCGCTCGCGCGGGGTGGCCTGGCGCTGGCGATTCTCGACGTGCTGCTGCCGGACGGAGACGGGGTCGAGCTGCTGAGGGAAATCAAGGCGGCGGCGGGAGCTCCGATGCCGGTGATGATGCTCTCGACGGAAGCGGAGGTGCGGGACCGGGTGCGCGGGCTCCGGACGGGAGCGGACGACTACGCGGGAAAGCCGTACGACCGCGCGTGGGTCGTTTCGCGGGCGCTCGATCTCACTCGCGGAGCCGGCTCGCAGCCCCCCGGCGCGCGCCCGACCATCCTCGTCATCGACGACAGCGCCACCGTGCGGGAAGAGCTGCGGCAGATGCTCGAAGCGCAGGGTTACGGCGTGCTGACCGCCGAGACGGGGGAGGAAGGCCTGCACCTCGCGGCCGACCGCCGGCCCGCGGCGGTCATCGTGGACGGCGTCCTGCCCGGCATCGACGGCGCCGCGGTCGTCCGGAGGATGCGCAGCGACTCCGCCCTGCGCCGCACGCCCGTTCTCCTCCTCACCGCCTCCTCGGGCGCCGCCACCGAAGTCTCCGCGCTCGACTCCGGCGCCGACGCGTACCTGCGCAAGGACGCGGGAAGCGCCGTCGTGCTCGCCCGGCTCGGTGCGCTTCTCCGGTCGGCGGGCGCCACGGCCGACAGCGGCGCCGCGCCGCTCGACGCGGCCAAGCGGATCCTCGCCGTCGACGACAGCCAGACGTACCTCCAGGAACTCGCGCGGCAGCTCCGCGACGACGGGTACGACGTCGTGCTGGCGCACTCGGGCGAGGAAGCCCTTCAACTTCTCGACGTCCAGCCCGTCGACTGCGTGCTGCTCGACCTGCTGATGCCCGGGCTCTCGGGTCACGAAACGTGCCGCGCGATCAAGGCCAGGCCCGCCTGGCGCGACATCCCGCTGCTCATGCTCACCGCCCTCGACGAGAGCGAGGCCATGATCGAGGGCATCAACTCCGGCGCGGACGACTACATCACGAAGTCCGCGGACTTCGAGGTCCTGCGCGCCCGGCTGCGGGCGCAGCTCCGACGCAGGCAGTTCGAGGACGAGAACCGGAAGATCCGCGAGGAGCTGGGGCGGCGGGAGCGGGAAGCGGTGGAGACCCGGGCTGCGCGGGATCTGGCCGCGGCGCGGGCGACGCTCCTTGCCGAACTGGAGGCCAAGAACAAGGAGCTCGAGAGCTTCACCCACTCCGTCTCGCACGACCTGCGCGCGCCCCTCCGGGCGGTCGATGGCTTCTGCGCGGCGCTCGAGGAGGACTGCGGCGCGAAGCTCGACGAGGCCGGCCGACGGTACCTCGTGCGCATCCGGAGCGCGGTCGTGCGCATGGGCCGGCTCATCGACGACCTGCTCGCCTTCTCCCGCGTCGGGCGCCAGGAGCTGCTCATCGCCGGCGTCGACATGACCGCCCTGGTGAATTCCGTCTGGCTCGAACTGCGCGAACAGCACGCGCGGCGGAACGTCGTCTTCGAGGTCGGAAACCTGCCGCGTGTCGGCGGCGACCCCTCCCTCCTCAGGCAGGCCGTGGAAAACCTCCTCTCCAACGCCCTCAAGTACTCCCGCGGAAGGGATCCCGCGCGGATCTCGTTCGCGGGGAAGGAAGAAGGCGAAGAAGCCCTCTTCGAAGTCCGCGACAACGGCGTCGGATTCGATCCGAAATACACCCACAAACTCTTCGGCGTCTTCCAGCGCCTCCACCGTGCCGACGAGTTCGAAGGCACCGGCGTCGGACTCGCGCTCGTGAAACGCATCGTGGAGCGGCACGGAGGCCGCGTCGGGGCGGAAGGGCGGCCGGGCGAGGGCGCTTCCTTCCGCTTCTCGTTGCCGAAAGGGGACCCGACATGAACGGAGATCCGATCGAAATCCTCCTCGTCGAGGACAACCCCGACGACGCGGACCTCACCATCCGGACGCTGAAGAAACACAACCTGAACAATCCCCTGCACCATGCGCGGGACGGCGAAGAAGCGCTTGCGATCCTGCACGGCGCCGAAGGCTCGGGCGTGCCGCCGGGACCGCTTCCGAAACTCGTGATCCTCGATCTGAAACTCCCGAAAGTGGACGGCTTCGAAGTGCTGCGGGCGATCCGCGCGCACCCGCGCACGCGCCTGCTTCCGGTCGTCGTCATGACCTCGTCGCGGGAGGAGCAGGACCTCGTGCGCAGTTACGAGCTGGGCACCAACAGCTACGTCGTGAAACCGATCGAGTTCGGCGAGTTCGCGCACGCTGTGGCGCAACTCGGGATGTACTGGATCATTCGAAACGCTTCAGTGAGGTAGACCACCATGAACCCCGGCGACGGCGACGTGCCCCTTCGAATCCTCGTTCTCGAGGACGATCTCGACGACTACGAACTGCTGCTGCGCCACCTCGGGCGGGAGAAGATCCGGGTCGAATCGCTGCGGGTTCAGGAAGAACCGCAGTTCCTGGAGCAGCTCGAAAAATTCGCTCCCGATCTCGTGATCTCCGACTTCGCGATGCCGGCGTTCGACGGCCTGTCCGCGCTTCAACTCCACCTCGTCCGCCGTCCCGCCGTTCCGTTCATATTCGTTTCGGGGACCATCGGCGAGGAGACGGCGGTGGAGGCGCTGAGGAAGGGGGCGACGGACTATCTTCTGAAGGGTCACCTGGCGCGGCTCGGGCCCGCGGTCCGGCGGGCGGTTGCGGAGGCGCGGGCGCGGGAGGAGCGGAAGAAGCTGGAGCTGGAGCTGTACCACGCGCAGAAGATGGAGGCGGTGGGGCGGCTGGCGGGCGGTGTGGCGCACGATTTCAACAATCTGCTGACGGCGATTCTGGGGTATGCGGATATCGTCGCGGGACGGCTGCCCGCGGGCGACGCGCTGCTGGAGGGGATGGACGAGATCCGGAAGGCGGGCCGCCGGGCGGCGGATCTCACGCGGCAGCTCCTCGCGTTCAGCCGGAAGCAGGTCTTCACTCTCCAGGTGGCGAACCTGAACGAGATTCTCAAGGGCACGGAGCGCCTCCTCCGCCGGCTGATCGGAGAGGACATCCGGTTCGAGACGCGGTTCGACCCGGCGCTCGGAAACGTGCGCGTGGACGCCGGCCAGATCGAGCAGGTCGTCATGAACCTCGCCGTGAATTCGCGCGACGCCATGCCGGGCGGCGGGCGGCTGACGGTGGCGACGCGCAACGTCCGCCCGGACGATCCCGGGCTGCAGGCGAGCGGGGAAGCGCGCCATGCGGCGCACGTCGTGCTGGAGGTGTCGGACACGGGCTGCGGGATGGACGAGGCCACCCGCGCGAGAATCTTCGAACCGTTCTTCACGACGAAGGAACCGGGGAAAGGGACGGGTCTCGGCCTGGCCACGGTTTACGGGATCGTCCGGCAGAGCGGAGGATACATCGATGTGGAGAGCGCGCCGGGCCAGGGCGCGACGTTCCGCATCTACCTGCCCTCGGTTTCCGAGCCGACGACGCGCACGCCGCCGCGCCGGCCTCCTCCCGTCTCCGCGCGCGGCACGGAGACGATCATGATCGTGGAGGACGAAGAAGCGGTACGGAAGCTCTCGGCCCAGGTCCTCCGGACCTACGGCTACACGGTCTTCGACGTCGCCGACGGTTCCGCGGCCCTGAAACTGGCTTCAGGAGCGAAATCCATGCACCTCGTGATCACGGATCTCGTGATGCCGGTGATGGGCGGGAAGGAGCTCGCCCGGAAGATGAAGGCCGTGCACCCCGAGACGCGCATTCTGTACATGTCCGGATATCCCGCGGACTCCGACGTGAACGCGGCAGAACTCGGTCCCGGGGCGGATTTCATGCACAAGCCGTTCCTGCCGTCGGACCTCGCCCGGACCGTCCGCGAACTTCTGGACCGGCCAGCAACGGTACCCTGAATTACCTGGGCTGTTTCGCCCGCTCCGCCAGCCATTTCTTCCACTCCGACGCCTTCGCGAACGTCTGCCCCGTGATCTTCTTCAGCGCCTCCTGGATGGCCTCGCGGCGGGCGCCGGCGGGGAAGAGGGCTTCGGCGTTGGCGAGGCCGGAGGCGAGGGCGGAGGCGGCGGGATCGCCGCCGAGGTCGCCGAGGGCCTTCGCCGCGGCGCAGGCGACGTCCTCGGATTTCGTCTTGAGCCAGGCCCCCAGCGGCTCCACCGCGGCGGGCGCGGCGGTCGCGCCGAGCGCCGCGGCTGCGGCCGTCGCGAGCGGTTCGTTGAGCGGCGGCACGCCCTTGAGCGCCGCCACGCCCTCGGGCCCGCACCGCCCCGCGGCCGCGATCGCGGCGAGCGCGAGCGGCTCGTTCGCCGACGTCACGTGCGGCTTCGCCAACGCCGCGACCCTCGCCGCGTGCTTCCGCGGCACCACCTCCAGCCCCGAGAACTCCGCGGCCGCCGCTTCCCAGGATTTGTCCTTCAGTGCTTTTTCGAGGGAAGCGATCTTCGCGACGACGACTTCGTCTTTGCTCTTGTCGCGCTCGTCGAGGATGCCTCCGATCCATTCGAGGCCGCGACTCACGGCGGCCCAGTCGATGGTGTGTTTGAGGCCGGCGACTTTTTCGAACTTGCAGACGACGCCGGCCTTTTCGAGCGCGGCGTGCGCCTTGACGCCCGCGTCGATCGGAACGGTGGGATCGGCGTCGCCGTGCACAACGTAGAACGGGAGTTTCTTCAGGGCTTCGTTGTCAGGCACCGTCTGCGGAAGTCCGCCGGCGCACGGGATCGCGCCCTGCAGGATGTCCGGGGCGGCAAACGCGAGCGCATAAAGGTAGTAGGCCCCGCGCGAAAAACCCATGCCGATCGTGCGCGTGGGCGGGTACGCCGCCTGCGTCTCGCGAATCAGCTCCGCGAGCGGCGCCGCGTCAGCCTGGTCCCACGCGCCGTTCTGAAGCGCCTGAGGGACGAGGAGCACGGCGTTTTTGGGAAGGGTGGACTGCGGGCCGTCGAGCCAGCGCATGAAGTTCCCGCAGTTGTCGCCCGCGCCGTGCAGGCCGACGACGAGCGGGTGCTGGCCTTTGGCGTACCCGTCCGGAACGCGGATCGAGTACGTCATTCCCTTCGGCGATGTTTTCGTTTCGGGCGGAGCGGCGGAAGCGGCGGCGGCGAGGAGGAAGAGCAGGGCGGGGGCGAATGGGATGGACAGGCGCATGGGAGATCTCCTTGCGGAGGATGGTACGCCTTCGAAACGGGGATAGGCTACGAATGCCGCGGCCGCGAAGAGGCCCCCTTTACCTTTACCTTCCCCTTCACCTTCCCCTGTCGTTCGACTCGCGATCGGCCCGATCCGCGGACTGGCGTAAAGGCAGGTAAAGGTAAAGGGGAAGGTAAAGTTCAAGGGGCGCGGCTGCGCCGCGCGCCCTTCCGCCCTTTCGCCCTCCCGCCCTCACTTCCCCCCGTACGTCCCCGCAATGACCTCGAACATCCTCTCCGGATCCAGGAACTTCTTCGCCAGCGCGTCCACTTTCTCCTTCGTCACCGCGCGGTACGCGTCCGCCCGGCGCGAAACCCAGTCGGCGCCGAGCCCGAACCATCCGATGTCCACCAGCGTCGCGGCCTTCTGCTCGGACGTCTCCGTGTCGCGCGGATAGGCGCCCAGGGAGTAGGAAATCCCGTCCCGGATCTCCTCCGCCGTCAACCCCTCCTCGCGGACCTTGCGGAGTTCCTCCTTGAGGAGCGCCATCGCCTTGTCCACGTTGTCCGGATTGCAGCCGAACTCCACCCAGAGATAGCCATTCCCGCGCGTCGGCGTCAGCTGCGAATCGACGCCGTAGGCCAGGCCGTTCTCGACGCGGATCTTGCGGCCAAGCCGGGTCGCCCAGACTTCGCCGCCCGCGAGGATGTGGTTCAGGACGCCGAACGCCGGGGCGTCCGGGTCGCCGGGGCGCACGGAACAGGGAAACGCCACCGCGCAGGTCGCCTCCGACTTCTCCGGAATGAAAACCACGACCCGGCGCTCCGCGGGCGCCCCAAGCGGCTCGGGAAAGACGAGGGGCGCGACGTCGCCCTCCGATTTCCACCCGCCGAACGCCTTCTCCGCCACCCGCCGCGCCGCCGCCTCTTCCAGCGCGCCCGAAATCGCGACCACCGTCGCCCGCGGCCGGCAGAACGACTCGTGGAACGCGCGCGCCTCCGCGACCGCCAGCACTTTCGCCGCCGCGAGCGCCCCTTCAAGCGTCGGAACGTGGCGCGGATGACCCGGGGGGAAGAGCGCCCGGCGGACCGCGCGCTGCGCGCAGTCCAGCGGGGTGCCCTCTTCCTCGGAGAGCCACCCGATCACGCGCTCGCGCGCCACGCCGAACGCATCCTCCGGCCAGCGCGGCCGGGACAGGACCTCGGCGAGCAGCGTCGCCGCGGTCTCGAAATCCTCCGCCAGGCCCGCCGTGGCGAGCTCCGAGTACTCGAACCGGAGCGAAGTCTCGAGCGTGAATCCTTTCGCCTCCAGCAGCTCGTTGAACGCCGCCTTGTCGCGCGCCTCCGTGCCCTCGTGCAGCATCTCGAGCACGAGGCCCGCGAGCCCCGAATTCTTCCCGTCACGCGACATCCCGCCGGGCCAGCGCGCCCGGATCGCGACCGTGGGGCTCGACGGATTCTCCCAGAACAGCACCCGCAGGCCGTTCGCCAGCACGAATTCCACCGGCGGCTTCGGAGCCCGCGCCGCACCCGACGCTCGGCCGGAGAGCTTCGGGTTGCGGTCGATTTCGGAAGCGGCCTTCGCGAGGTCGGGGCTCGCGCTTTTCCTGTCGGGCAGCAGCACCCCGACCGTCCGGTTGTCCGCCACGAGGTACTTCCGCGCCGCCGCCTGGATCCGCTCCGGCGTCACCTTCGCCACTTCCTCAGCGAACGCCAGCCCGTACCTCCACGACGAAAACGCCTCGAAATCCGCGATCGCCGCCGCGACTTCCTCCGTCGAGTCGAGCGAGAACGCCCGCGCCCGCGCGAGCTGCCGCACGCAGCGGGCGACCTCTTCCGCCGGCAACCCCTCCGCGGCGATGCGGCGGACTTCGAAATCGAGCGCGGCCTCGATTTCCGCCGGGTCCTTTCCGGGGACGCCGGTCACCTGGATCGTGAACAGGGTCGGGTAGCGGCACCAGTAGTTCCCGACGCCCACGTCCGTCGCGAGCCCCGTGTCCACGAGCGCCCGGTACAGGCGCGCGCGCCGGCCTTTTCCGAGAGCTTCCTGCACGACTTCCAGCGCGAACGAGTCCGGGTGCCCGGTGGGAGCGTTGTGCCAGGCGAATTCCACGACGGGGCCGGAAGCCGGGGCGCGCACGAGGACGCGGCGTTCGCCGTCCTGGCGGGGCTCCGCGGCGGGCTCGAATGGAACCTGCCCGGGCGCGAAGCCGCCGAATTTCTTCTCGATGTCCGCCACCGTGGCGTCCGCGTCGACGTCGCCCACCACGATCACGACCGCGTTGTTCGGCCGGAAATGCGCGCGGTACCACGCCTTGACCTGCTCCGGCGTGACGCTCTCGACGTCCTCGCGCCACCCGATCACGGGATGGTGCAGCCCGCTCACCTGAAACGCCGTCGCGAACACCGCGCGCTCGAGGAGCCACCCGGGATCGTTCTCGTCCCCCTCGAGCTCCGACCGCACCACCACCATCTCCTTCCTGAATTCCTCCGGGTCGAACGTCGCGTTCTCCATCGCGTCGGCGTGCCGGTCGAGGAACTCCCCGACGCGCTCGCGCGGCACCACCTGGAAAAACGTGATCTCGTCGACGTTCGTGAACCCGTTCATCGCCCCGCCGTACCGCGCCGTCGCGAGCGCGACCTCGCCTTTCGGGAAACGGGCGCTTCCCTTGAAGAGCATGTGCTCGCAGAGGTGCGTGATTCCCGTCTGTCCCGCCGGCTCGTTCGCCGACCCGACGCGATACATAGTGAGCACGGTGGCGAGCGGCGCGCCGGACATCGGGTGCACGATGATCTTCAGGCCGTTCGGAAGCGTCTTCTCGCGCGTTTCGTCGGCGGGGGAGAGGGCTGAAAGGAGGAGAAGGAGGAGGAGAGGGAGGAGGGGGCGGCGCATCGGGGGCTCCTGGAGAAGAAGAGGGGCTGGATGCTACGCGCGGGGGGAGCGGGCCACAAGGGGGGAGGAGGTGGCCAGAGAAGGCACAGAAGGCGCAAAAAACGGCTTCTGTGCCTTTTGTGCCTTTTCGTGGCTGCTCCCGGCCCTTACTCCGACCTCTTCCATCTTCTCTTTGTTACCATTGACCTCTCATGTCCTCTCTCACCATCAAGGAAGGCTGGAACCCCGGCGCGATCTTCGAGATCACCGAGGAGCCTGTCGCCATCGGCCGCTCCTCGCAGGCGTGCACGATCGTTCTCAAACACGACTTCAACGTGAGCCGCGTCCATGCCATCTTCGGGCTCCGGAAAGACGGGTCCGTCGTCGTCCGCGACCAGTCGAAAAACGGGACGTACCTGAACGGGCAGAAGGTGAAGGAAGCGGTGCTCTCGGACAACGACGAGGTGCAGATCGGGCGGACGAGGCTGGCGTTCCGGGCGTCGTCGGCGGCGCGGGATTTCGAGAAGGACTTCGCGTTCGTGGACCCGGCGGTGCGGACGATCATCGGAGTGTCGGAGGCGATTCAGCACAAGCCGGCGCGCGAGGACGCGGCGGCGCTGGCGAAGGACCATGCCCGGCTCGGGATCCTGTACGAGATGGGCGCGAGCCTGAGTTCATCCACGAATCTCTCCGAGGTGCTCGGGACGGTCATGGAGAAGGTGATGGAGCTCTTCCGTCCCGACGAGGCGTTCCTGCTGCTCAGGGACAAGTCGGGAGAACTGGTGCCGAAAATCGTGCGGACGCGGGAGGGTCAGACGAAGATCGACCACGTGGCGATTTCGAAGGCGATCATGAATCGCGTGCTGCAGGAAGAGGTGGCGATCCTGTCGAGCGACGCGCAGGCGGACGCGCGGTTCGGGGGGAAGGACACGAGCGTTTTCCAGAGCCAGGTGCGGTCGTTCATCTGCGCGCCTCTCAAGGGGAAGACGGGCGTGATCGGGATGCTGCACCTGCACTCCAAGCGGGCCGTCGGAGCGTATGCGGAGGAGGACCTGCGGCTTCTCACGGGCGTCGCCAACCAGGCGGCGCTCGCCTTCGAGAACGCCCTTCTGTATCACAAGGTCCAGAAGGAGGAGAAGATGCGCGCGAACTTCCAGCGCTTCCTCTCCCCGAACGTCGTCGAGCAGATCGTGGACGGCTCGAAGAAGATCGAGATGGGGGGCAAGTCGCAGGAGGTCACGGTGTTGTTCAGCGACATCCGCGGCTACACGACGCTCTCCGAGAAGCTGACGGCCGACCAGATGATCCGGCTGCTCAACGACTACTTCCAGGAGATGACGGCCGAGGTGTTCCGTTGCGACGGTTCGCTCGACAAGTTCATCGGCGACGCGCTTCTGGCGGTGTTCGGCAGTCCGTTCAAGGGTCCCGACGACGCGGAGCGCGCGATCCAGTGCGCGCTGGCGATGCAGGAGAAGCTGCGCAAGATGAACGCCGAGTGGGCGCAGCGCGGCGAGCCGACGATCGAGATGGGGATCGGGATCAACACCGGGACGGCGGCGCTGGGGTACGTGGGAAGCGAGCAGCGGATGGAGTTCACGGTGATCGGGGACGTGGTGAACACGGCGAGCCGGCTGTGCGGCGTGGCGGCGCCGGGGCAGATCCTGGTGGCGAAGCAGTCGATCGCGAAGATGCAGCCGATTTTCCGGACGAAGGATCTGCCGGCGATCAAGCTGAAAGGCAAGGAGAAGCCGTTCGAGGTCGTGGAGATCGAAGGCATGCTTGAGGTAGCCAAGGTGTGAACACGCGGGCCGGGAAGCGGCCCCCCTTTCCCTTGACCTTGCCCTTGACCTTGCCCTGCAGTCAAAACGACAGGGCAAGGTCAAGGTCAAGGGCAGGGGCAAGGGGGCGCGGCTGTGCCGCGCCGGAACGAGAAACGAGGAACGCCCTTCGCGATGCCGAATGACGCCGAAAAAACAATGCTCGATCCGAGCGGTGGACCTTCGTCCGCGCGCATGAAGCTCGGCGCGTACGAGGCGACGGAGATCCTCGGCCGCGGCGGCATGGCCGTCGTCTACAAGGGCATGCAGCAGTCGCTCGGGCGCGTCGTGGCCATCAAGGTGCTGCCGAAGGAGTTTTCCCGCGACCGGCAGTTCGTCGGCCGCTTCCATCGAGAGGCCGAGTCGGTCGCGAAACTCAATCACCCCAACATCATCCAGATCATCGACAAGGGCGAGGACAACGGGACCTGCTATTTCGTGATGGAGTACGTGAAGGGGCAGTCGCTCTCGCAGAAGCTCGCCAACAAGGGGTGCACGTTCAAGGAGCTCGTGCAGATCGCCCTCCAGGTCTGCGCCGCGCTTCACTACGCCCACGAGACCGGCGTCGTCCACCGCGACATCAAGCCCGGCAACATCCTCCTCGACGACACCACCGGCGTCGCCAAGGTCGCCGACTTCGGCATCGCGCAGCTCGCCGAGAAGTCCACGGCGATCGGCACGCTCACCGGCGACCACATGGCCATGGGCACGCTCGACTACATGGCCCCCGAACAGAAACGCGACGCGAAACACGTCGACCGCCGCGCGGACATCTTCTCCATCGGCGTCATGCTGTACGAGATGGCGACCGGGCGCGTGCCGATGGGAATCTTCGATCCGCCGTCGAAGATCAACCGGGAGCTGCCGCGGGACTTCGACGTCATCGTCATGAAATGCCTGCGCGACAAGCCCGATGAACGCTTCCAGACGTGCATGGAACTGGCCAACGCGCTGGCGGGGCTGCCGCAGACGTCGTCGACGATGGTGCGGATGATCACTTCCGTGAAGAGCGGCGTGACGACGATCGGGACCGAGATCGGCCGCAAGAATCCACGGTACATCGGCGCGATCCTGTTCCTGCTGGCCGGGATCGGGGCAGGCATATTCGGCATCGTGAAGTACGCCGAGGGGCGGGAGAAGAACAAGGAAGGCGGACCGGGGCCCTCGGCGTCGAACACAGAGCCGGTGAAGCCGGTCGAGCCGGGCCCCGACAAACCGGTCCCGGACAGGGGCGAGGCCGACAAGGCGTTCGCGAAGAAAATCGACGACGCCCGGAGGGCGGTCGAGGAGAAGCGTTTCGCCGAGGCCGAGAACCTCCTGGAGGGCATCGCGGCCGAGGCCACCGGGGACCGCGCGGCCGCGTACGCCTCGGCCCGCGAACTGCTGCGGACGGAGCGCGAGGAGGCGCTCAACGAGGACTTCCAGCAGCGCCTCGTCGAAGTCCGCGCCGCGGCGGTCAACGCCACGGACTTCGGCCTCGAGCGGCTCGAGTCTCTTCTCAGGAAGGCCGGCGAGGAAGGCGTCGCCGCCGGCGTCCAGGACAAGATCCGCAAGGCGATCGCGGAGGCGAAGCACCTGAAGGATGAGGCGGCGGCGGCGACGGCGGACGTGGACCGTGCGAAGCGGTTCGCGGAGGCGGCGGCGCTGGCGGAGGAGCAGCTGAAGACGGACAAGCTGGAGGCGGCGGACGCGACGCTCGACGCGGCGCAGGCCGATGCGAAGTCGCCGGAGGAGCACGCGACGCTCACGCGGCTGACGCGGGACCTGACGTCGCGGCGCGCGGCGAAGGCGGACGAGGAGCAGCGGCAGGGGGCGCTGGCGAAGGCCCTGGCCGACGCGGGGACGGCGATCGACGGGAAGATGTTCCCGCGGGCGGCGAAGAAGATCGAGGAAGCGGAGGGCTGGGCGAAGCTTGACGACGAGAAGGCGCTGGTGGCGGGGGTGAAGAAGCGGCTGGAGAAGAGGCAGAAGGAAGTCGCGTTCCTGGACAAGATGGGGGAAGCGGCCGACCGGGAGAAGACGGACCTGTCGCTCGCGGCGTCGCTGTACCTGAAGGCGGCGGAGATGGCGCCGACGCCGGAGGACGAGAAGACGGCGCGGGACCGGGCGGTGGCGATCCAGGCCAGGCTCGACGCGGAGCGGGACGCGAAAGCGGACAAGGACTACGCCGACGCGATGGAGGACGCGGCGAAGGCGCGGGTCGCGGGCGAGTGGCAGAAGATGAAGGACGCGGCGCTGCGGGCGCTCGCGGCGAAGCGGGGCAACGCGGAGGCCGAGGCCCTTCTCAAGGTCGCGATCGCGAAGCTGAATCCCGAGAAGCCGCCGCCGGAGACGACGGGGAAGGAATTCACGTTCAGGCACGCGGGGAACCTGCCGGGGAAGTTCACGAGCATGACGTCTGTGGGGGTGGACAAGGCGGGGAACGTGTACGCGCTCGACGCGCGGGCGAAGACGCTCTACAAGTGGGACGCTTCGGGGACCGCCACCGGCTCGACGCTCGTCGCGGTGGGGAGGCCCGACCGGCTGATGGTGGACAACCAGGACCGGATCTGGATCACGGACGCCGCGACGATGCAGATCTGCCAGGTGGACGGGAAGATCGGGACGCTGGTGCGGACGGTGGGGTCGTCGGGGAAGAACGACGGGCAGTTCTACCTTCCGCTCGACCTCGAGGCGCTTCCGGGCGGCGACATCGTGGTGGCGGACATGAAGAACTACCGGCTGCAGCGCATGGGGCCGGACAATACGTTCCGGCTGAAGTTCGGGCGGATCACGGACAAGCGGACGCCGTTCGACGGCGAGGTGTGGTACGTGGCGGGGGTGACGGCGGACGAGGCGGGGAACATCTACGTGTCGGACCGCAATCTCAGGACGATCCAGAAGTACGACGGGGAGGGGAAGTTCGTGGCGATGGTGGCGAGCGGGCTGCGCGGGGAGCCCGCGGACCTGGCGTGGGCGAAGGGGCGGATCTACTGTCTGGACGCCGACGGGACGCGGGTGATGGCGATCGGCACGGACGGGAAGCAGCTCGCGACGTTCGGGAAGAACGGCCGCGGGCCGGAGGACTTCGGGATCATTTCCGGGATCGCGGCGTCGCGGGAGGGCCGGGTGTACGTGGCGGACTCCTACTTCCTTCGCGTCACGGTGCTGGACCCGGTCGAATGAGGGCGCGCTGGGTTCTGGCGGCGCTCGTGGCGGCCTGTGCCGGATGCGATCGGCCTGTTCCGGCGCCCCGGCCGGCCCCGTGGCGCGCGCCGCCGCAGGGCCCGGCGGCGGGGCAGACCGCGCCGTCCGTGGACCTTTACGACTCGAAGGGCCGGCGGGTCCGGACGCGCGCCTGGCTCGGGAAGGAGGCGGCGCTCCTCGTTTTCGGCACCACGATGTGCCCGAACTGCAAGTCGCAGGTCGCCGCGATTGACGCGGTGCGTCAAAAGCACGCCGGGAAGGTCGAGGTCGCCGCCGTCCTCCTCTCCGAGACCGCCGAGCGCGCCGAGGCGTTCGCGCGCGATTACCACGCCGGCTTCCCCCTTCTCCTCGACCCGCAGAACTCCACGATGAAACCCTTCGCCCTCGGCAACTACCCCCACTACGTCCTCATCGACAGGAAGGGCGTCATACGGTACACAGGACCCGAGTTGCCGGAGGATCCGGCGCTGGAGGAAGCCGCTCGATGAAACCAGGAGCTGCGAACGGCACGACCGGTTCGGAGGGCAGCGACTCTGGCCGCGGATTCGTTCCTCGTTTCTCGTTTCGCGTCATGAGAGCTTACGATGAGCGCGATGCGGGGATCGACCCGCGAATCACGAAACAATTCCCGCCTCGAACGTGTTCGAATGTCGGAACGAGAAACGAGAAACGAGGAACCTCCCCATGATCCGCACCACAGCCCTTCTCGCCGCCCTCACCCTGATCGCCGGATGCGGCGACTCCGACCCCGGCAAGAACAAGAAGAAGCCGGCTCCGCCTAAACCCACAGCCGCCAATCCCCAGCCCAGCGTGCCCCAGCCCGGCCCCGGCCCCGGCGTCGAAATCCACCGCGGCGGCACCGACGACAATGCCCCCGTGAAACCGCCCCCGCCCCTCCCCGCTGCCCCCCTGGGCTACGGCGTCGGCGACCGCGCCCCCGAAATGGCCCTCAACTCCGCCGACGGAAAACCCTTCCTCCTCTCTTCCTTCCGGGGCCAGCAGCCCGTCCTCTTCGTCTTCGGCGCCACGTGGTGACCCAACTGCGCTTCGGCGCTGCCGGGCCTCGTCGAGGCCTATGAGAAGTTCGGGAGCCGCGGACTCGTCGTGGCCGAGGTGTTTCTCGGCGAGGACGAAGCCAAGGCGAAGGCCTATGGGGCCAAGGAGGGCCTGAAGCACATCCTGCTGCCGGATCCGCGCCAGCTCTCCCGCGCCAAGTACAAGTACCCCGTCAACGACATGCCCCTCCACGTCCTCGTCGGCAAGAACGGCGTCATCGTCGCCACCGGCCGCGCCGTGCCCTCGGCGGCGGAGATCGAGGAAGCGCTCAAGTGAAGCCGGCCGCGGCGGGGCTGCTCGCGCTTCTCGCGGCGGCGGCCGCGGCGACGGCGGGCGAACTCGACGCGGAGGTCGAACGCCTGGCCGTGAAGCACGGGGTCGACAGCGCCGCCGCGGCCGGCGTCTGCGCGATGCGGGTGGAGAGCGGGGAAGTCCTCGTCGCCCGGCGCGCCGACGAGGCGTTTCCCCTCGCGTCGGTGACCAAGCTCTACACGGCCGCGGCGGCGCTCGAGGTGCTCGGCCCCGCGCACGCGTTCACGACCCGCGTCTGGATTCGACCCTGCCGCTGCGGCGGCGCGGACCGCGACCACGCCCAGCTCGTGGTCGCCGGCGAGGGGGAACCCGGCATCTCCGGCCGCGACCACGGCGGCAACCCGTGCGCCGTCTTCGAGCGCTGGGCCGCCCTCATCAAGGCCGCCGGCTACGCGAAAGTCTGCCGCATCGCCCTCGACGAAACCCGCTTCGACGCCGTCCACGTCGCCCCCGGCTGGCCGAAAGACCAGCTCGCCCAGTGGTACAGCGCGCCCTGCGGCGCGCTCGCGCTCAACGACGGCTGCGTCGACGTGACGGTGGCGCCGGGGGAAGCCGGAAAACCCGCGAAGGTCACGCTCTCGCCCGACACCGCCTGGGTCTCGATCGACAACCGCTGCACCACCACCGCCAGCAAGGCCGAGCACGTCGTCTCCTTCACGCGCAAGCCCGGCACCAACCGCATCGTCGTCGGCGGGCGCTTCTATGTGAAAGCCTCCCCGTGGACCGAGTCCGTCACCGTCGAGGACCCCGCCATGTACTTCGGCACCGTCCTCCGCGAAACCCTCGACCGGTGCGGCGTCGCCTCGAAGGAAGCGGCGCTCGAGCGGCTCGCGGCGCCGTTCGAGCCGCCGGAGGAACTCGGCCCGCCGCTCGTCTCGCGGACGGACCTTCCCGACGCCCTGCGCGTCATGCTCCGCCGCAGCCAGAATTTCTACGCCGAGCAGACGCTGCGCGCCCTCGGCCCGCGCGGCGGGACGTTCGAGGACTGCACCGCGGCGGGGCTCCGTGCGCTAGCGCCCCTCGGCGTCAAGCCCGCCGACCTCCAGTGGCTGGACGGCTCCGGCCTCACGCGCGGAAATCGCGCCGCGCCGGCCGCCGTCGTACGCTTCCTCGCCGGCGCCTCCCGGCGCCCTTCCTTCCCGGATCTCCACGCGTCCATGGCCGCGCCGGGCGACGAAGGCACCCTGCAGAAACGCTTCCCCGGCCTCGAAAAATCCCTCCGCGCCAAGACCGGCACGATCGCCGGGGTGTCCAACCTGGCCGGCTACGTCGATTCGCCGAAGGGCCGCGTCGCGTTTGCGATCCTCATTTCGCAGCTCAAGGCCGGCTCCGCGCCTGCGCAGGCTTTCCAGGAGGATGTGGTCAGGCTGCTGGCGAAATAAGGGTCTTGAGTCGGAGAATCTGCCTTTATCCTTTTCCAGAGCCTTGACTATCCCCGTTCATCCTGTCTTTCATCCGTACCCGGTTCTTCATGTTTTTTTGAAGTCAAAAAGAAAGGCCTTGGAAAGGGATAAAGGCAGATAAAGGCGGATTCCCCCCGGCAAGGATTTGATTCAACCGGCCGCCAGACGTCGTAGACTGTCCCCCGCATAAACCCCGAGACCCACGAAACGAGTAACGAGTAACGAGGAACGCCCTTCGCATGAACCTGTTCGACCCCAAACCCGCGTCCGCCGCCCCCGCCTCCCTCGCCAAACCCGCCCC
This sequence comes from Planctomycetota bacterium, assembly GCA_016190145.1. GTDB lineage: Bacteria > Planctomycetota > MHYJ01 > WSZJ01 > WSZJ01 > WSZJ01. The sequence continues at coordinate 2,103 of JACPRD010000116.1, read as the reverse complement.
CCTCGCCGACCGCATGCGCCCCGCCGACCTCGCCGAATTCGCCGGCCAGGAACACCTCGTCGCCGCCGGCGGCCCCCTCCGCGCCGCCCTCAAGGCCGAACGCGTCCCTTCCATGATCTTCTGGGGCCCCCCGGGCTGCGGCAAAACCACCCTCGCACGCCTCATGGCCCGCGAGTCGGGCCTCGATTTCGTCCAGTTCTCCGCCGTGACGAGCGGCGTCAAGGAAATCCGCGAGGTCATCGAGCGCGCCCGCCAGACCCGCCGCCACGCCGGCCGCGGCACCATCCTCTTCGTCGACGAAATCCACCGCTTCAATAAGGCCCAGCAGGACGCCTTCCTCCCCCACGTCGAAGACGGCACCGTCGTCCTCGTCGGCGCCACCACCGAGAATCCCTCGTTCGAGGTCAATTCCGCCCTCCTCTCGCGGAGCCGCGTGTACCGGATGGAACGGCTTTCGGAGGAAGAGGTCTGGGCGATCCTGCGGCGGGCGCTTTCCGACAAGGAGCGCGGGCTCGGCGGCCAGAACGTCGACGCGCCGCCGCGGGTGATCGAGGCGGTCGCGGGCCTGTCCGAAGGCGACGCCCGCGTCGCGCTCAACCTCCTCGACCTCGTCGTCGCGACGACGCCGCCCGGGCCGGACGGCGTGCGGCACCTCACGGAAGAGGCCGTGCGCGCGGCCGCCCAGAAGAAGGCCCTCCTCTACGACAAGTCCGGCGAAGAGCATTTCAACGTCGTCTCGGCCTTCATCAAGTCGATGCGCGCTTCGGATCCGCAGGCGGCCGTCTACTGGATGAGCCGCATGCTGGAGGCGGGCGAGGATCCGCTCTACGTCGCGCGGCGCATGGTCCGGTTCGCCTGCGAGGATGTCGGCCTCGCCGATCCCGCGGCCCTGCGCGTCTCCCTCGCCGCGAAGGACGCCGTGGACTTCATCGGGCTCCCCGAGGGAAACCTCGCTCTCGCCCAGGCCGCCGTCTACCTCGCGACCGCCCCCAAGTCGAACGCGCTCTGGGTCGCCTGCGACCGCGCCGGGCAGGACCTCCAGAAGACCCAGAACGAGCCCGTGCCCATGCACCTGCGCAACGCGGTCACGCCGCTCATGAAGGACGCCGGATACGGGAAGGGCTATCAGTACGCGCACGACCATCCGGGTCATTTCGCTCCGGAGATGACCTGCCTGCCCGAAGGACTCGCCGACCGGAAGTACTACGAGCCGACCGCGCAGGGATTCGAGAAGGAGATCGGGAGGCGCATGGAGGAGTGGGAGGGGAAGCGCGCGGCGTCGCCCGCCCGGAAGAAGACGAAGTCCGGCGACAAAAAGGGCTAAGATGCTCGCGGGAACGCAGGTCCTCGATCCGACGCCGCTGATCTGACACCTTGGGGGGCCGGACATGCCTGGTTCGAAGTGGTGCCGGGTGGCCTTCGGCCTGAGGATCCGGATGCTCCGCAAGCTCCGGGGCTGGACGCAGGGTGCCGCCGCGCAGCACTGCGGGATGGACTCCAAGTCCTACGGGGCGATCGAGCGGGGCGAGCGCAACATCACCCTGAACCAGGTGGCCAGGGTCGGAACAGGATTCTCCGTCGAGCTGCACGAGCTGTTCATGTTCTCGTCGAAGAGTCTCTCGGACCGGGACAACGCGGCGAAGAAGCAGATTTTCGAAGCGATCCGCGTGGCCCCCGCGCAGCACAAGCTGCTGATGCTGGGGATCCTGAACGAGGTCATCAACTTCCAGCACTGGGATCGCCTGGGCGACGGTCCCCCGGTCGTCGGCAGGCTCGCGCGCGCGTTTCCGCCGAAGCCGGACGGAGACGTGGAAAAGAAAAACAGAAAACGAAAAACGGAAAACGGAAAACGGCGAACGCGCTCCTGAGCCGGGCCGGGGAAGTTCGTTCGGACCGGCGGAGGCCTTCCTCCGGCCCGGCTTACCCTGAGCGAGCCCGAAGGGCGAGTCGAAGGGCGGGTTCGCTCAGAGTCTGAGAAACATTCGCGTGCCGCCCCTCGCGTCACGTCCTGCCCCGCGCGTTTCCGGCGGGCGGTCGAGTCTGGGACCCTCGACGCGCGGTGCCGGCCGGCCGCTCGGGCCGTCCCGCGACTGTTTCTCAGAC
>JACPRD010000115.1 GCA_016190145.1 Planctomycetota bacterium | reverse complement strand
CCGCCCCCACCAGCCCCGCCCCCGCAACCACCCGCGCCGCCAGCGATCCCCGCTTCACCTGCACGCTGTACCCCAAAGCCGCCGCCGAAATCATCCCCCCGAAAAACGCCATCGGCCCGCCCAGCATCGCCGCGTCCCCGCGATCCCCCGCGCCCGCGAGAAGCGTCGCCCAGAAGACCAGCACTCCGAGCAGCGCCACCACGCCGCCCAGGACGAGCGCCGCGCTCTCCACGAATCCGCCTTCCGGTTCTGTCATTCCACGATCCGCACGTAGTCGAGCCCGACCATGTAGCCCTTCGGCTCCGCCGCCCGATTCGTCCCCGTGATCTCCAGCTTCAGTTCGTTTCTCCCCTTCTTCAACTCCGCCTCCACGCGGATCTCCCCCGTCGGCCTCACCGCGTCCGCATACAGGTCCACGCTCTCGATCACGACCGCCCCGTTCACCGAAATCCGCACGACCCCGTAGTCCGGCGCCTTCGTCAGCGCCATCGCGAGCGATCGCTTCCCCTCCTCCCCGCTCTCGAACGCCAGCACCAGCGACTCCCCGGGTTTCGCGTCCGTCCACCACACCTGCGCGCCGCCGCTCCAGCCGGGCCCGAATGCGTCCATGTCCTGCGCGGCCGTCGCCCCCGCCGTCCGCCGCACGACCTCCATCCGCTCGCCCTCGATCGCGCCTTTCACTCCCGCCGCGGGCAGGAGCTCCACGACCTTCATGTCCTCGCGGTCCGGCTCGCGAAATCCCTGCAGGCGGAACCCCGGCTCCGCGTACCAGTATGCGACCGTCGAGTAGCCCATCGTGCAGTCCACCCAGTGGCAGACTTCCATATCGAAGCGGATAGACCGGCTGAACGGGATGTCGTCCAAGATATGGAAGCGGTTGACCGCGGTCTGGCCGCGGTTGCGCGGGCCGTCGCAGCGGGACTGGGAGTGGAAGGGGGCGTCGAAGGGGCGGTTGTCGCACCAGGCGTAGCCGAAGTAGTCCTCGGTGCCGGTCCCGAACGTCGACGGGAACGCCTCGCCGTCGATCGTGATCTTCTCGTCGCCCTCGCCCCACCACTCCTTCACGGGATTGCGCACTGCGAGCGTCGTGCCGACGTACCGCCCGCGCCCCTCGCCACGCAGCACCGGCCAGTCCGTCAGCGGCCGCGTCCGCAGCGCGTTCGAGCCGCGCCACCACGCGTGAAATCGCAGCGGTCCGCACGCGCCGGGACGGACGAGCGCATTGCCTTCGATCTTCGCGCCGGTGTCCGCCGCATCGATCTCGATTTTCGCCGACCTCTCGAACGGGATCGGGAAGCGGCACCGGAACGCGCCCTCCTTCGTCACCGTCATCGGCAGCGTCCGCATGTCCGCCGCCGCGGGCGCCGTGCCGAAGAAGTCCGGCAGCGGGCAGCACACCGCGAGTTCGCCGTCGACCGTGATCCTGAGGAGACACTCCCGCAGCCGCGCGCCCGTCGCCGTCACGTCCAGGCGCACGATCGTCCCCGGCCCCTTCAATTCCTCCCCGATCCCACGCGCCACCGCGTCCGCCCGCACCCCGTCGTCCCCTCGCAGCCGCACCCGCACGCGCTCCGCCAGGTCCTCGTCCAGCTTCTTCCGCGCGTACGTCTCCACCTTCGTCCCCGCCGGCCACGTCCGCGCGTTCACGTGGTAGTACGCCCCGCCCCGGTCGCACGTCACCTTCATGCTCTTCGCGTACGGAAACGGGAAGTACAGATTTCCCCCCTGCGACCGCTTCGCCCCGAACGGCTCCCTGTAAGGCGCCACCCGCCCGTCCAGCAACGGCTCGAAATCCGCCTCCACCGCGATCCGCCCGTCCAGCCAGATCTTCAGCGTCCCCTTCGGGTCCGCCGACCAGATCCGCACGATCGCCCCCGGACCCTCCGCCTCCGCGAGCACGTACTCGTCCTTCTCCTTCCTCAGGTAGTTCCCCGAGTCCTTGTTCGCGTACGGATCCCCCTTCTCGCACATCCTGTCGTAACTCGACCACTGCCGGCACGTGTACGCCGCCGGCGTCGCGAGCCGCTCGAGGTCCGTCATCTCTTCAAGCAAAGTGGAAGTAGTGATCGCGTCTTCGCCCGCGGCCGCCCCGGCGAGCAGGGCCATCGCGAGCAGCGTTCTGCAACTCATCCCGTCCTCCGCTACAATCCTCCGGGCATCATACCCCTGGAGCCGCAACGTGGCCTTCCGACTGAGCTTTGCCTTCTGCTTCCTCGCCGCGCTCGCGGTAGTGTCAGGTGGAGTCCAGATGCGCATGCGTCTCCATGAACACATGCGCACGGGCGATTGGATTTCGCGCGCCAACGCCGCCGTTCTTTCCGCCGAGGACCGCGAGGCCGTACCGTTACTCGTCGAACTCCTCGACGACTCCAATCCGCGGGTGCGCTTGAACGCGCTGTGGGCGTTGAATCGTCTCACGGGGATGCCTTGGGCGTGGAGGACAGCCGAGTGCTTGAAGTGGTGGCAGATGAACGGCATGAAGTGGGAAACCCACCCGTTTGATCCCGCCGAATTGGGAGAGTTTGAGGCTGACTTCGGCAGGGGCGACAGGACGATTGTATTTTCAGGCGACGACCAGATCGGCGTCATCGTCCGCCCCGCGGAGGGTGCCCCGCGAGTCGACGTTATTCTTCACAGCCGATGGCCTTATCCGCTCATCTTCACATCAGTCGGTCCGCGGGAACGATACGCGGCCTTCCTCTATCGGCGGGACGGAGGAATCGCCCGAGTTGTCGACGAGGACGAGCCGGTGAGCTGCGCTCTGGAGGCGAGAATCACCGACGCTGCGGGCAGGAGAATTGCCCGATATTGGTGGACCGCCCTCGACGAGGAGATCTCTCCCGAGAATCCGCTGATCTTCGACTTTGAAACAGCAACTCTTGAGCCGGGAGAATACGTGGTAGAGATTCTGCTGGGACCGGCTGAGTTGGTCATCACTAGACCACCCCGCCATCGTGACGTCCCAGAACGCGGATTCCTGAATGACGCTCGCGTAGTCGCCACGTTCCGCCGCTGATCTACGAGACCCCATTCGGGCACACGATCCGTTCCAACCGCGCGACCTGCCCGCGGAGCGCCGCGTCCTTCTCCATGGCCAGGGCCATGTGACGGCACGCATACAGGACGGTCGCGTGATTCCTCCCCCCGAAGAAATCCGCGATTTCCTGGAGCGAATGCTCCGTGAGCTTCTTCGACAGGAGGAAGCAGGCGTGCCGCGGAATCGTCACCCGCCGCGCGCGGCCGGTGCCGTTGATCTCCTCGAGCTTGAGTCCGAAGAGCATGGCGACGGCCTTGCCGATGTCCTCGAGCGTCGGGCCCTGCCGGCGCGGGGCGCCGGCGATGGCGGCAACGGCGGCCGGCGTCATCGACGCCAGCTCGCGCATTCTCGTATAGCGGTCCGTGATCTCGCGGGCGCTCCCCGGCGGCTTCGACGCCGCCTCCAGAATGTCCGGCGACAGCGTCCGGCGATCGCGGAGCGCGACGTGCTGAAGGAGGTTCTTCCGGCCTGCCTCGTCGGGCGGGTCGATCCGGACCTGCATCGCGGCCGAAAGGCGCGACTGGAGCGTGCGCGACAGCGACGGAATCTCGCGCGGACGCGCGCGGCTCGAGAGCAGGAGGCTCCGGCCCGCGGTCTCCAGGTGGTCGAAGATGTGCACGAACTCCTCCTGAGTCGCGCGCCGGCCGGCGAGCTGGTCGACGTCGTCGAACAGGAGCACGTCCATCGATCGGAATTTCTGCCGGAACGGCGCCATCTTGCCGTGCGTCGCGGCGTACGTGAACTGGCGCAGGAAGTCCTCGCAGCCGATCCGCGTGACGTTCGGACGCCGGCCGGGCGCCTCGCGCAGCCCGCGCTCGATCGCCCCCAGCAGCAGCGACTTGCCCGCCCCCTCGCCGCCCACCACGATGAGCGAGCGCGTCCACGCGCCACGCGTCTCCACGAACCTCCGGGCCGCCTCGTGCGCGATCCGGTTCCACGGCCCGATCACCATCGCCGCCAGGTCCGCGTCCAGCCCCGTCTCGAAACGCGCCTCGCGCGCCCGGACGGGCGCGGGTTCCGCCGCGCGCGCCTTCGGGTCGCCCAGCGCGATACCGGTCGACATGATGCCCCCTCACATTCGGCGGACTCCGGGGCGCCATGATCGATGAATGATTCCGCCCGACTTCGCCCCCGCCCGCCGCTTCCACCTCGAACTTCCCGCACAGATCCTAGCGACACCCGGGTCCGCGATCAACGCGGGGGCTTCATTTTTATTTCAAACCCGCCGCGTCGCATCGCCCGCAGATGACGGAACGAGGCGGGTTCGCGGGCGGCGCCGGAGTCGGACCGCGACGGACACGCGAATTCAGGATTTCACTTCCGTAAATCCTCCTCCACGTCCCTCCGCAGCCGCTCGAGCGGGAAATTCCTCCCGGGACACGCCGTGGGATCCGGCCGCACCGCGCTGTGCGGAAGAATCCGGTCCGGAGAGATCGCGTAACGGCGAGCGAGCCACGAGGTCAGCTCCCGAAGCGACACGTACGCCTCCTCCGGAAACTCCGCTTCCTCGTAGTTCCCTACCACGCAGATCCCGATGCCGAACTGGTTGTGCTCCTCGGTCCCCGCGTGCGCGCCGTGCGACTGGTCCAGCCACCGGTACCCGACTTCGACGCCGCCCAGCGGCGCGCCGTTTCCGTTGCCGATCACGAAATGGTACCCCAGACCGTCCCAGCCCCGCTCCTCGCGGTGCAGCCTCCCGATCTCCTCCGCGTTGCCGCGGATCCCCGCGCTGTGGTGGACGATGATCGACTTCCATTCGCGCGTCCGCGGCCGGATCACCTGGGTGCGCACAGGTTCCAGACACGGGGGAAGGGGCTCGGGCGCGACCGGCGTCACGCGCGGCACGGCCGGCGGCTCGCCCGGGAGGCCGGCGCCCGGCTCCCACGCGGGCGTGAAGACCCACGCGCGCGCCGCCGTCCGGGACGCGGGAGATTCGAGCGAGAGGCCCCACCCGAGGCACGCGACGGCCGCGAGGAGAAGAGCGCCACGGACCGGTTTCGGGCGGAGGTTCACTCCCCCTCCCGCCTAAGCGCGGTACTTGCCCAGGAGAATCGCGGAATTGTGGCCGCCGAACCCGAACGAATTCGAAAGCGCATACTTCACCTCCACCTTCCGCGCCTGGTTCGGCACGTAGTCGAGGTCGCACGCCGGGTCCGGGTTCTCCATGTTGATCGTCGGATGAACCATGTCGCGCTGCACGCTCAGCGCCGACACCGCGAGCTCAACGCCGCCCGCCGCGCCCAGCAGATGCCCGATCATCGACTTCGTGCTCGAAATCGGGATCTTCCTCGCCAGCGGCTCGCCGAACGCCTGCTTCATGCCCTTCGTCTCGATCGAGTCGTTCAGAGGCGTCGACGTCCCGTGAGCGTTGATGTAGCTGATCTCCTCCGGCTTCACCCCCGCGTCCTTCAGCGCCAGCAGCATGCAGGCCGCCGCGCCCGAACCCTCCGGCTCCGGCGCCGTGATGTGGTAGGAATCCGCGCTCGCCCCGAATCCCAGCACCTCGGCGTAGATCTTTGCGCCCCGCTTCACCGCCATGTCCAGCCGCTCGAACACCAGCAGCCCCGCACCCTCGCCCAGCACGAACCCGTCACGATCGCGCTCGAACGGGCGGCTCGCCTTCTCCGGCGCGTCGTTGCGCGTCGAGAGCGCCCGCAGCGCCATGAACCCCGCGAGCCCCGACGGCGTCAGCGCCGCCTCGCACCCGCCCGTCAGCATCAGGTCCGCCTCCCCGTGCTGGATCGCACGGAAGGCGCTTCCCATCGCATGGTTCGCGCTCGCGCACGCGCTCGCCACCGCCCAGTTCGGCCCCTTGAGCCCGAACCGGATCGAGAGCTGCCCCGGCACGGCGTTCGTCATCAGCTTCGGAATGAAGAACGCGCTCACCCGCCCCGGCCCCTTCTCAAACAGCCGCCGGTGCTGCTCCTCCAGTTCGCGCAGCCCGCCGATCCCCGATCCCACGATGCACCCGGCCCGCGCGCGGTCGATCCTGTCGAGGTTCAGCTCGCTGTCCTGAAAGGCCAGCGTCCCCGCCGCGAGGCCGAACTGGCTGAACCGGTCGAGCCGCTTCGCCTCGCGCTCCTCGACCCACTTGGTGGGCTCGAAGTTCAGGACCTCACCGCCGATGTGCGTGTCGAAGGCCGAGTGGTCGAAGGAGGAAATCGTCCGCACGCCGCTGCGTCCCGCGAGAAGGGCCTTCCAGACCTCCTCCCTGTCCGAACCGAGAGGAGTAATGAGGCCGATCCCCGTGATCGCAACGCGCTGACGCATCTACTTTGCGTTCTTCTGAATGTAGTTGATCGCGTCGCCCACGGTCTGGATCTTCTCGGCTTCCTCGTCGGGGATCGAGAGGTCGAACGCGTCTTCGATCTCCATGACGAGTTCCACCGTGTCGAGGGAATCCGCCCCGAGGTCGTTTACAAACGAGGTCTGCGGCGTCACCTTCTCCTTCCCGACGCCGAGCTGCTTGCAGACGATCTCAATCACCTTGTCCTGGATTTCCTGCGTCGACGGCATGCGAAGCCTCCAGCTGTGACGGGGTCAAAAGTTGAAGCGAGTATTATAGGGACGCGTTTTTCGGACGCAACAAAAAGCTAGGAGGAGTCAGGGTCTGGGCGAGTTGATTTCGATCAGGACCCCGTGGGTGTCCTTGGGGCTGAGGAAGTTCACGCGGGTGTTTCCTGAGCCGTCCATCGCCTGCGGGAAGACGGGATGGTAGCCGCGGGCGAGAAGGTCCTTCGTCGCGGCGTCGACGTCGGGGACGCCGAGGCAGATGTGATGGATGCCCTCGCCGCGTTTTTCCAGGAAGCGGGTGATCGCGGTTTCGCCGGCCTGCGGCTCGATGAGTTCGAGGCACGCATTCGACAGGTGGATTTTCGCGACGCGGACCTTGAGATCCGGAACTGCCTCGATCTCCACGCGCGCCTCCGGCTCGAGGTGCCTGTAGAACGGAAGGGCGTCCTCGATGTTCCGGACGGCGATCCCGACGTGGCTGAAGGAGGACGGCGACATGGGCGGATTATAGCCGCGCGCGGCGCCGCGGCTTGCGCGACCCGGTAAAATCCGCTTCACTCAGGGCGCGTGTTCGATACCCCCCAGGCGGTTTTCTTTTTCCGCGCCGGCGTCGCGCTGGTGCTGGGCCTGTCCGTGGGCCTGGAGCGCGAGAAGTCGGCGCACGACGACAAGCGACCCTCGTTCGCAGGGATCCGGACGTTTCCAATCTGTTCGCTCACCGGGTTCCTCTGCGCGGTCGTCGAGGGAAACATCCTCCTGTTCGGCGGATTCCTCGGGGTGGCGGCCATCGCGACCGTGGCGTACTGGCGCTCGACGAAGGAGGGGTTTTACGGGATCACGACGGAGGCGGCGTACCTGTTGACCTTCCTCCTGGGTGCGGCATGCGGTCGCGGGATGATCCTGGAGGCGGCGAGCATCTGCCTCGTGATGACCACGCTGCTCGCGGGCAAGGACCAGCTGCGGCTGTTCGCGCAGACGCTTCCCGAGCGTGATCTCGCCGCCGCGCTGAAGTTCGGGGTGATCTCGGTGATCATCCTGCCGCTCATTCCCGACCGGCCGTTCGGCCAGGACTGGTACGGGGTCAACTTCTACAAGACGTGGCTGATGGTCGTGCTGATCTCCGGAATCGGCTTCGCGGGGTACATCCTGACGCGGATCGTGGGCCCGCGGACTGGCACCGGCCTGGCCGGTCTGGTCGGAGGGATGGTCTCCTCGACGGCCGTCACGCTTTCCTTCAGCAAGCGCAGCCGGGAGTCGCCGTCGCTTTCGACGGCGTGCGCGCTCGCGATCGTCGCCGCGTGCGCGGTCCTCTGGGTGCGGGTCTGGGTCGAGGCCGTCGTCGTGAACCGTTCCTTCGCATTCGCGCTCGCCCAACCGGTCGGCATCCTGCTGGTCTTCTCGATCGGCGCTGCCGCCATCCTGTATCGCCGCTCCGCTTCGACCGCCTCGGCGGGCGAAACGGGGGTCGTCACTTACAAAAACCCCGTCGAGTTGATGCCGGCCATCAAGTTCGCTCTGGTGTTCCTGATCATCGGCATGGTGTTCAAGATCGCCCAGAAGCTCGGCCCGGCCGGGTCCTTTGTCGCGGCCTTCCTCTCAGGCCTCTCCGACATGGACGCCGTCACCCTCTCGATGGCGAACATGACGAAAGACGGGAAGATGACCTTTCACGACGGCGCCGTCAGCATCCTCCTCGCGGGAATCTCGAACACGCTCGTAAAACTCGGAATCGTCATCGTGCTCTCGAGCCCCTCGACGCGGCGCGCGGTCGCCATCGCCCTGGGCGCCACCTGCCTCGTCGCCCTCGGCGTTCTCGTCTGGGTCCACAGGACGATGTAGGGGCCCTACTTCGGCGGCCTGTACTTCCCGAAGGTCTCCCCCATCGCTCCGCAGATTTCGCCGAGCGTCGCCCGCGCGCGCACCGCCGCCGCGATCGGCTCCATCAGGTTCCCGCTTCCGCGCGCCACCTCACGCAGGACACGCAGCGCGCCATTCGCCCCCGCGCCGCGTCTTTTCCGAAGTGCCGCAAGCTTCTTCGCCTGTCGCGCCCGGATCTTCGGGTCGATGCGCAACCTCGGAATTCCCGCCTCCGCTTCCTCGGCGTACGCATTCACCCCGACCACCACCGCCTCCTTACGTTCGAGCGCGAGCTGCGCCTCGTACGCCGCCTTCTCGATCTCCCGCTGCACGAGCCCCGCCTGGATCGCGGCGACCGCACCCCCCGCGGCGTCTACGCGCGCGAGAATCTCCCGCGAAGACCTCTCCAGCGCGTCCGTCATCGACTCCACGAACCACGACCCGCCGAGGGGATCCGCGACTTCCGCGACGCCAGTCTCGTGCGCGAGGATCTGCTGGGTCCGGAGGGCGATGCGGACGGAGTCTTCGGTGGGGAGCGACAGGGCCTCGTCGCGGGAGTTCGTGTGAAGGGACTGGCAGCCGCCGAGGACGGCGGCCATCGCCTGCAGGGCGACGCGCGTCACGTTGTTCTCGGGTTCGCGGGCGGTGAGGGTCGAGCCGGCGGTCTGGGCATGGAAGCGGAGGGCCTGCGCGCGCGGGTCGTCCGCGCCGAAGCGGTCTTTCATGAGTCCGGCCCAGAGGCGGCGCGCCGCGCGGAACTTGGCGACCTCCTCCAGCAGGTTGTTGTGTGCGTTGAAGAAGAACGAGATCTGGCGTCCGACGGCGTTCGGATCGAGGCCGCGTTTGACGCAGTGCGTCATGTACTCGGCGCCGTTGGCGAGCGTGAACGCGATCTCCTGGGCCGCGGTGGAACCCGCTTCACGGATGTGGTACCCGGAAATCGAGATCGGGTTCCATCTGGGCATCGACGTCACGCAGTGCTCGATGATGTCGGTCGCCAGCCGAAGGCTCGGGACCGGCGGATAGATGTAGGTCCCCCGCGCGATGTACTCCTTGAGCACGTCGTTCTGGACGGTCCCCGACAGCTTCTCCGCGGCGATCCCCCGCTCCTCGGAGGCCACGGCCACCATCGCCAGCAGGATCCCGGCCGTCGCGTTGATCGTCATCGAGAGCGACACGCGGTCCATCGGGATCCCTTCCAGCAGAACCCGCATGTCCTCGACCGAACAGACCGAGACCCCGACCTTTCCCACCTCTCCCTCGGCCATCGGATCGTCCGCGTCCAGCCCCATCTGCGTCGGCAGGTCGAACGCGCACGACAGCCCCGTCTGCCCCTTCTCGAGCAGAAACCGGAACCGCCGGTTCGTCTCCTCGGCGCTCCCGAATCCGCTGTACTGCCGCATCGTCCACAGCCGCGCCCGATACATTCCGGGGTGGATTCCGCGGGTGAACGGGAATTCGCCGGGCTTCGAAAGCTCCGGCGGCCGCGCGGGCGGCTGTGCCGCCAGTGGAATCGGAATCCCGCTGGTGCTCTGTCGCGTGTCCTTCGGCGCCTGGCTCATTCCCCCATCAAACCCCGGCCGCCAGGCCACGGAAAGAGAATTACCCGTCCGCCGCGCGAAACGAGCAACGAGTAACGAGGAACGAGGAACGAACCCGCTCCCCAGCCTTCATTCGACGATGGCCAGCATCTCCCCCTTCTCCACCGCCGCCCCCGCCTTCGCCCGGACCTCGATCACCCGCCCCCCGCGCGGCGACCGGATCTCGTTCTCGAGCTTCATCGCCGACAGGATCAGCACCGGCTCCCCCTCCGCCACGGTATCCCCGGCCTTCTTCAGCACGTTCGTCACGAGCCCCGGAATCGGCGCCCGGATCTCGGCCTTCGCCGAAACCGCCGCGCGGTCCTTCTGGAGCTCGAGCAGCTTCTCGAACCGCGCCTCCCGCGCGATGAATTCGTGGTTGATCCCCTCGAGCACGATGTCCCAGGCCTCGCCCTTGCGCATCACGCCCACCCGGTGCCGCGCGTCGTCCACCTGCACCGTGCGGACCGCCCCGCGCCGCTCCTCGATCCTGACGTGCCACGTCCGCTTCCCGTCGGACACCCGGTACCCCCCCGCCTCCTCCTCCACCTCGAGCTCGATCCGTTCCGCCCCGTGCCTCAGCGCGAATCTCATTTCCGGAGCCCCTCCCGGATCGCGTTCCGCCGCCAGCCCGTCGGCCCCGCCCCGTTTCCGCCCGCGGCCGGCGTCTCCTGCCTCCGCCTCCGGTATTCCAGCACCGCCGCGATCGCCGCCGCCTCCGCCATGCGCGGCCGGTCCAGGACCGACATCGAAAACTCCCGCTCGACGAAGCCGGTGTCGAAGTCGCCCCTGAGGAAGCGGCGGTCGGCGAGGAGGTGCAGGTGGAACGGCACGAGCGTCGGGACCCCGACGACGACCAGCTCCGCGAGCGCGCGGCGCAGCCGCACGATCGCCTCGGCGCGGTCGCGCCCCCAGGCGACGAGCTTCGCGATCATCGAGTCGTAGAACATCGGGATGGTCCCGCCTTCGCGGATGCCCGCGTCCCAGCGGACGTGCGGGCCCGAAGGCGCGTCCAGTCCGAGGATCTCCCCCGCCTGAGGAGCGAAATTCGCGAACGGGTCCTCGGCCGTGATCCGGGCCTCGATGGCGTGGCCGCGGGGAACGAGCGCGTCCTGTTTCCAGGGAAGCGGAGCGCCTTCGGCGACGGCGATCTGCGCCTTGACGAGGTCGGTGCCCGTGGTCATTTCGGTCACGGGGTGCTCGACCTGGAGGCGCGTGTTCATTTCCAGAAAGTAGAAGTTGCCCTTCGGGTCGAGGAGGAACTCCATCGTTCCCGCGCTGAAGTACTTCACCGCCTTCGCGAGCCGCACGGCGGTCTCGCCCATCCGCGCGCGCAGCTTCGCGTCGACCGCGCAGCTCGGGGACTCCTCGACGAGCTTCTGGTGCCGGCGCTGGATCGAGCACTCGCGCTCGTTCAGGTGCACGACGTTGCCCGCGCGGTCGCCGAACACCTGGACCTCGACGTGCCGCGGGCGGTCGACGTAGCGCTCGATGAAGACGTTTCCGTCGCCGAACGCCGCCGCCGCTTCCCCGCGCGCGTCCCGCAGGTTTTTCGCGAGGTCTTTCGGCTCGCGGACGATGCGCATGCCCCGCCCGCCGCCGCCGGCGGCGGCCTTGACGAGCACAGGGAATCCGATTCTGCGCGCGATGGCCGTGAGGTCTTCGCCCTCGGCCGCGGCGCGGTCGAGGCCGGGAACGATGGGGACGCCGGATTGCGCGGCGAGGCGGCGGGCGTTGACCTTGTTGCCGATGGCGTCGATGGAGGCGGCGGAGGGGCCGACGAACGTGACGCCCGCGCGCTCGCAGAGGGTCGCGAACCCCGCGTTCTCGGACAGGAATCCGTAGCCCGGGTGGATCGCGTCGGCGCCCGACTTCCTCGCCGTCTCGACGATCAGCGCCGCCTTGAGGTACGACTCCTTCGCCGGCGGCGGCCCGATGCGGTACGCCTCGTCGGCCATCTGGACGTGCGGCGCCCACTCGTCGGCGTCCGAATAGACCGCCACGGTCCGGATCCCCATCTCGCACGCGGAACGCATCACCCGGACCGCGATTTCCCCGCGGTTCGCCACGAGCAGCTTCCGGATCTTCCGCGGCTTCAAAGAGGGATGTTCCCGTGCTTCTTCGCCGGCACGCTCTCGCGCTTGTTCCGCAGCAGCTCCAGCGCCCGGCAGATCTCCCCGCGCGTCCCCGCGGGCTCGATCACCTTGTCCACGTAACCCTTCCCGGCGGCGATGTAGGGATTGGCGAAGCGTTCCCGGTACTCCGCGACGAGGCGGGCGCGTTCGGCGTCGGGATCCTTCGCGGCCTCGATCTCGCGCTTGAAGAGGATGTTGACCGCCCCTTCCGCCCCCATGACCGCAATTTCCGCCGTCGGCCACGCGAGGTTGACGTCGCCGCGGACGTGCTTCGACGACATGACGTCGTACGCGCCGCCGTAGGCCTTGCGCGTGATCACGGTGATCTTCGGGACCGTGGCTTCGCAGTAGGCGTAGAGGAGTTTCGCGCCGTTCCGGATGATCCCGCCGTGCTCCTGCGCGACGCCGGGCAGGAAGCCGGGCACGTCCTCGAACGTCACGAGCGGGATGTTAAACGCGTCGCAGAACCGCACGAACCGCGCGCCTTTCACGGAACTCGCGATGTCCAGGCATCCCGCCAGCACCGCGGGCTGCTGCGCCACGATGCCGACGCTCCGTCCCGCGAAACGCGCGAACCCCGTGACGATGTTGGGCGCGAACTTCGCCGCCGTCTCGTAGAAGCTGCCCGGATCGACCACGCGTTCGATCACGTCCTTCATGTCGTACGGCTTCTTCACGTCCTCCGGAATGATCCGGTTCAGCTTCTCCTCGCGCCGGTCCGGCGGGTCGTCGCACGCCGTGGCGGGCGCTTCCTCGAGGTTGTTCTGCGGCACGTAAGAGAGCAGCCGCCGGATCCCCTGCAGGCATTCCGCCTCGTTGCGCGACTGGAAATGCGCGACGCCGCTCGTCTCGTTGTGGACCGCCGCGCCGCCCAGGGCTTCGCTCGTGACCTCCTCGTGCGTGACCGTCCTGATCACGTTCGGGCCCGTCACGAACATGTAGCTCGTTCCCTCGACCATGAACGTGAAGTCCGTGATCGCGGGCGAATAGACGGCGCCTCCCGCGCACGGGCCCATGATCGCGCTCACCTGCGGCACCACGCCGCTCGCGAGCGTGTTCCTCAGGAAAATGTCCGCGTACCCGCCCAGCGACTCGACGCCCTCCTGGATCCGCGCGCCTCCGGAGTCGTTGAGCCCGATCACCGGCATCCCCACCTTCATCGCCAGGTCCATCAGCCGGCAGATCTTCCCGGCGTGCGCCAGCCCCAGCGATCCGCCGAACACCGTGAAATCCTGCGAGAAAACCGCCACCGGCCGCCCGTCGATCTTCCCCACCCCGGTCACCACGCCGTCGCCGGGAATCCGGTTCTTCTCCATCCCGAACGCATCGCACTGGTGCACCACGAACATCCCGTGCTCGTCGAACGTCCCCTCGTCCAGCAGCAGATCCACCCGCTCGCGCGCCGTCAGTTTTCCCGCCGCGTGCTGCTTCTCGACGCGCTCGACGCCGCCGCCGAGAAGCGCCTTCTTCTTCATTTCCTCGAGGCGTTTCAGCGCGTCCGCCGCCGGGGCCGCCGGTGGAGCCGGATCGGCCTTCTTCGCTCTGGGTGCCATAGGCGAGGGAGTCTATCGGAGGGGGTCGGAGTGGGACAGGAATTCGGAAGCGAGGCCCGGGTCCCTCCTACTTCTTCTCAAAATCCAGCAACTCCATCTCGGACTTCGAACCCGCGTACTCGGTCTGCAGCTTCACCGTGCCCATCGGCACGTCTTTGTTCGTCCAGACTTTTGACCACCCCTGCTCCGAAGTCGACTTCACCCAGTGGCACGCGAACTCCCCCTTCGCCACCGTGATCGTCTCGTCTCCCTCCTCCGTCTTCGGCGCGTCCCCGCCGCCCGCCGGGACCTTTTGCCGCCGGTTGATCTTCGTCTCCTGCCCCGGCACCTGCGTCCCGTTCATCACCATGTCGGTCCGCTGCGTGTACGACTCTTCGTCGAAGTCCACCAGCGTGGAGATCATCTCCATCTCCGTCTTAGCGCCCGCCGCCTCGCTCACCATCCGGTACTTCACCCACGAGCCCTTGCCGTAACCTTCCCAGGGGTTGGGCAGAAGCGTCTCCTCGCCTTCACCCGCACCCGGCTCGTCGACCTCCTTGACCACCGGCTCGTCCCCGGGCTCCTTCTTCGCCTCCTCCTCGAGCGCCGATACGTCGCCGATCTTCAGGCTCGCGACGCAGCCTTCCAGGTCCTCCTTCACCGCGTCCCACTTTGCCTCGGCCACGATCGCCTGCAGCCAGTACACCTTTCCGTCGCGATTGAAGAACACCATCGTGAACCGCAGGCCGATGTCCCCGTTATTCACCCGGAAGTCGCGCCGCTCCGTTCCTTCGGGCGCCGTTCCCTTCAGCATCTTCTGCTTCTTGAACGACTTCCCCAGCGCCTTCACCGTCTCGTCCGCGATCAGCTTCGCGTCCGCGTCGTTCTCCATCTCGCACAGGCACACCGAAAGCTCGTCGTCCCCCGTCGCGAATTCGAAGACCTCGTTCGGATTCCCGAGCTTGAAACTCTCGCGGTCCGTCACCACCGTCCACCCCTTCCCGCCCCGGATCCCCACCCCGCGCTCCGCGTCGACCCAGACCCGCCCCCCGGCCGCCTGCGCGGACGGCTCGTCCGGCTCCGCAGGCTCCTCGGGATCGTTCCCCTCGTCCTTGAACTCCCCCAGCTCGAACGAATCGAGAATCTCCCCTAGCAGCTTCTCGTTCTCCTCGAAGTCGTCCTCCGCGCACCGCAGCACCAGCTCCCAATTGTCCTTCCCGTTCGCCACGTACAGGTGAGAGGTGCGCCACGTCTTCTCCCCGTCATCCACCGAGAGATCCACCCGCAGCCACTCCCCGGGCTCCTTCTCCAGCTTCTCCTCGCGCTCCCAGGTAACCGAACTGACTGCCTCCCCGATCTGGTCCGCGCGCCACTTCGCGTGGTCCTTCGCCTTCCACGACTCCTGCCGGTGGGCGAAGATCCCCACGATCTTCCGGCCCTTGTCCATGAACGAACAGACGCCACCCTCCGCGTTCTCCTCCGCGGGCCCCACCTTCCAGCCCTTCCCCAGCCTGAACCGGACGCCCTTTTCGGCGTTCGTGTAAACCCCGCCCTTGAACCCCGCCTGCGCCGTCGACGCCAGCGCCGCCATCACCGCCACCGCCAGAATCCGTCTCATCGCACTGCCCCTTTTTCGCCGCCGCCGATCCTACATCGTCAATCCGCCGACCACGACGATCTCCTGCCCCGTGATGAAGTCCGCCCCCGGCCCCGCCAGGAACGCCACCACCGCCGCCACGTCCGCAGGCTTGCCGAACCGCCCCAGCGGAATGTTCCCGAACAGGAGCTTCTTCTGCTCCTCCGTCATCTTCTGCGTCATCTCCGTGTCGATGAACCCCGGGCACACCGCGTTCGCCGTGATCCCGCGGCTCCCCAGCTCCTTCGCGATCGATTTCGTCATCGCGATGAGCCCGCCCTTGGAAGCGGAGTAGTTCGCCTGCCCCGGGTTCCCGATTCTCCCGACCACGCTCGACACGTTCACGATCCGCCCGCCGCGCTGCTTCATCATCGGCCGCGCGACCGCCCGGCACATCAGGAACGCACCCTTCAGATTGACCTCGAGCACCCGGTCCCATTCCTCGTCCTTCATCCGCATGAGCAGGTTGTCGCGCGTGATTCCCGCGTTGTTCACCAGCACGTCCAGCCGTCCCCAGTCCTTCACCGCCTTCTCGATCACGCCCTCGGCCTCCGCCGCGCGCGACACGTCCGCGATGGCGTACGCCGCCTTGCCGCCTTTCGCCGCGATTTCGCCGGAAACCTCCCTGAGAAGGCCCTCGTTCGTCGCGACGCACAGCACCGCCGCGCCCTCCTCCGCCAGTTTCCGCGCGATTTCCTTCCCGATTCCGCGCGATGCTCCGGTCACGAGCGCGGTCCTGCCTTCGAGGTGGCCCATGCGATCTCCCTGGGGAATCGTGGAAGGGTAACGTCCGGCGGCGGCGGTGACTATCTCAGGATGGGCTCGAGTTTCGGCGGATCGCCGTCGTGTTCGATGCGGAGGCTCCACGGACGGCGGTCGCGGAAATACTCGAGGAGGCGGGCGTTTTCGGCATTTGTGCGGGCCCGGGCCCAGACGGTCTGCGAGGCGTCGATGTCCGCGCGGTTGTAGACCCACTCCAGGTGCTCGGAGTGCTCCGGCCCGTAGCTCACGAGGACCAGTTGTTTTCCCTGCAGTTCCTCGAGCTGCTGCGCGACGTTCGAGCGGACGATGCCGAAGTCGTCGAGACGGGGTGCGAAGAGGTGGGCGGCGAATCCGGCGGCGCAGGCGAAGGGGACGAGTCTCGCGAAGGCGCGGCCGGCGGGGCCCCGGGCGCGCAGGAGGCGGAGGGCGTGAAGGAACAGGACGAGCAGGAGGCCGGCGGCGGGGGCGACGTAGTGGGGCTGGACCCAGGTGAGGGCGAGCAGGGCGGCGAGCAGCGCGGCGCACGTCGCCGCCGCGAGGCGCAGCCAGGGGCGGCGCCAGGCCCAGGGGAGAGCGGCGAGGGGGAACACGAGGAACATGCGGAAGGGAAACTGGTAGATCTGGTAGAGCTTCCAGGGCGTGGCGCGCGCCGCGCCGGCGAGCGTACTCTGTTTCCGGCGCTGGCCGAGTTCCCAGCCCTCGTGGAATTGACGCATCGCGTCAGTCCGATACCCGCGCACGGGGTTGTCGCGGAGGAACCACCAGGGCGAAGCGACGGCATACCGGGACTGGTAGGCCTGGTAGGGCATCCGGAGGGCGCTTCCCGTGACCGTGCGGTTGTAGTGCAGCATGGCGGCGCCCGTGACGAGCAGGACACCCGCGACGGGCAGCACGAGCCGCGGCCACCAGCCCGCGGGCGGGCGCCGCAGCGTGCGCCATCCCAGCGCGACGGCGGCGGGGAGCGCGGCCACGAGTCCCTCGTAGGGGCGGCTGTTGGCGAGCAGCGCGAGCCCGGCTCCGAGCGCGAGGGACGGCGCGATCGCGGGCCGGTCCCACGCGCGCCTCAGCCCGCCGAACAGGAGCGCCCCCCCGAGCACGGCGGGAGCGCCTCCCCAGTAGCTCTGCGCCCAGTACCCGACGATGCCGAAGTGCAGGACCGCGAGGATTCCGCCGAGAAGCGCCCAGCGCGGCGGCAGCCACGCCTGGAGCATCCAGGTCAGCGCCGCGCACGCGAGCGCCGCGCCGAGCCAGACGCCCACGATCGGGTCTCCCGACAAGGCCTGCCCCGCGGCGAGAAACAGGCCCTGGGCCACGGGAAATTTCGCCGCGTAGGCCGGTTCGTGCAGGACGTGCATCGTCTCGAAGTGCGGCCACAGAGGGTGCTGCGGGTTCGCCAGCCGCCCCGACGCAAACGTGTCGCCCAGCAGCACGTACGCGAACTCGTCGTGTACCGACGGCTCGGGCAGCCGCACCAGGAACCCGAACGCCGCGCTTCCCAGGAACGACAGCAGCCCGACCGCCGCGACCGACGCCGCGCGGCGGCGGGCGAATCCGTCAAAGCGCTGCGCGGCGGCTCGGAAGAACTTCCGTCCAGCGTGGGGCACCGCGAAGGCCGCGCCGAGCCCCGCGAGGAGCGCGCTCCCCTCGACCCACTCCAGCGGCGAGAGGCCCACCGCGCCCCCCCCTACTTCCAGGCTTCGATGTGCGCCCAGCCCTCGACGTTCGCCGTCTCGGCCTCGGGCACGGTCTTCTTCGCCAGTCCCGAGAGCACGCGGCCCGGGCCGATTTCGACGAACCTCTTCACCCCCGCCTGCCCCATGAGCCTCATCGAATCCTCCCACAGGACCGACTCGCCGACCTGCCGGCCGAGAAGCTCGCGGATGCTGTTCGGATCGGTGATCGCCCCGGCCGTGACGTTCGACACCACCGGAATCGACGGCGTCCGGATCACGGTTTTCGCCAGCGCCTCGCGCAGCGCCTCGACCGCCGGCTGCATCAGCGGCGAATGGAACGCCCCCGCCACCTTCAGCAGAATCGCACGCTTCGCCCCCAGCCGCTTCGCCGCCTCTCCCGCCGCCTCCACCGCCGGGGTCGCGCCCGAAATCGCGTACTGCCCCGGCCCGAGAATGTTCGCCACCACGAGAACGCCCTTCGCCGCCCCCTCCGCCACCGCCTGCTTCAGCTTCTCCAGGTCGAGTCCGAGAATCGTCGCCATCGTCGAAGGCTGCCGTTCGCACGCCGCCTGCATCGCCTCGCCGCGCCGCCTCACCAGGCGCACCGCGTCCGAGAATCCGATCGACCCCGCGAAGACGTGCGCCGTGTACTCCCCCAGCGAAAGACCCGCGGCCAGATCCGCCCGCATCGGGCTGCCTTTCTCCTCCATCGCCCGCAACGCCGCGACGGAGTGCACGAGGATCGCCGGCTGGCAGGTATCCGTCCGGTTCAGCGTCTCCTCGGGCCCCTCGAAACACGTCTTCGCCAGGTCGAATCCGAGAATCGCCCCCGCCTCGTCGAAAACCCTCCTCGCCGCCGCCGACCTCTCGCAGAGGTCGCGTCCCATCCCGACGGCCTGGGCGCCCTGTCCGGGAAACAGCGCGGCGGTTTTCATCGCCCTAGTACCTGACCGCCACCGACCCCCACGTCAGCCCCGCGCCGAACGCCACCATCACCACCAGGTCGCCACGCCTGATCCGCCCCGCACGCACCGCCTCGTCCAGCGCGATCGGTACGCTCGCGCTCGAAGTGTTCCCGTAGCGGTCGATGTTGATCGCCATCCGGTCGAGCGGAATCGCGAGCTTCTCCGCGGCGTACTCCAGGATCCTCAGGTTCACCTGGTGCGGCACCACCATCGCGATCTTCGACACCGGCACGCCGCATTTCGAGGCGCACAGCTCCACCTGCTCCACCATCTTCGTCACCGCGAACTTGAACACCTCCCGGCCCTTCAGCCGCATGTAGTGCAGGCGCGAGTCGATGGTTTCGTGGGAAGCGGGCATCCGGCTGCCGCCGCCGGGGACGCTCATGACGGCGTCGTGGCCGCCGAGGGCGTGGAGGCTGGAGAAGAGGATCTCGCTCGGGCTATCGCTGGGGCGGAGGACGACGGCGCCGGCGCCGTCGCCGAAGAGGATGCAGGAGGTCCGGTCCTTGAAGTCGGTGATCGACGAGAGTTTTTCCGCGCCGACGCAGAGCACGTTTCGCGCGAGTCCGGCGCGCACGTACGCCCAGCCCGTCGACAGCGAGTAGATGAACCCCGAGCAGGCCGCGCTGACGTCGAGCCCGCCCGCGTGCACGCATCCGAGCTGGTGCTGGAGGTGGCACGACGTCGAGGGGAACACGTTGTCCGGCGTGATGGTTCCGGTGACGATCAGGTCGATGTCCTCGGCGGCCACGTTCGCCGCCTCGAGCGCCTTCCGGCACGCGTTCGCCGCGATGTGGCTCGTCGCCTCCCCGGGCTCCGCGATCCGCCGCTCCCGGATCCCCGTGCGCTCCCGGATCCACGCGTCGGACGTCTCGATCTCCTTGAAGTCGTTGTTCGTCATCACGCGGGCGGGCGCGTACGACCCCGTCCCCGCGATCCCGACTTTCAGGAGGCTCGTCATCCAGGTGTCAGCCTAAGCGCTCGCCGGATACTTCAGGATTTCCGCCGCGATCTTCTCCACGATCTTCTCGCGCGCGCACGCCGAGCCGCGCCGCAGCGCGTTGGCGATCGCGAGCGATCCGGAACGCCCGTGCGCGATCATCGTCACGCCCTTCACGCCCAGCAGCGGCGCCCCGCCGTACGAGGAGAAGTCCCCGATGTCGCGCGCCTTCTTCACGGCCGCAATGAACGCCTCGTCCTTCGAGCCGGCGACCGCGCCCTCCAGGTGGTTGAGCAGCAGTTCGCCGAGCCCCTCGAACGCCTTGAGGAGAATGTTGCCGCTGAATCCGTCCGACACGACCACGTCGGCCGCCCCGGCAGCGAGCGCGTTGGGCTCCACGAAACCGACATAGTTGAGATCCGTCTTCTTCAGCAGTTCGCGCGCCTGCTGCACCAGCTCCGTCCCCTTGTCCTCCTCCTCGCCGATGTTCAGCACGCCGACCCGCGGATTCGCGATCCCGCGTACCTTCGCGTACAGCATCCCCATCAGCGCGTACTGCAGCAGGTGCTGCGCCTTCGGAACGATGTTCGCCCCCGCGTCGATCACCGTGCACTCGCCGCCCTTCATGGGAAGCGGCGTGGCGATGCCGGCCTTGAGGACGCCGGGGAGATGGCCCATGATGAAAAGGCTCGCGCCGACGCAGGCGCCGGTGTTGCCGGCGCCGACCCACGCGTCCGCGGCGCCCTGCGCGCACATGCCCACACACTTCACGATCGAACTGTCCCGCTTTTCCTTGAGCGCCCGCCCGGGGTGTTCGCCCATCTCGATGACCTGGGTGCAGGGCACGAGCTTGACGTTGGGCGGCGCCTCCGCGAGCAGCGGCTGGACGCGTTCGGGAATGCCGACGAGGAGCACGGCGTCGCCCGGCGTGGCGCGCGCGTACTCGATCCCGCCGCGGACGATCTCGGCGGGGGCATGGTCCCCGCCCATGGCGTCGAGTGCGATTTTCATCTGCTAGAGCTTGATCACAGGCTCGCCGTCGTAATAGCCGCAATTCCCGCAGACGCGGTGCGGCCGGCGGCGCTGGTGGCAGCGCGGACACTCGGAGAGGTGCAGCACCGCGAGCTTGTGCCGGTCGTGCGTCCGCTTCTTCCGCGTCCGCGACCGGGAGAATTTCCGTTTTGGATTGGGCATGGGCGCTCCTTGGGGCTTATGAAGGCGGAGAAGTGTACTTGCATGGGAAGGGGGTGTCAATGACCGGCGAGCGTTCCTCGTTCATCGTTTCTCGTTCCGCACGAACCCTCTCACGGGCTGGGCGGGCGCCCCGTGCGCGAAGAAACTCCGTGCTTCGTGCTTCGTGCCTCGTTGGAGCCGACCGCGACCGGAAAGGGAAACGAAGCACGACGCACGAGGCACGAAACTCCGTTCGCGCGGAGCCCACGGCCCCTGGATCCGCTTCTCATCGGGAAACGAGTAACGATGAACGAGGAACGAAGCGGCTAGACGAAGATCTTTCGAATCTGCATCCGTGCGGCTTCGAGACCCGCGGAAATCTTCGAAGGATCTTTCCCGCCGCACTGGGCCAGGTCTTTCTTGCCGCCGCCGCCGGCGCCCATCGCCTTGCCGATCTCCTTCGCGAGCGCGTCGGCGCCCGCCTTCGCGGTCAGGTCCGGACGCACCCCGACGATCACGACCGGCTTCTCCTCGAACACGCTCGCCAGGACCGCCACGGCGATCTTCTTCTCCTTCACGAGCTTGTCGATCATCGAACGCAGGTCGTCGGCGGAGCGCCCCTCGATCTGCTCGACCACCGCCTTCTCCGCGCCGCAGGCGAACGCCTTCTCCACCAGCCCGCCGGCTTCGTCCGCCGCCTGCGCGCGCCGCGCCTTCTCGTGCTCGCGCTTCAGCCCCTGCAGCTCGTCCAGGAGTTCCTGGATCCGGTTCGGCAGCTTCGCGGGAGGCGTGCCGAGCATCATGGCGGCGGCGTTGACCCGGTCTTCGAGCTGAAGGGCCCCCTGGACGGCGCCCATGCCGGTCACGGCCTCGATCCGGCGCGTCCCGCCGGCCACCGATCCCTCGCTCACGACGTGGAAGTACCCGATCGTCCCGGCGGCCGGGACGTGCGTGCCGCCGCAGAGCTCGCGGGACCAGTCGCCGACGGACACCACGCGGACGATGTCGCCGTACTTGTCCTGGAAGAACATCATCGCCCCCAGCTGCTTCGCGTCCGCCATGGGCATCTCGCGCCACGTGACCGGCGCGTTCTCCATGATCCGCTCGTTGACGTAGTGCTCGATGCGGCGCAGCTCGTCGCGGGAGACGGCCTGGAAGTGCGAGAAGTCGAACCGCAGCCGGTCGGGCGCGACGAGCGAGCCCGCCTGCTCCACGTGCTTCCCGAGAATCGACCGCAGGGCGGCGTGGAGAATGTGCGTGCCCGTATGGTTCCGCATGATCCCCCAGCGCCGCTCGACGTCGACCTGCGCCTGCACCGCGAGCCCGGGCCGCAGCGTTCCCTTCACGACGCGCCCCGTGTGCAGCCAGTACCCCTCGACCTTCTTCGTGTCCTCGACCTTGACCTCGACGCCGTCCCCGCGCAGCCATCCGGCGTCGCCGACCTGGCCGCCGCTTTCCGCATAGAACGGTGACTGGTCGAGCACGACGCGCACCGCGGTCTCCGCACCCGCGCCGTCCACGACGTCGTTCCCGGCGATGATGGCCATGACGGTCGCGGAGCCCTGAAACGCGTCGTACCCCGTGAACTTCGTCGGAGCCGTGACCGGCTTGATCTTCCCCATCGGCCCGAGAGAAAACACCGAATCCGCCGCGCCGACATGGCTCTTCTCACGATGCTGCCCCATCAGCGTGTCGTACCGCTCGCGCTCGATCCGGATCTCCTTCTCCTTCAGGATCTCCTCGAGCTGGTCGATCGGCAGCCCGTAAGTCTGATGAAGGTCGAACGCCACCTCGCCCCCGAACACCCGCGCCTTCGCGGACTTCATCCGCGCGAGCTCCCGCTCGATGATCCCCTGCGCGATCTCCAGCGTGTGCGCGTACTGCTCCTCCTCCGCCTTCACGATCCGCGCGATGTTCTCGCGGCGCTCGACGATCTCCCCGTAGTGCTCCCCCATCGCCTCGCACACCGCGGGCACGAGACGGTACAGCCACGGCTCCTTCATCCCCATCCGACGCCCGTCGTCCGCCGCGCGCCTCAGGATCCGACGCAGTACGTACTCGCGCCCCTCGTTCCCCGGCAACACCCCGTCCGCCACCACGAACGTCGCCGCACGCGCATGGTCCGCAATCCGCCGGAACCGCGGCGTGTCCTCCCCCTCCGCCGCGTACCGCCGCCCCGTCACCTCCTCGATCCGTCGCAATATCGGCTGGAACAGGTCGGTGTCGAAGTTGGTCGGGACGCCCTGAAGCGTCGCCGCCGTCCGTTCGAGGCCCATGCCGGTGTCGATGTTCTTGCGGGGAAGCGGCTCGAGCGCGCCGCCATCGCGGCGGTCGAACTGCGTGAAGACGAGATTCCAGATCTCGATGTGCCTCTTGCATTTCGTGCAGAGCGGCCCACAGTCCGCGGGCCCGCAGCCGTATTTCTCCCCGCGGTCGTAGTAGATCTCGCTGCACGGCCCGCAGGGCCCGTTTGGCCCGTCCTTCGGCGCGTTCGCCGGCCAGAAATTGTCCTTCGCGTCCCCGCGGAACAGCTTCGACTTCGGAATGATCTTCGCCCAGAGATCGTACGCCTCCTGGTCGTCCTCGTACACCGTCACCGAGAGCTTCGCCGGGTCGATCCCCAGCTCCTTCGTGCAGAACTCCCACGCCCACGGAATCGCGTCCGCCTTGAAATAGTCCCCGAACGAGAAATTTCCCAGCATCTCGAAAAACGTGTGGTGGCTCGGCGTCTTCCCCACGTTCTCCATGTCCCCCGTCCGCAGGCACTTCTGCGAACTCGTCGCCCGCGAATACGGCTTGTTCCCCTTCCCCAGGAACATGTCCTTGAACTGGTTCATCCCCGCTCCCGTGAACAGCACGGTCGGGTCGTTCTCGGGCACCAGCGAGTCGCTCTTCACGACCGCGTGCCCCTTCCTCTCGAAGAACTTCAGGTACCGCGATCGGATCTCTGCGGTTTTCATGGGTTCAGGATTTCGATGAGAGTCCACAGGATGAGCGCGAGGACCAGGTGCCGCACGCCCCTCCAGGGCGCCGGCAACTCGATCCAGAGCGGCTCGGGTTTGACGTCAGGGTCGGTCACGGGGGACAGAGGATAGCAGGTTATCGGGAAGGGGTGGACCCCGATTGCGGGGCGGCCGCCGCCTTCCGGACCTGGTCCTCTATCGCTTTCATGACGTCCGGGTTCGATTCCAGGAACTCGCGCGCCTTGTCGCGGCCCTGGCCGAGCTTCGTGTCCCCGAACGCGATCCAGGTGCCGCTTTTCTGCAGCACTTTGAACTCTACGCCGAGGTCCACGACGTCGCCTTCGCGCGAAATCCCCTTCCCGTAAATGATGTCGAATTCCACCTTGCGGAACGGGGGCGCGATCTTGTTCTTCACGACGGTGGCCTTCGCGCGGTGGCCGATGGTGGCCTCGCCGTCCTTGATGGCGGTGACCCGGCGCGTTTCGACGCGGATGCTGGCGTAGAACTTGAGCGCGCGCCCGCCCGGAGTGGTTTCCGGGTTGCCGTACATGACGCCGATTTTTTCGCGGATCTGGTTGGTGAAGACGACGGCGGTCTGCGACTTACCGAGAGAGCCCGTCAGCTTGCGGAGCGCCTGGCTCATCAGCCGTGCCTGCAGCCCGACGTGCTGGTCGCCCATCTCGCCCTCGAGCTCGACCCTGGGCGCGAGCGCGGCGACCGAGTCGATCACGATCAGGTCGACGCTGTTGCTGCGCACGAGCAGGTCCGCGATCTCAAGCGCCTGCTCGCCGTTGTCCGGTTGCGACAGCAGCAGGTTCTCCAGGCTCACGCCGATCCTCTTCGCGTACACCGGATCCAGCGCGTGCTCCGCGTCGATGAACGCCGCCGTGCCGCCGTTCTTCTGCGCATTCGCGGCGAGGTGCAGGCAGACGGTTGTCTTGCCGCTTCCCTCGGGCCCGAAAATCTCGCTCACCCGGGAGCGCGGAATGCCGTAGCCGCCCATGGCGAGATCGAGGGAGAGGCTGCCCGTGGAGATGCCGGACACGATGATGCGCGGTTCGGCGCCGAGGCGCATGATCGAACCGCGGCCGAACTGCTTTTCGATCTGCTGGATGGCGGCCTGAAGCGCGGCCTTCTTGCCGTCGGTCTTCGCTCCTTCGGACATCATGGTTTCCTCATTGAAGGGTCGGGGCGCTCAGGGGCGCGCGCGCCAGAGCCGTGTACTTCGCGCCGCCGGGACCGAGGTCCGAGCGGAAGAGCACGATTTCCTGCGCCTTGACGGATCCCGCGTCTGCGGACGCCTGCTCGCGGAGGGACTGGAGGAGGGCTTTCACGCCCCGGGGCGAACGGACGCGGCCGAGGGTGATGTGGGCGCGGAACGAGCGGCTTTCGGGGGGAAATCCCATCGGGGAGACTTCGCGTTCCAGCTGCTCGACGAGCCGGTCCAGCCGGCCCTGTTCGTCCTCGACCCGCATCCAGATCACGCGGGGTTTCGACCCGCCCGGGAAGGAGCCGATGCCGCCGGCGTGGACGTCGAACGGCGGCGACGCGGCCGCGGTCCGGCCGACCGCCGCCGAGAGGTCCTGCACGCGGGAGTCCGCGGTCTCCCCAAGGAACTTCAGCGTCACATGCCACCGTTCCGGCCGCGTCCAGCCGACGTCGGCCTTCGCGGCGCGCAGCGCCTCCTGGGCGCGGGCGAGAGTTTCATGCACGCGGGGATCGAGTTCGAGGGCGACGAAGAGGCGCACGGGAGGGCCAGTCTAGCGGAGGGGGACGGGCGGTCAACGAGAAGCCGGGACGTCTCCGGGTTCCCCGCGCACCTCGCGGCGAAAGAAACCCTCCGGCAGGTCGACGTCGAGTTCGGCCTTCGTGAACGTCCAGGTCGCGGAAGCGGCGGGCAGGTCCTTCACGGAGGCGCGCCAGCGCATGGGCAGGCGGATCGCGCCGGTCTTCGCGTACCGGTCGACTTTCCACGCTGCCTCGGCCTCGTCCGACGCGAATCGGACCGTCTCGACCAGGTCCGCGTCGCCGAATTCGATCCGGAACGCGCCGCTCTGAAGTCCCTCGCCTGCCGGGACGGGGTCCTCGGGAAAGCGGAGGAGCAGGAGATTCCGCAGCGCCAGTCCCTCGCGGATCCGGAGCGATTCGCCCTCCGACATCGCGACGGCCGTGCCCTCGTCGACCCAGCCCGAGGCGCCATCCCAGCCCTTCGTCACTTCGCCCCCCGGAATGTCGTACACGCACACGATGGCGTCCCGGGTCCAGGTCTCGGTGTAGGGAAACGTGGCACCCGCGAGCGTGAGCCGCCCCTGCAGCCGGACGTTCTTCACGGCGGCCAGAACCTCCCCGCCGCCCTGCGCCTTGCGGGCGCGCGCCAGGATTTCCGGGTCGTCGGCGAGGGCCACGGAGGCGAGCAGGAATGCCGGCCAGATCCGCTTCAAGGATCCTGGCCCGTCAGGGAAGGCCCGCCGCACAGCACCGCCGCGATCAGGAACAGCGCCGCGATTCCGCGCCGCATCGCGCCGGGATCGATCGGCTCCCAGAGTTTCACCTGCTTCGAAAACACGTAGAAGGCCGTCGAGAGCGCGATGATCAGCCCCGGCAGCCCGTCGAGGATTCCGAGTTTGAAGATCCAGCACTCGATGAATTTTGCCGGCGGAAGGATGAGCATCTTGAGGAACGAGCCGCGCTTCCCGTCCCGACGCCAGGAGTTGGTGACGACGTCGCTGAAGTGATTGATGGTGCGGATCTGGTGGGCGAAGTTGCGATACGTGAAATGGAGGAGATCTGCGTTGACGTCCCGGACGGGGCCGTCCGCCACGAGTTTGTCGTGGGGGTCGCGGCCTTCCCAGCGGCCATGCCCGCGGCGGACGAGGCGGAGTTTCCAGTCGGGGTACCAGCCGCCGTGCCGGATCCAGCGGCCGAGGTAGCGGACGAGGCGCCTGAATCGGAAGCCGGCGGCGGCGCCGGGGGAGATCAGGGTCTTCTCGATGGCCTCGCGGAGTGCCGGCGTGCAGCGTTCGTCCGCATCGAGGGAGAGGATCCAGTCGCCGGTCGCCTGGTCGATCGCAAAGTTTTTCTGGGCCACGTAGCCGGGCCAGGGGCGCTGGATGACCCGGTCGGTGTACTTGCGGGCGATCTCGGCGGAGCGGTCGGTGCTCTGGGAATCGACGACCACGATTTCGTCGCACCACGAGAGGCTCGAGAGGCACGCATCGATGTTCGACTCTTCGTTGCCGCAGATGACGACCGCGGACACGCGCCCCCTGGCCTGCGGGGAGGCGGTCGTGACGGCATCGCGAGTGACGGTCCGGGGCCTCTCGGGGTCCATGTCTCCTGGGAATGTTACCTCAGCTGCCCTGAAAATCTTTTCGCAGATGCGCCCGGGGAATTTGACAAATCGGGCCGGCGGGTCGAGACTGATCGTTCCGCGGCGTCACGGGTCGGGCCCCGCGGGACGGTTTTCCCGGGATCCGGCAGGAGCAACGCGCGAATGGGCGGCACCTCGACGTGCTGGGTCAGGCAGCTGTTCCTCTCCTCTATCGGCAAGAAATCGGTGATGGCCGTAACGGGCCTGGTCCTGTTCGGGTTCGTGGTCGGCCACCTGGTCGGAAACCTCCAGGTCTTCATCCCGGACGACGGCAAGAAACTGAACGCCTACGCCGCCTTCCTCAAGGCGAACGCCGGAGTCCTCTGGGGCGCCCGGATCGTGCTGCTCGCCGCCCTCCTGGCCCACGTCGGCATCGCGATCCTCCTGGCGCTCGAGAACCGGGGCGCCCGGCCCGTGGCCTACCGCGTCAAGACCTACCGCGAAGCCTCGTACGCCGCCCGCACGATGATCATCAGCGGCCCGCTCATCCTGCTCTACGTCGTCTACCACCTGCTCCATTTCACGTGGGGCACCGTCCATCCGTCGTTCAACCACGACGACGTCTACCATAACGTCATCACCGGGTTCCAGCAGCCCGCCGCCTCCGCCGTCTACATCGTCGCCATGGCCTTGCTCGGCCTCCACCTCTTCCACGGCCTCTGGAGCATGTGCCAGTCCCTCGGCGTCAACCATCCGAAATACAACGCCCTGCTGCGCGCAGGGTCCGCCGCCGTCGCTTCCGCAATCACCATCGGCTACATCGCGATCCCCGTCGCCGTCATGGCGAAGCTCCTGAAGTAGCCGCGGAGACACCCGAGATGGAACTCAAGTCGAACGTGCCCGAAGGACCGGTCGAGAAGAAGTGGGAGAAGCACCGCTTCGACCTCAAGCTCGTGAACCCTGCGAACAAGCGGAAGTACACGATTCTGGTAGTGGGGACGGGGCTTGCGGGGGCGAGCGCGGCGGCGTCGTTCGGCGAACTGGGGTACAACGTGAAGGCGTTCTGTTTCCAGGACAGCCCGCGGCGGGCGCACTCGATCGCGGCGCAGGGCGGCATCAACGCGGCGAAGAACTACTGCAACGACGGCGACTCGGTGCACCGGCTGTTTTACGACACGGTGAAGGGCGGGGACTACCGGGCGCGAGAGGCGAACGTGCACCGGCTGGCGGAGATCAGCGTCAGCATCATCGACCAGTGCGTGGCGCAGGGGGTGCCGTTCGCGCGGGAGTACGGCGGGCTTCTGGCGAACCGGTCGTTCGGCGGGACGCAGGTGAGCCGGACGTTCTACGCGCGCGGGCAGACCGGCCAGCAGTTGCTGCTGGGGGCGTACCAGGCGATGGAGCGGCAGATCGGGACGGGAATGGTGAAGGTCTTCCCGCGGACGGAGATGCTGGACCTCGTGCTGGTCAACGGCGCGGCGCGCGGCATCGTGACGCGGAACCTCGTCACCGGGAAGATCGAGACGCACACGGGCGACGCGGTCGTGCTCGCGACGGGTGGATACGCGAACGTCTTCTACCTTTCGACGAACGCGAAAGGCTGCAACGTCATGGCGATCTGGCGCGCGTACCGGCGGGGCGCGCTGATGGCGAACCCGTGCTACACGCAGATCCACCCGACGTGCATTCCCGTTTCGGGCGAGTACCAGTCGAAGCTCACGCTGATGTCGGAGTCGCTCCGCAACGACGGTCGGATCTGGGTCCCCATGAAGAAGGACGACGCCCGGCCCGCCTCGCAGATCCCCGAAAGCGAGCGCGACTACTACCTCGAGCGCCGCTACCCGTCATTCGGCAACCTCGTGCCTCGCGACGTGGCTTCCCGGGCCGCCAAGGCGGCGTGCGACGAAGGCCGCGGCGTGGGCCCCGGCAAGCTCGGCGTCTACCTCGACTTCGCCGATGCCATCCGCCGGCTCGGCGAGAAAACCATCGCCGACAAGTACGGAAACCTCTTCGAGATGTACGAGCGCATCACCGACGAGAATCCCTACAAGGTCCCCATGCGCATCTTCCCCGCCAGCCACTACGCCATGGGCGGCCTCTGGGTGGACTACAACCTGATGTCCAACATCCCGGGTCTGTACGTGCTCGGGGAAGCGAACTTCAGCGACCACGGGGCCAATCGCCTCGGCGCCTCGGCGCTCATGCAGGGCCTCGCCGACGGGTACTTCATCGTTCCGTACACGATCGGCGACTATCTCGCAAAGTCGAAGCTGGAGAAAGTCGGCGCGGACCATCCGGAGGCGAAGAAGGTCGAGGCCGAAGCGAACGAGCGCCTGAAGAAGCTGCTCGCGATCAAGGGCAAGCGCACGCCGGATTCGTTCCACAAGGACCTCGGCAAGCTCATGTGGGACAACTGCGGCATGGCACGGAACGCAAAGGGTCTCGAGACGAACCTGCAGAGAATCCCGGAACTCCGGGAGGAATTCTGGAAGAACGTCACGGTCCTCGGCGCGGGCGAGGAATTCAACCAGTCGCTCGAGAAGGCGGGGCGCGTCGCCGACTTCCTGGAATTCGGCGAACTCCTCTGCCTCGACGCCCACCACCGCCGGGAATCCTGCGGCGGACACTTCCGCGAGGAAAGTCAGACGCCGGAGGGCGAGGCGTTGCGCGACGACCAGAACTTCTGCTACGTGGCCGCGTGGGGATTCAAGGGCGACGGACAGAAGCCGGAGTTGAACAGGGAACCCCTGACCTTCGAATCCGTGCACCTGACCCAGCGGAGCTACAAGTAATGCGCATCACGCTTCACATCTGGCGCCAGAAAGGCCCGCACGACGCGGGGCGGCTGGTCACGTACGAGGTCCCCGACGCGAGCCCGGAGATGTCGTTCCTGGAGATGCTGGACGTGCTGAACGAACGCCTGACGGCGAAGGGCGAGGAACCGGTGGCGTTCGACCACGACTGCCGGGAGGGCATCTGCGGCACTTGCGGCGTCGTGATCAACGGGATTCCGCACGGTCCGCGAGCGGCGACGACCACGTGCCAGCTTCACATGCGTTCGTTCCGGGACGGCGACCACCTCACCTGCGAACCGTGGCGCGCGCGCGCCTTCCCGGTCATCCGTGACCTGGCGGTCGACCGGTCGGCGTTCGATCGGATCGTCGAGGCCGGCGGATTCATCGGCGTCAACACCGGCTCGGCTCCGGACGGGAATTCCATCCCCATCCCCAAGAAGACCGCCGACCTCTCGATGGACGCCGCCGCCTGCATCGGCTGCGGCGCCTGCGTCGCCGCCTGCCCCAACGCCTCCGCCATGCTCTTCGTCGCCGCCAAAATCTCTCACCTGGGCCTCCTTCCCCAGGGCCAGCCCGAACGATTCGACCGCGCCGCGAAGATGGTCGCGCGCATGGACGGCGAGGGATTCGGCAACTGCACGAACACGCGCGAGTGCGAAGCGGCCTGCCCCAAGGAGATCGGCGTCGAGTTCATCGCCCGCATGAACCGCGACTTCCTGCGCGCCGGAGTAGCCGATCGTCCCGAGAAAGCGACGGCGGGAGGAGCGTAGGAATTCCGCCCCCCCTTGACGCCCCGCACCCGCGACGTAGAATTCCAGCCCCAACGGCTCCTCGCCGCGCGCGGCGACGCGAAGGCGCCGATCAGGAGTCGTCCCCATGAACAAGGCGGCGCTGTGCGAGGTCCTCGCGACCGACATGCGGTCGAGCAAGGCGGGGGCGGAACGCGCCCTCAATGCCGTCCTGGAAGGCATCGTCCGCGGGCTGCGACGCACCGGCGAAGTGTCCCTTGTCGGATTCGGCTCTTTCAGAGTCCGCCCCGTCAAGCCGCGATCCGTCGTCAACCCCCGCACCGGCGCGCGCATCCGCACCAGGGCGGGAAGAACCGTGAAATTCAGGCCTGGGAAGGGCCTTCGCAGTTCGATCTGAAACCTCACCACGGCGAATCGGCGGCGCCGCCTTTGGAGACGTGAACATGACCGTTCCTTTCCGCGGCGTCGACTTTTACGACCTGGACGAGCTGCTCACGGAAGAACAGAAGGCGGTCCGGACGACGGTGCGCGACTGGGTTTCGAAGCGTGTGATCCCGATCATCGAGAAGCACAACCTGGACGCCACGTTTCCGAAGCACCTCATCGGCGAGATGGCGGAGCTCGGCCTGCTGGGCGCCCCGCTTCAGGGGTACGACTGCGCCGGGATGGACTCCATCGCCTACGGACTCGTGCTGCAGGAGCTGGAGCGCGGCGACAGCGGAATCCGCTCGTTCGCCAGCGTCCAGACGTCCCTGTGCATGTGGCCCATCTACACCTACGGGTCGGAAGCCCAGAAGAAGAAATACCTCCCGGACATGGCCCACGGCCGGAAGATCGGCTGCTTCGGCCTGACCGAGCCGGATTTCGGGTCCAACCCGGGCGGGATGATCACGCGCGCGAAGAAAAAGGGAAACAAGTGGATCCTGAACGGCGCGAAGATGTGGATCACCAACGCGACCATCGCCGATCTTGCGATCGTGTGGGCGAAGGACGAGAAGGACACGATTCTCGGATTCGTCGTCGACAAGGACTGCAAGGGCTACTCCACGAAGGAGACTCTCCATAAGTTCAGCCTGCGCGCCTCCGTCACCGGCGAACTGATCTTCCAGGACTGCGAGCTCCCCGAGGACGCCCTCCTGCCGGGCGTCAAGGGCATCAAGGGGCCCCTGTCCTGCCTGACGCAGGCGAGGTACGGGATCGCCTGGGGCGCGATCGGCTCGGCGATGGCGTGCTACGACGCGAGCGTCAACTACGCGAAGACGCGGATCCAGTTCGGCAAGCCGATCGGGGCGTTCCAGCTCAACCAGGAGAAGCTGGCGTACATGCTGACGGAGATCACGAAGGGTCAGCTCCTGTCGCTGCGCCTGGCGCAGCTCAAGAACGCCGGGAAAATGAAGCCCGAGCAGGTTTCGCTGGCGAAGCGGAACAACGTCGAGATCGCGCTGAACGTGGCCCGCATCGCGCGCGACCTGCACGGCGCGAACGGAATCACGTCCGAGTATCCGGTGATCCGGCACATGATGAACCTCGAATCCGTGAAGACCTACGAGGGGACGCACGACATCCACACGCTGGTGCTGGGACAGGCGGCGACCGGGATCGCGGCGTACGAGTAGCGCCGGCGGGCCGAACTCGCCTTCAGGCTCTCCGGCGTTCCGGCCGATAGCCTAACGAAGAGGAGACACGCCCGATGCTGGCTGCCGGCTGGACCCTGACCTGCGCGCTCGCCGCGGCGACCCTGTCGCTTCTGTACGTGGCCGCCCTGCTCGCGAGCGAAGCCGCGCGGCGCGACGCGTTCCGGCTCTACAAGCGCCTCGTCTTCGAAAAGACGTTCCGAGATCTGCTGCCCACGACCCGGCCGGCGTGGGAATCCGCGGCCCGCTACGCCGAGACGCTGGCGGCGATGGAGGAGCGCCGCGCCGCCGACCTGCTCCGCCGCGCCGCCGACGCCTCCCGCCGCCGGGCCGACCGGATGGAGGCCGTCCGCAAGGTGATGGCGGAGATCGAGAAACCGCGGACGGAAACCGTGGTCACGCGGCGCGCGACGGCCTAGGCCTTTTTCTCGTACTCCCCGATCTTCCCGATCCGGCGCTCGTGCCGCCCGCCGTCGAACGGCGCTTCGATCCACAGCCGCGTCAGCTCGCGGATCCGGTCGTCCGCCAGGACGCGCGCGCCAAGACAGAGCACGTTCGCGTCGTTGTGCCGCCGGCTCATCTCCGCCGTGAACCCGTCGTGCACGAGGGCCGCGCGCACGCCTTTCACCTTGTTCGCCGCGATGCACGACCCGATCCCCGTCCCGCAGAGAATGACGCCGCGGTCCGCGCCGTGCTTCGACACCGCCTCCGCCACCTTCAGCGCGAAGTCCGTGTAGTCCACGGAGTCCTCCGAACGCGTTCCGACGTCCTCCACCACGTGGCCCGCCGCGGCGAGCGCCAGCTTGAGCGTTTCTTTCGCCCTGAAACCCGCATGGTCCGATCCGATCGCGATCTTCATAGCGTCTTGACCACCGAATCGAGTGCCTTCCGGATCTGCCTCGCCGCGCTGCGATAAGCCTCGACGTCCCCCCCCACGGGGTCCTCGATGTCGCGGGACTGGTCCAGCCTCCGCGACTTGCCGACCGCGTCCGGCACCATCGCGATGACCTGCTCCAGGTGAGAGCGCGTCATCGTGAAAATGCGGTCCGCTTCCTCGATCATAGCCTCCGTCAGCTTCCGCGACGAGGATCGCCGCGTGCGGCACCCCATCTCCCCGAGTACCGTCGCCGCGTTATCGCTCATCGGCGCGCCGCCGTACGCCCCGACCCCCGCGGACTCCACGACGTAGCCCTTCTCCTCAACCCGGTCCTCCGGAACCCCCAGCCGCAGCGCGAGCGCCCGCCGGAGAAGCCCCTCCGCCATCGGCGAACGGCACGTGTTCCCCGTGCAGACGAACAGGACGCGCGTGCGGCATGCTTCCTCGATCTTCTCCTCCGGAATCACCCCCTGGCGCGAAATGGTCATCCCGCGCGGGCCGAATTCGACGACCGTCGAGGACTTGCCATACCGGACCGCGCCCGCGTCCACGAGGGCCTCGATGCGCCCGCCGAACGAGGTCAGAACGTTCCGGGGATCGGTCAGCGCCGGCCCCGCCGCCGGCCCCGCCCCCACCGCCACGACCGGCGCGCCCGTAACCCGGAACAGCCCCCGCGCCACCTCGTCCGCCGGAAGCCTGTACCCGCGCACCACCCCGTCCCTCCCCGCGAGCACCAGCGTGAGCGGCCCGGGCCAGAACTTCCGCATGAGACGCCGGGCCGCAGGCGGAACCTCGCGCACCCAGCGGGACAGTTCGAGGATGTGGCCCATATGAAGCGTCAGCCGGCGGCCCGGCGGGCTGTCCGTGGCTTCGAGCAGCCTCTGGACCGCGGCCCCGTCGTCGAGGTTCGCGCCCAGGCCGTAGACAGTCTCGGTCGGAAACGCTACGAGACCGCCCCCCGCCAGCAGCCGTCCTGCTTCGGCGAGGTCGGTGTCACGGAAGGATTCTCGGAGGATCTTGAAGACGCGGGTTTCCAAGCGCGTTCATTATGGAAGGGGGGCGGGTTGCGGGGAAGAGAATCGGTTCGCCCCCCGGGTTGACCCGCCTCCCGGGGCGCCCTACTATAGCTCCGTGGAGGATCCGATGCCCCCGCTGTACCCCGTTTCGCTGCAGGTCCGGGACCGGAGAGTCGTCATCGTCGGCGCCGGCCTGGTGGCGCTGCGGCGAGCGCGTTCTCTTCTGAGCGCGGGCGCCGGGGTAACCGTCGTCGCGCCCCGGTTCCAAACGGGGTTCGACCGGTTGGGAGTGAGGCGCGTCAAGGGTCGATTCCGGCCCGCTCACCTGGACGGGGCGGCGCTGGCGTATGCGGCGACGGACTCCGCGCGCGTCAACGCGGCGGTCGCCCGCGCGGCCCGGTCCCGGGGCATTCCGGTCAATCGGGCGGACGATCCGTGGGGAAGCGACTTCCACATCCCCGCCGTCGTCCGGAGCGGTGCGGTGATGGTCGCGATCTCGACCGGAGGCGCCTCGCCCGCGCTGGCCCGCCGGCTCCGCCGGGAAATCTGCGGCATCCTGAGACGCGGGTTCGCCGCGCTGGCCGGCAGGATCCGCAAGCTGAGGGCGAAAGTCCTCGCTTCAGGCCTGCCGCCGGGAAAGCGCCGGGCTCTCCTCCGCGCCGCTGCCTGCGCCCCCGTGACCCGATCCGGGCAGCCCCGGAGGGCCGCCCGCGGATGAGCCCCTACCCCGTCGGCGAACTCGTCCTCTTCTGGTCCGGCCTCATCTCTTACCTCACCGCGGGCGCCACCGGCCTCGCGGCCCTTGCCGCCCGCCGCGAACAGATTCCGCACTTCCTCAGACTCTTCACGTCCGCGGGCGTCGCCGCCCACCTCGCCTTTCTCGCCGCCGCCGCCTCGCGCACGCACGCATGCCCGATGTTTCATCTGTTCGAGGCCTGCGTCTTTCTCGCCGCGGTCGCGGCCGTCGTGGCGCTCATCGTGGACCTGCGCCTCGAGGTCCCCGCGATCACCGCCGCGGCCTCTCCCCTGGCGGCCCTCGTCGCCGGCGCCCCGTACGTCTCCGCGCTCCAGACCTCGCCGGCCGCGATCCAGCCCAACGCAATCCTCCCCTTCCATATCGCGCTCACCGCCGTCGCCTACGCGGCCTTCCTGCTCGCCTTCGTGACCGGGATCCTCTACCTCGTCCAGGAACGATCGCTCAAGCGGCACCTCATGACGCCCCTCGTCTCGGCGCTTCCCGCCCTCGAAATCACCAACGCGGTCAACGCCCGCGCCGTGATGGCGGGATTCGCGCTCCTCACGGTCGGTCTCGCCTTCGGATTCGCCCGCGCATCGCTCCTCGAAAAACCGTTCTTCACCGACGGCCGCGTCATCGGCGGCCTCATCACCTGGGGCTGCTACGGCGGCCTCACGGCCATGCGCCTCACCCGCCGCTACCACGGCCGCTCCGCCGCGCGGATGTCCATCTGGTCGTTCGCCGTAGCCGCCTTCACCCTGTTCGGCGCCACGCTCCTGGGTTCCGGGGTCCATCATTCATGACCACGATCCAGGTCGTCGGCCTCAATCACGTCAAGACGCCGGTGGAAATCCGCGAGCGCGTCGCCTTTCCCCAGGACCAGGCCCCCGTTTTCCTCTCGGAACTGCGCGCCGGCCCCGGCGTCGACGAGGCCCTCCTGCTCTCCACGTGCAACCGCGTGGAGGCGTACATGGCGGGGCAGGCGGAAGAGGGCGCCGCGCGGGCGGTCGGGCTCATCGCGCGGCGCGGCGGCATCCCGCCGGAACAGCTCCGCCCCTACGTCTACCAGTTCCGCGACGAACAGGCCGTCTCCCACCTGTTCCGCGTCGCCTCCAGCCTCGACTCCATGGTCGTCGGCGAAACCCAGATTCTCTCCCAGGTCAAGGAAGCCTACCGCATCGCCAAGGAAGCCGGCGTCACCGGCCGGTTCATGAACCAGCTCTTCCAGAAAGCCTTCAACGTCGCCAAGGCCGTCCACACGCGTACGCGCATCTCGGACGGCAAGGTATCGGTCTCCTCCGTCGGCGTCGAGCTCGCGTCGAAGGTCTTCCGCGACCTCGCCGACCGGCGCGTCCTCGTCCTGGGCGCGGGCGAAACGGGCGAGCTCACCGCGCGCTGCTTCCTCGACCGAGGCGTCAGGAACATGTCCATCGCCAACCGCGGCGCGGAGCGCGGCGAAGCCGTCGCGGCGCGCCTCGGCGCCCTGCGCGTCCCCCTCGAAAACCTCGCGGAAGCGCTTCCCGCGGCCGACATCGTCGTCGCCTGCGCCGCCGTCGAAAGACCTCTCATCACCGTCGACATGCTCCAGGACGCGATGGAAAAACGCGGCGGCCGCCCCATGTTCGTGCTCGACATCGGCGTGCCCCGGAACGTGGCGAACGAAGCGGACGTCATTCCCGACCTGTACGTTTTCAACATCGACGACCTGCGCGGCGTCGTGGACCGCAACATGGCCGCGCGCCGCGCGAAGATGGAACAGGGGGCGAGCCTCGTCGCCGAGGAAGCGCGGGAGTATTTCGCGATTCTGCTGGGGCCGCGCCCATGATCCGCATCGGGACGAGGGGAAGCGCCCTGGCGCGCTGGCAGGCGGAGCGCGTGCGCGCGAAGCTTGCGGCGGCGGGCCTGCAGGCGGAGGTCGTGATCATCAAGTCATCCGGGGACCTCTCGCAGGACCAGCCCGTCGCGGCCCTCGGCGTCGGCATCTTCACGAAGGAGCTGGAGGACGCCCTTCTCGCGAAGAAAATCGACGCGGCCGTCCACTCGCTCAAGGACCTCCCGTCCCAGCCCGCCGTCGGCCTCGCCCTCGCGGCGGTCCCCGAGCGCGAGGACGTGCGCGATGCCGTGCTGGGCAGCCCGCTGGCGAGCCTGCCCGCGGGCGCGCGCGTGGCGAGTTCGAGCCCGCGGAGGCAGGAGTGGGTGAAGCGGGCGTACCCGGGGCTCGTGCCGGTGCCCGTGCGCGGGAACGTGGACACGCGCGTGCGGAAGCTGGACGAGGGGCAGTTCGAGGCGCTGGTGATGGCGCTCGCGGGCCTCAAGCGGCTGGGGCTGGACGGCCGGGTGGCGGAGGTGATTCCGCTGGAAGCGCTGGTGGCGCCGGCCGGGCAGGGGGCGATCGCGGTCGAGACGCGCGCGGGCGAGGACGGGCTCGTGGCGGCGATCGACGACGCCGGCCTGCACCGCGCGGTGGACTGCGAGCGGATGCTCTTCCAGGTTCTGCGCGCCGGCTGCCGGACGCCGCTCGGCGCGTACGCCGTGGCAACGCCGCTCGGGCTCAAGCTCGTCGCCGATCTTGCCGGGCTGCGCGCGGAGGCGGAGGGCGCCGACGGGCACGAGGTGGCGGAGCGCGTGGCGAAGAAGCTGTTGGAGATGGGCGGCGCGAAGTGGATCGGCATCGCGTAACGATGACTTTCCTTCCAGTCGCTACTTCAGCTTTTATCCGCATTCATCGAGTCTATAGCAGGAAAGTCGGGAAAATCCCGGCCGTTGTCCAGCGGATGTCACGGGTGCAGTATCCGTTTTCACCCGTTTTTATCCGCGACCTCGCCGTTCCTATCGCCTTTTATCCTTCGCAGCAGCTGTCACGAGATCGGGCTCCTGCTGAATTTCGGACCTGTCCGCACGGAGGCAAGGCGAGTGATGGAGACGCGCGTGGGACTAAAACGGGATGAGGGAAAAACAGGATGACAGACTGATAGGAACGGCGGGGTCGCTGATAGAAAGGGATGGAAACGGATACAGCGACGAGAGCGACTTCCAGGTCCCAAACCCTCGCTTCGCCCCTCGGACAGGTGGAACTGCAGGAAGGAGGGGATTTCCCGATTTCGCGGCTACAGTCTCCATTCATCAGCCTTTTCCCCGCCTTTCCCACCCGCTTTTCATCCCTGAAAATCCACCTTCCGAAATACGGATCTCCGAAGGATGAAAGACGGATAAGAACGGCCGGGAAAAAGCTGGTGAATGCGGATTCACCTCCGCTTCGCCATCACCACGCTTCCCAGCACCACCCCGAAAAACCCGA
The DNA here is from genome assembly GCA_016190145.1 of Planctomycetota bacterium. GTDB lineage: Bacteria > Planctomycetota > MHYJ01 > WSZJ01 > WSZJ01 > WSZJ01. The sequence continues at coordinate 20,919 of JACPRD010000115.1, read as the reverse complement.
TCACCGCGACCGCGTTCATCATCGCGCCCCACTCTCTTCCAGGCAGCCACGCCGCAAGGTCCGCCGCGACGCGCAGCAGGAGCGAGGCGTGGAGGAGCGCCAGCGGCACGTAGAAGATCCTTGTGAAGGGGACCATCATGCCCGTGACGGCGGGAAGGATGACGGGCGCATGGGCCATGATCATGGAGAATACGAAGCCCAGGAACAGGCTGTGGTACAGCGCGTCGCGGTGCAGCGTCCCGAGGTCCGCGCCGAACCAGAGGGCGAAGGCGCCGGAGGCGGCGAGCCAGGCGTAGCCCGAGAGGAGGCCGGCGGCGATGAATTTCGGGAGGCCCTGCAGCCGGATCGTCCTGCGGGCGACGTCGAACCGGAGGAGCCAGAGCGAAGTCACGGCGAGGCCGGCGCCGGTCAGGCGGACGCCGGGGGCGAGGCGGGCGACCATGAGGACGAGCCCGGCGAGGAGGACGACGGTGGTGCCCACGAACAGCGCGACGGCGGCGGGCGGGGGCCGCGTGACGCGCGACAATTCGAGCCGCTCGCTGGCGATCGTAAGTACGAGGAAGCCGCCCCACCAGAAGACGGTTTTGTAGAGCGGCTGCATCTGGAACCAGCGCGCGTCCTCCTCCGGCCGCAGCGCGGAGAGGAGCCAGAACGCGTTGCCCGCGGCCCAGCACGCGACGCCCAGCGCCAGCACGAACGTGAACAGCGCCGGCTGGCGGCGCGCGATGACGGCCGTGTTCGCGAGCAGCGCGACAGCAGATGCGAGGAAGAACGCCCGCGCGACGCCGGGATGGAAGTCGAGCGCGTCAGGCAAACCCGCGACCGCCGCCACGGCGCCGAGCGCCGCGAGCACCGGCGCCCCGTACGCCCAGAACCGCCCGAGCGCCACGGCGCGCTCCAGCCCGATGACCGTCCCGAGAAATCCGCAGACCATCAGCGCCCCGTGGCCCTCCGGCAGCCCCTCCAGCACCGCCGGCCACGTCCACCCGACCCGCACCAGCCCCGCGTACACCGCAACGACGAGGCTCGCGACGCCCAGCACCAGCAGCGGCGCCCTGCGGAACGCGAACCCGCCGGACGGCGCTACCATCCCATCGACTTCCGCGCGTCGGGCGTCATCATCTCCGGCGACCACGGCGGATCGAACACGAGCGCCACGTTCGACGTCCGCACGCCGGGCACCCGCATCTCGAGGTTCCGCTTCACCCCGTCCAGCATCTGCGGCCCCACCGGGCACGCCTGGCTCGTCATCGTCATCTTCACGTACACGTCCTTCTCGGCGATCTCGACCTCGTACACGAGCCCCAGCTCGACGATGTCGATCCCTAGCTCGGGGTCCACGATTTCGTGAAGCGCCTCGATGACTTTCGGCATGGTCGGAACGTCGGTGCGGCCGGGCAGGGAGCGGTCCAACTGGCGCATCGGGGTCTCCGGAGGATCCTGTTGGCCCAGTGAATACCGGGAAAACAGGAGTTTGGGAAGTCGATTTCACTCCGGTCCGAGCGAAGGAAACAGGATGGGCCCCGTCTACTTCGGCGGCTCCCCCGCGTTCTTCTCCAGCCACTCGATCGCCGACAGAAGCGCCGCGCACCCCTGCCCTCCGAACGCCTCCTTACCGAAGTCCTTGAACTCCACCCTCGCCCCTGCCTTCCGCAGCGCCGCCCTCGCTTCCTCCATCGCCCCCTTCGGGCAGTAGTTCGGATCGTCCCACGACATCAGATACCACCCCCTTGCGCGCGCACCCGCGATCGCCGGCAGGTCCTTGAGCTTCATCTCCCCGGTAGCCGCAATCACGCCCGTGAACGGGCTCCGCGGCCGCAACCCGGCCGCGTACGCCGGAAATGCTCCCCACTGGTACCCGTACAGAAACACACGCCGGACATTCACCTTGTGTCGGGCCTTCACGTCCGCCACCACCGCCTCCAGAAAGTCCTCCGTGCAGAATTTCATCCCCTTCTCCGGAGTCTTCGCCGTCGGCCATGGATTCGTCTGCTTCTCGTTCCATATCACCGAACACGGGAACGCGAACAGGTACCGTTCGTTCGGGAGCGCCTGCGCATATTCCTTCGCCTTCGGCAGCCAGTCCTCCCCGGTCTGACTCGCACCGGGGATCATCACGATCAGCCCGTAGCCCTCAGCCCCGATCGTGACCTTCGGGGAGGGGCCGATCAGGAAGTAGCGTTTCTTGGCGTCGTTGCCGGCCTTCAGGTCTTCGTGGGGAAGTTCTTCTCCGCGCGCGGGCAGGTATCCGAGCGCTGCCAACAGGGGCGAGACGAGGCAGGGCAGTATGACGCGTCGCCAAGGCGCCGAGGTGTGGTGCATGTGCTTTCCTCCGGAGGGAACCGACGGCTGAACCAAGAAGCGTTGCGAAGCAATATGACTTCCGACATGACAATCTGGCGCGTGTCCAAAAGGCCGGAATGGAACAAAATGTGGAATCTAGTCCATCGCGTTCAAGTGGAAAAGAGGCCTGCCCAAGGATTCGCTTCCCCTCCTTGTCCGCCCGCCATATACTTGCGAATGTGTTCAACTGATCAAGGAGTTGGCATGCGCTCGCGGAATTCCCGCGCGGTTGGCGGCCTGCGCCAGGCAATCCCAAGCGACGGAGTCCTCCGGGATCTCGCCGACGTCTTCTCCGTCCTCGGCCACGAGTCGCGCCTCAAGATCGTCGCCGCGCTCTCACGCCAGGAGGCGACCGTCAACGACCTCGCGGCCGCCGTCGACATGACCGTGTCCGCGCTCTCCCACCAGCTCTCGAAACTCCGCGACCTCCGCATCGTCCGCACGCGCCGCGAGGGCCGCTCCGTCTGGTACGCCATCGACGACCAGCACGTCGCCGACCTCCTCGCCCGGGGCATCGAACACCTCTCCCACCCGTGAACGCCACCCTCCCGCTGAGTGAAATCCTCGAACCTCGCTGCGCGCGCTGCGACGGCGAGCTCGCCGTGTCGCTCAAGGCGCTTCCGGGAATCCGGGAAGCGCGCGTCGAGCCGGAGGCGGAGGCGATGACGGTGGAATTCGACGAGGCGGCCTGGACGCGCGACCGCCTGCAGCGCGAGGCTCGCGAGCTGGCGCGGTCGATCGCGGGGCGCACGCGCCACCTGACGCTCTACGTCGGCGGAATGGACTGCCCCGGATGCGCCGTGGGGATCGGCAAGGCGGCGCAGCGCGTGCCGGGCGTTTCCTGGGCGGGCGTCAATTTCGCGACGGGCCGGCTGCTGGTCGAGGGAGACGAAGGCGCCGCGGCGCGGGTCGAGGCGGAGGTTCGCGGGCTCGGGTACCACGTGGGCCGCGCGCCGGCGACCTCCGGGGAAACCGCCCCCGCTCCCGCGCGGTTCTCCCTGCTCGCGACCCGCCCCGGCCTGCTCGCGCTCGCCGGCGGCCTCCCCCTCGCCGCCGCCTTCGCGCTCCAGTGGAGCGGCCGCGTCCCGGCCGCCACCGCCTGCTTCGTCGCCTCGCTCCTCATCACCGGCGTCCCCACCCTGCTCCGCGGCGTCCGCATCGCCGCCTCCTCCCGCACGCTTGACATGTTCTTTCTCATGGCCGTCGCCTGCGGCGGCGCCGCCGCCATCGGCGACTGGTCCGAAGGCGCCACCGCGCTCTTCCTGTTCACGCTGGGCAACGCCCTCGAAGCCTTCACCTTCGGCCGCACGCGCGACGCCATCCGGGGCCTCGTCTCGCTCGCGCCCCGCGAGGCCACCGTCCGGCACGGCGACCACGAAGAAAAAGTCCCGGTCGCCGAGCTCAAACCGGGCGCCATCGTGCTCGTCCGGCCCGGCGAACGCCTCCCCGCCGACGGCGAAGTCGTCCACGGCGACTCGTTCGTCAACGAAGCCATGATCACTGGCGAGTCCGCCCCCGCCGAAAAACACCCCGGCTCCCCCGTCTTCGCCGGCACCCTCAACGACCGCGGCGCCCTCGAAATCCGCGTCTCCCGCGCCGTCGCGGACGCCACGCTCAACCGCATCGTGGACCTCGTCGAACGCGCCCAGGCCCGCCGCGCACCCTCCCAGCGCTTCATCGATCGCTTCGCCGCCGTCTACACCCCCGTCGTCCTCCTCATGGCCGCCGGCGTCGCCGTCGTGCCCCCGCTTCTCCTCGCCCAACCCTGGCATACCTGGATCGAACGCGCCCTCACCCTCCTCGTCATCTCCTGCCCGTGCGCCCTCGTCATCTCCACCCCCGTCTCCATCCTCTCCGCCATCGCCACCGCCTCGCGGAACGGCATCCTGCTCAAGGGCGGTGCCGCGCTGGAAGCGCTGGGGCGCGTCCGCGCGGTGGCGTTCGACAAGACGGGGACGCTGACCGAGGGGCGGTTCGAGGTGACGGAGGTCGCGGCCTGGGGGATCGACGAGGCGGAACTCCTGCGGCGCGCGGCCGTCGCGGCGCTCGCCGGCGAACACCCGCTCTCGAAAGCCGTCGTCGCGCGCGCGCACGGCGACGAAATCCGCCCCGGCCGCGCGCGCGTCTATGAGTCCATCCCGGGCATGGGCGCGCGCGTCGAGATCGACGGCGAAGAGCACTGGTTCGGCTCGCTCCGGCTGCTGCGCGAGCGCGGGCTGCCGCCGGGCGAGGCGCCGGCCGCCGTCGAGAAGTTCGAAGCCGAGGGCCGCACGTGCGCCGTCCTCGCGACCCGCGCGGGCCCCGCCGGAATCCTCGCCTTCTCCGACCGCGTCCGCGACGGCGCCGCCGCCGCCCTCCGCGACCTCCACGATGCCGGCATCCGCAGGACCGTCCTGCTCACCGGCGACTCCGAGCCCGCCGCGCGCGCCGTCGCCGCGCGCCTCGGCATCGACGACGTCCGCGCGGGCCTCCTCCCCGAAGCCAAGGTCGCCGCCGTCGAAGACATCCGCCGCACCCACCCCCTCCTCGCCATGGTCGGCGACGGCGTCAACGACGCCCCCGCCCTCGCCGCCGCCACCGTCGGCATCGCCATGGGCGCCGCAGGCTCCGACGCCGCCCTCGAAACCGCCGACGTCGCCCTCATGTCCGATGACCTCCGCCGCATCCCCCTCGCCGTCCGCCTCGGCCGCCGCGCCTCCCGCGTCATCGCCCAGAACGTCGTCACCGCCCTCGCCTTCAAAGCCGCCTTCCTCGCCCTCGCCGTCGCCGGCCTCGCCAACCTCTGGATGGCCGTCGCCGCCGACGTCGGCGTCTCCCTCCTCGTCACCCTCAACGGCATGCGCCTCCTCCAGAGCCGGCACCGGTGATCCGACACCGCGTCCTCATCCTCTACGCCGCCGTGTTCCTCTTCATGGCCTTCACCGCCGTCCGCCGCACCTACACCCGCAAAACCGACTTCGACGGCTTCTGGCGCGCCGGCCGCGCCGTCCTCGAAGGCCGCGACCCCTACCAGGACACCCCCGCCTCCTCCCCCGACACCGTCACCTTCCCCTCCCTCCAGGCGAAAGAAGAAGGCCGCAACGACGAAGGCGAAGGAAGCGGCGGCACCGAGTCCGCCGTCAAACGCTACCTCCCCTTCTTCGGCCTCCTCATGGCCCCCCTCGCCCTCCTCCCCATGGACGCCGCCTGCCTCCTCTGGCACCTGCTGTCCTGCGCGGCGCTTCTGGGAAGCGTCTGGCACGCGCACCGCCTGCTCGGCCGGCCGCGGGGGCTGGAGTCGCCGGAAGCGCTGGTCGCGCTGGGCGCGACGGCGGTCTTCTGGATCGCGTCGATGACGATGGGGCAGATCGGGCTCGTGACGCTCTACCTGTCGCTCGCCGGCGTGGATTTCGCGCAGCGCGGCCGGCCGTGGCTGGGCGGCGCGCTCGTCGGGCTCGCGGCGGCGATCAAGGTCATGCCAGGGATTCTGGGCGTCTATTTTCTCCTGAAGCGCCGCTGGCAGGCCGCCGCCGGCGCCGCCGCTGGATTCGCGCTCTGCTGCGCGCTCGCCGTCCCGGTCTGGGGCCCGAGCCGCGCCGTCGATCTCCATCAGGCCTGGCGTCGCGACGCGGCCGCGACCGCGGGCGTGAAGTTCTTCGAGCTGCGCGAATCGTTCCGCTACCAGAATCAGTCGCTCCACGCCTTCCTCGCCCGCACGCTGATGGACGTCAACGCCGGCCGCAGCGGAAAGCCCTTCCACGTCAACGTCGCCGACTGGCCGCCGGACCGCGTGGCGCTCGTCGCGCGCGTCATCCAGGTCCCGCTCCTGCTCATGATGCTGGCCGCGTGCCTCGCGCGCCGGGCCGGCGAGCCGCTGCGGCTCTCCGAATTCGCGTTCGTGAACGCGATCACGACGTTCCTGTCGCCGATCGCGTGGACGTTTCACATGGCGATCCTGCTGCCCGCGTACGCGGGCCTCTGGGAGGACCGCCGCGAGAAGGAATCCCGCATCTGGATGGGGATTTCGCTGGTCCTCCAGCTCGGCATCGCCCACCCGCGGACACGCGCGCTCGGGTTCCTCACCTGGTCGTGCCTGGCGGCGGCGATCGGCTGCTGGCGGATTGCGATGCGGGAACGTCAGGCTCCGCCGGCGGCCAGCTCCGCGTAGACGCGCAGCCCCGCGCGAAGCGCCGCGACGCGCACCGACTCGTTCGTGACGTGGCACCCCGCTTCCTCCGCCGGCGAGTACCCGATCGTCGGAATCCCCGCGGCCGCCGTCAGCCGGCCGTCCGTCGCGAACTTCCAGATCCCCACGCGCGGCGCGCGCCCCGTCGCCGCCTTCACCGCCGCGACCGCACGCTTCGCCAGCGGATGCCCCTTCTCCAGCACGAACCCCGCCTGCGTCGTCGACACCGCCTTTTCCTCGTGCCCCGTGTAGCTGCGGTAGTCCTTCGCCGGCAGATCGACCTCGAACGCGCCGCCCACGTGCTTCTTCAGCCACCGCGCGGCGTCCTCCGGCCGCTCCGTCGTCGAGCGCCAGTCGAGGAAGATCTTCGTCGCGCCGGGGATCACGTTCGAGGAGGTCGCATCCACCTGCACCAGGGTAGGAGCAATCGTGGAAGGGCCCAGCACGGGGTGCCGCGGCAGCTTCGCCAACGCCTTCTCCAGCTTCGCGAGGAACTTCGCCGCCGCGTAGTTCGGATTCCGCGCCTTCGCCGGCATCGACGCGTGCCCCGCCTTCCCGCGGAACGTCACCCACACGGCGAGCCGCCCGCGATGCCCGACCCGGATCTGCCCGTCCGTCGGCTCGCCTACTACCACGAGATCCGGCCGCCGCCCGTGCGCGAGCAGGTACCGCGTCCCCAGCCCGCCGGTCTCCTCCATCACCACCGCCGCCACTATCACGTCGCCCGCCGGCGCCACCCCCGCCGCCTTCAGCGCCGCCCCCGCGTACACCATCAGCGCGAGCGCTCCCTTCATGTCCGTCGCCCCGCGCCCCCACAGCCGCCCGCCGTCCACGGCGCCCCCGAACGGCCCGCCGCGCGACCACGCCGCCTCTTCCCCCGGCGAAACGTGGTCCATGTGCCCGTTCAGCATCAGCACTGGCCCCGCGCCGCCCTTCACCGTCCCCACCACGTTCCCCGCCCCGTCCAGCTCGACGGCGTCGTACCCCAGCTCCTGCATCTCGCGCAGCACCAGCCGCGCCACCGCCTCCTCCGCCCCCGGCATCGACGGCGTCCGCACGAGCCGCTGCGCGAAGTCCAGCGCGCGCGGGAACAGCGCCTCCGCCGCTTCGCGCATGCTCAAGGAACGTAGCACCAGAAAAGCCGCCCCGACCGCGAGGTGATCTCGTACTCCCCCATCGCCGCGGGCATCAGAAAGGTCTGCCCCTTCTTCCACTTGTACGCCTTCTTGTCGACGCGGAACTCCCCCTGCCCCTCCGCCGCCATCACGAGATAGAACCGCGTCGGATCCCCCGTGAACGTGCACCGCCCCTGCAGCCCCAGCGCCTCCAGCACGAACCGCTGGCACCACACCAGCACCTCGCGCTTCAGCTTCCCGCTCCCACGCTTCGCCTTGATCTTGTCGAACGTCCGCAGGTTCTCCCGCACCTCCGCCGGCTTGCACTTCGCCAGCCCCGTCGTGTGATAGTCGATCGCCGCCAGCCCCTTCTCCAGCTGCACGTCCCGCTTCCGCCCCCAGTCCCATAGCCGGTACGTCGTGTCCGAGTTCTGCTGGAACTCCGCGAACACCACGTCCTCCGCGGAGTGCACCGTGCCGGGCGGCATCAGGATCACGTCGCCATCCGAGAGCGGAAACACGTTCAGGCACCCCCCCGCCTCGCCCTTCTCCAGCGCCGCCTGGAACTTCTCCCGCGTCATCCCCGGAATCAGCCCCTTGTACAGCCGCGCCTTCGGCCCCGCCGCCATCACCACCCACGCCTCGATCTTCCCCGGCGTCCCCTCCCCGTCCGCGATCGCCGCGAACTCGTCGCTCGGGTGCACCTGGATCGAAAGCGGCGTGGCGGCCTCGACGAATTTCACGAGAAGCGGGAAATTGCCGCGCCATCCCCCGGCGATGTCCCGCCCGAGGATCTCGACGGCGTTTTTTTCCAGGAGGGCGGTCAGGGATTTTCCCTTGAAGGGTCCGTCGGCGACGACGCTGACGGCGCCCGCACGATTGGAGACCTCCCAGGCTTCGCCGATGGGCTTTTTCGCGGGGAGTTTCTTTCCGAACAGCGCCCCGAGCCGGCGGCCGCCCCAGGGCTTTTCGACGAGGATTTCGCGGAAGCGGAGCGGGGCTCTGGGGAAGGGGGGCATCGCGGCGGAATGATATCCGATGAGCCGGAGATGGGTACGGTTTCCGATTCGCGGTGTGGAAGCTGGGGCTGAAGCCCCATCCGCCCCCTGTGGCGCGCGAAGCGCGCCGCTTATGGCTTATGGCCTATGGCTTATGGCTCCAACCCTGAGCGAGCCCGCAGGGCGAGTCGAAGGGTGGCTTCCCACCGGGACGAACGACCCGATCCCGGATCACATACAGCGCCGCCGTCGTCGTCCCCAGTGCCAGCGCCAGCCCGCCGCAGATGTCGGAGGCATAGTGGACCCCGACGTACAGGCGCGTAAACGCGATGAACGCGGCGAAGGCCACGAACAGCGGACGGCCGCGCGGGACGAAAACGGCGAGCATCAGGCACGCGGCGAACGCGCCGCTCGTGTGGTTGCTCGGGAACGAGGCGTCGTCGGCCGTCGTGAGCGCGACGAAATCCTGGAGGGACTCGTACGGCCGCCGCCGGCCGATCGCCACCTTGAGGAGCGACCCGATGCCCAGCGTGACCCCGGTCACGACCGGCACCGCTCCCGCCTCGATCCAGCGCTTCCGCGAGGCCAGCCACCCCGTCCCCAGCGCCACGAAGATCCCCAGCGTCCAGGCGCTCGTGGCCGCGAGAACCGCCGAGTTGAGCCCGCCCACCCGGTGATCCTCGAACCAGTTCGAGACCCGGGCGTCGGCAGGCCAGACGATCGCGGTGAGCAGGCAGGCCCCGACGAAGGCCCCGACCCGGAGGCGGAAGCTCATTTCTCCGCCTTCGACCCCGCGATTTTCTCCAGATCCTCCACCGTCTTCGGAATCCAGCCCGTGAGGTTCACCGCGCCGTCCTCCGTCACCAGGAGCACGTCCTCGATCCGCACCCCGATCCCCTCGTCCTCGAGATAGATTCCCGGCTCCACCGTCAGCACCATCCCCGGAACCAGCTTCGCGTTGTAGTCCCCCGCGTCGTGCACCGCCAGCCCGACCCAGTGGCACGTGTAGTGCGGCATCTTCCCCGCGAAGCCCTTCTCGTTCAGCACGGCGCGCGCGACGGCATCGATTCCGAGAAGCGTCTCCCCGGGACGGACCGCCCGGATTCCGGCCAGCTGCGCCTCCAGCACCGTTTCGTAAACCTCGCGCTGCCGCTTCGTAAACTTTCCCCCCGCCGGGAACGTCCGCGTAACGTCGCTCGCGTAATGTTCGATCTCCGCCCCGGTGTCGCACACGACCAGCTCTCCCTCCCCGAGCTTTCCCAAATTCTCAGTGTAGTGAATGACCGTCCCGTTCCGACCGCTTCCCACGATCGTCGGAAACGCGATCCACTCCGCCCCGCGGTCGAGGTAGCCCTGCTCCACCAGCCGCTGGAACTCGCGCTCGCGCATGCCCGGCTTGGCGCGCGCGATCGCCTCCGAAAGCGCGTCGCCCGTGACCTTCGCGGCGCGCTTCAGAAGCTGGATCTCCCCCTCGTCCTTGACGAGGCGCAGGCGGGAGACTTCTTGCTGAAGGGGTTTCACGCGGGCTTTGGGGAACTCGCGGCGCAGATCCCGTGCGAGTTTCTGACGCTCGGCGGCGCGGACGAACGGCTGCGCGAAGTCGCGGGGCTTGCCGGGGACGTTCGGGGCCGAGTAATACTCCTCGGCGCCCGTCATGAGCCGGAGGTCCGTCTCGTACCGCCCGACCGCGAGGCCGAGCCGCGCCCGCGGGGCGACGGACGTGAATCCTGCCGGACCTGGATCGAAGAAGGCGACGGGCTCGAGGGCGTCGTGCGCCTCGCCGTGGAAAAGCCACGCGCCCTCCTTCGTCAGCGCGAGCACCGCGTCGGGCCAGTCCCCGCCCGTCAGATAGTAGAAGTCGTTGTCCTGCCGGAACTTCTTCGACGCCGGCGCGGCCGGAACGAGCGCGAGTCCCTCCCCGACCGCCGCCTGGATCCGCGCCCGCCGCCCCGCATATGGCTTATCCGTAGCCTTCGGCGGCTCGGCCACCGAAAGAAGGCCCAGGACGAAAAAGAGCGACGCGAGGATGGTTCCGGGCAGGAAAGCAAGGCGCCTCCCTTGCGACGTCTCCATGAAGCATCTCCGAATCCGTTGAGTTCAAGCTCCGTCGAATCGAGCCCTCCTGAGAACGAGGGCGAATACGATCGCAGGGGCGGTCGGGGCGAGCGCGCGCAGCGCGCGAGGTCCGACCGCCCCGCAGATCGGATTCGCCCTCGTTCTCAGGCCTGGAAGATCGGCAGGTACTGGTACGGAATCGCCAGCGTCAGCACCGCGAACGACGTCGCGTACGCCTGGTCATATTCCCCGGACCACGACCCGTCGGACGTCTGCGACTTGATGAACTCGTCGCGCACCGACGGGAACCACTCCTCCCATGTCTGCCCGCCCGTGAAGTACGCCGCCATCGTCGCGTAGAGGTTGCCGTAGTAGTAGTGCCCCCAGCCCCCCTGCCGCTGCACGCGCGACTTCTTCAGGAACTCCAGCCCCTTCTTCACCTGCGGCGCGTCGTAGATGCCGAACATCTGCATCGAGGCGACCGCGCCCGCCGTCAGGGGGAACGTGCCGCCGCCGCCGCCGCCCTGGAGGGAGTACTTGAACGACCCGTCCGGGTTGGCCGACTTCTTCAGGTACTCGATCCCCTTGTCGATCGTCTTCTTCTCGACCTTGAATCCGGCGTTGCGGCAGGAGCGCAGCGCCATGACCTCTGCGACCGTGACGGAACCCTCGTCGTACGTCGGCTCCGGCTGATAGCCCCACCCGCCCAGCGACGTCTGGGACTTCTCGATGACGTCCACGGCCTTCTTGATCGCCGTTTTCATCTTCTCGCCGTCCTCGGACCGCGTCACGCTCATCATCCCGTACGCCTCGCCCAGGAACATCGCCGCGAACCCGTGCCCGTGCATCCGCGACTGCTCCCCGTTCAGCTCCGTGATGTACCCGCGACGCGAGTTCTTCGAACACTTCAGGATGTAGTCCAGCGCCTTCTGGATCGCCACCCCGTGCTTCCCGCGGCCCGGCAGGTGCCCCTCCGCCATGAACGCGCACCCCGCCAGCGCCGTCACCGCCACCTGCACGCCGCTTCCGAACGATCCCTGCGGCGCCTGGTGCTTCTGAAGCCAGTCCAGCCCCTTCTTCGTCGCCGCCAGCTGCTCCGCCGTGATGAGGTTCTTGCGCTCGATGGGCGGCGGCGTGCCGGGCTTGTCTTCGGCGAACAGTCTCGAGGTCGCGCCCAGGAGCGGCAGGCCGGCGAGACCCGCGGCCTGCAGAAGGAACTCGCGGCGGTTCAGGTGCGTCACCGGTCGACTCCCTTATGAAATCGCCCGCGCCTGCCCCGAAGGGCCCGCGCGGGCGGCGCTGGCGGATCTTCGGTCCCTATTCCGTCGAACCCACCACCCTCGAATACTCCCGGAGCTTCTGGCCGTACTCGCCCTTCGCGTTCCGGAAATCGTCCTCCGCCTGGCTCAGCTCGTCCCGGAGGCGGTCGGGCAGGTTGCCCCACTTGTCGCCGAGATTCGCCGAACGGTCCACCGTGAGCGCCTCGTCGTGGCTGCCCGAGGGCTGGTAGGGCTGGGTGGCAGGGTTGGAAGCGTTCTTCGGATTGGCGTTCTTCGGGGTCTGCTGTTTCTTCTCAGCCTGAGAAGGTTTGCTCGTGCAACTGGACCCTCAGGAACTTTCCTTGGCCGCCTTGATGAGTTTCTCAATCTCGGAGATGGCGGTCTGCTGTTCCTTCTTGCTGCCGTCGAAAATCCGGTTCATTTCCTGGATGGCCTTGTTCTGCAGGTCCTGCGCGTTGATCAGCTTGTTGACGTCGTCGATCACGTTCCCCTGCGCGTCGGTCGCCTTCCAGGAGCCGGCTTTCGCGAGGTGGTCCTCGGCGTCCTTCATCTTGCCGATAATCGACTCCAGCGTGCCGAGGACGTCGATCTGCTCCTCCTCCATCTCTTCTTCGTCCGACTCCGGCAACGCCTCCTTCTCCTCGGGCTTCGGACCTTCGGGGAACTCTTCGTCCGGCTCCGCCCATGCGGGGAAGCCCAGGGCCAGGCCGAGAACGCCCGACAGCACCAGTTTCCACGTCATTTCCGTTCCCTCCGAAAGTTCGCGATCGTCAGTTCTTAGACGCCCGAAACCGTCCGGACGTTCAGTTTTTCACGGAATTCCTAGTCGTTGCTCCCGACCACCCGGAAGTAGTCGTGCAGCTTGGTCCTGTAGTCTCCCCGGGCGTTACGGAAGTCGTCTTCCGCCTGGCTCAACTCGTCCCTCAGTCTATCAGGGAGGTTGCCCCATTTATCTCCCAAATTTGCGGCTCTTTCGGTCTGGAGGCTGTCGGGAGTGTTGGCGGAGGGATCGTACGGCTTCGTCGCAGGGTTGTTCGACTTGCTGTTCTTCGGATCCTGGGGCTTCTGGTCCTGTTTCTGCTTCTGATTCTGCTTCGACTGCTGCCCCTGCCCCTGCTGCTCCTTGGCCGCCTTGATCAGCTTCTCGATCTCGCCGATCGCCTGCTGCTGGTTGTCCTTCGAGCCGTCGAAAATCTTCGACATCTCCCGGATCGCCTTGTCCTGCAGGTCCTTCGAGGTCAGGAGCTTGTCGAGATTCTCAATGGCCTTCCCTTCCTTGTCGGTGGCGATGAACCCGTTCGCGGCCGCCAGCGCCGCCTCCGCATCCTTCATCTTCCCGATCACCGATTCCAGCGTCTCGAGAACGTCGATCTCCTCCTCCTCCATCTCCTCCTCGTCGCTGTCCGGCAGGTCCTCCTTCTCCTCGACCTTCGGCCCCTCCGGGAACTCCTCGTCGGGCTCCGCCATCGACGGAACCGTGAGCGCGAACCCCAGCAGCCCGGCAGCGAGCGTTTTCCAGAACATGGTCGTCTCCATGGTTATCGTCCCCCTTCCTGCATCTTCTTCTTGATCTTCTCCGTGAAGTTCCGGGTGAGCTGCGCGATCCGCCCCTGCTCCGCACGGAGCCGCGCCAGAATCGTCTTCTGCACGGGATCCAGCTCCTTCACCGCCTCGGTCGTCGTGTCCTTCGCGAACCGCTCCGTCTTCGACTTGAGCTGCACCTGCATGATCCTCAGGAGCTTCAATTCCGCGATGTCCGGCACCAGCGGGCCGCCCCCGCCGCCGCCCCCCTGGTTCTGCTGCTGCTTCTTGCGCCGGGCGCGCTCCTTCTGAAGAGCCTGGATCAGCTCCTTCAGGCGCGCCTCGATGTCGTTCTCGATGTCCTGCGTGTACTCGCCCGTGTCCTGCTTGTTGAGCTGCCCCGAAACCGTGCCCATGTCGTCCCGCACCGTCTCGAGCACCCACGTGTAAACCTGCGACCCCTCCTCCTCCAGCTTCTTCCGGAACTCCTCGGTCGCCTTCGACATCTCATCCTGCTCCTTCGCCAGCTTCTTGACCTCGATCAGCTCCTTGCGCTCGAAGTCGCCCACCTTCACCTTGATCGCGTCCAGCCGGCGGGTCTCCTCGTTGATCTTCTGCTGCTTCTGCAGCAACTCCTGAAGCCCGTTCTCGATCTGCTGAAGCTGCTCCTCCTGAAGCTGCTGCGCGTACTGCCGCTCCGCCTCCTCCAGGTCCTCCAGCGCCTGCTTCAGGTCCTCCTCCGTCTTCTCGCTGTCCTCCTGCGCCTGCTGGGTGTTCTTCTTCTCCTGGCTCTGCCCCGCCTGACCCATCGACCCCTTCGCCTTCTCCATCGAGTCCGCAGACTTCTTCTCGGGAATCGCCTTCGTCTCCTCAGTCATCTTCTTCAGCTTCTCCTCGAGCTCCCGCTGCCGCTCGCGAAGCTGCTCCAGCCGCCTCTTCTGCTCCTCCGTCAGCTCGCGCTGCGTCAGCTTGTCCAGCTCCTTCTTCGCCTCCTCCAGCGCCTTCTGGGCCTGGTCCTGATTCTGCTGCGCGCTCTGGTTGTCCTTCTGTTCCATCTGCTTGCCGGCCTTGTTCATCTCCTGCGAGGCCTGCTGCGTCTTCTGCCCGGCCTTGCTCATCGATCCCGACGACTGCGGATCGCTCGCCGCCTGCTTCTTCGCGGCCTCGTCCATCTTCTCCGCCAGATCCTTCATCTTCTTCTCGAGCGCTGCCTGCTTCTCCTTGACCTCCTTCGCCTTCTTCTCGTTGTCTTCCTTCTTCTTCCCGAGCTGCTTCTTCATCCCCTTCAAAGCCTCGGCCGCCTTCGCCAGATCCTGGCTCGCCTGCTGCTGCTGCTCCTGCGCCTCCCCCGACTTCCCGCCCGACATGCTCTCCTGGGCGCCCGCCATCTCCTGGCCGGCCTTGGAAGTGCTCTTGGAAGCCTGGTCCGCGTTCTTGCGCTCCTCCGACCCCTTTTGCGACTTCTGGGCCATGTCGCCGATCTTGCGCGACAGGTCCTGCGCCTTGTTCTGCAGGTCCTGCTGCTTCTCGGCGAGCTTCTCCGTCGCCTTCGCGTCCTTCTGCGCCAGCTGCTTCTCCAGGTTCTCCAGCTTGTCCTTCGCCTGGTTCAGCGCGTTCAGCGCCTGGTCCTGGTTCGGCTTCGCCGCGCCCGGATTCTGCTTCGACAGCTCCTGCTCCGCCTTGTTCATGTCCCCGCTGGCGCCCTTCGCCTGCTCGCCCGCCTGCTTCATCGCGTCCTTGACCGACGGGCTCGAGGACTTCTCCCCCGCCGCCTGCATCTTGCCCGCCATGTCCTTCGTCTGCCCGGCCAGGTCCTTCTGCGCCTTCGCCTGGTCCGCAAGGTCCTTTTCGCGCCCGGCCTGCGTGGCGGCGAGTTCCTTCTGAAGGGCTTCCTTCGCCTGGGCGAGCGCCTCGGCGGCCTTCGCCTCGTTCGCCTGCGCGAGCGCCGGCGTTTCGTCCTCGAGGTCCTTCGCCGCCTTGTCCATCGCCTTCTTCGCGTCTGCCACCGCCTTCTTCGCCTTCTTCGCGCTGTCGCTGTCCTGCAGCTGGCCCAGCTTGTCCCCGACCTTGCCGGCCTCCTTGGCCGCCTTCTCCTGCGCCTTCTGGATCGACCCCATCTTCTGGGCCGAATCCTCCGCCGCCGCCTCCTTCGTCCGCTCCTGGATCGCCGTCTCGTCCTTCTGCAGCTTGTCGATCGACTCGATCGCCTCCTTCAGCAGCTGCTCGTTCTCCGCCGCCGCCTTCGCCCGCGCGATCGCCTCCTCCTGCTTCTTGATCAGGTCCTTCAGACCCTTCACCGCGTCCGCCAGATCCCGCACCTCCGGCGACTGCGAGTTCTTCGTCTCCTCCGCCAGCTTGTCCTGCTCGGCCTTCAGCGCCTCCAGGTCCTTCGTCGCCTGCTCGATCTCCTTCTCCATCGATTCCGTGTCCGCGCCCTTCAGCGCGTCCGACAGCTCCTTCTGCTCCTTCATCGCCTCGTCCAGCGCCTTCTTCATGTCGGCGACGTCCCGCTCCCGCTCCTCGTTCATCTTCGACGTCTCTCTCGAGATCGATTCCTGCTTGTCGATGACGCTCTTCATCTCCTTGATCATCGCCCGGATCTTCGCCAGCTTCGCCGCGAGATCCTTCTCGTTGTTCCGGTCCTCCAGGAGGTCGAGAATCGCCTTCAGGTCGGCGATCAGCTCCTCCTGCTTGTCGATCGCGATGCCGATCTGCCCTTCCTTCAGCAGGTTGATCACCGCCTGGATGTCGTCCTCGACGAGCGCGCCGTCCAGCTTCTGCAGCCCCTCGTGCAGCTTCGCCGCCGACTGCGGCTCCTTCTTCTCGAGCTGCCCCGCGACGCGGCGCATCTTTTCCTTCAGGTCCGAGATCTTCTTCTGAAGCTCCTGCTCGCGCTCCGTCAGGAACGTCTTCTGACGGTCATCGTCCGCGTGGATGTACACGGCGATGTTCAGCGCAAGCGCCGCCATCACGCCGAGAAGCCCGAAATGCCGTTTCATGAGCGTCTCTCCGAATCCCCCGGTTTACTTCGGTTGAATCTTCCGCATCTCGTCGCGGTTGCGGATCGCGTTGTTCAACAGCTCCCGGACGTGCCTCACGACCTCCATGTACGTCTCGTACTCCGTCAGAAGCGCCAGGATCGTGTTGAGATCGTTCAGAATCTCCTCCTGGTCCGTGTCCGTCTTCGCCAGCTTGTCGAACCGGTCCGATCCCTGCGCGAGACTCGCCGCCTGCGAAATCAGCGTCGCCACGTCCGGAGACTTCGTCACCGCCAGCGCCCGCAGCATGTCCTCGGGCTTCTTCAGCTTGTTCTCCGCCGAGCCCTCGAACAGCTTGTTGTATTTCATGTCCTTCACGATCTCCTCGAACTCGCGCAGCACGCGCTCGAGGTGCTGCGTGATCCGCCGCTGGTTCGCCCCCGCGGCGTTCACCGCCTGGCGCTCCATCGTCTCGAGAAGGTCCTTCTTGCCCAGCACGTCCATCAGCCGGTTCGTGTCCGCCCGGCCGCTCTCCTGAAACGCGATGATCCGCCGCAGCTCCTCCCGGATCCGCGCCAGCATGTCCTCGATCCGCTTCAGCATGTCCTCGCGCTTGATGATCGTGAACTGGAAGACCCGCGACTTCGTCTCGTTCGCCTGCGGAATCTCCCGGCCGTCCTTCGCCACCACTTGATACTGCACGACCGTCCCTTCCTTGAATCCCAGCGTCGCCATGTCGAACACGTACTCCGTGTCGATCCGCTTCGCCGGATAGCTCTCCGTGTTGAACGCGTCGAGCGGCACCACCTGCTCGGGCTTGTTCGGCGCGTTGGTCCGGATGATCAGCTTCAGCTCGGTGACGCCGAAGTCGTCGATGGTGGCGACGCGAAGCGGGATCATGGCCTGGGGGGTGGCGTGCTTGTCGGCGTTCGGCTCGGAGATGCGGATCTCGGGAGCCTTGTCCTCGGTCGCCTTGATCGAGTACCGCACGGGGGAGCTCGTCTGAAGCCCGTTGGTGGCCTTGAGCCAGAGCGCGTAATGCGTGTTCGTGCGGACATCCACTTCGGCCATGACCACGCGCGGCTGCCCCTGCGCGTTCGCCCGCACCTCGATGTCCCGGATGTCTTCTTCGCCCCGCGCCCCGACCAGGATTTTGGCCTGCGCGATGTCGAGGTTCGTCCAGGCGGAGACCTTTACCTTTGTTCCCACCGGCGCCACGATGTTCCCGTCTTCCACGGGCGCCGTCGGGCTCGTGTCCTTGAGCCCCGTGTAATCCGGGTAATCGTAGAGCAGCGTCACCTTCTCGACCGTCGGCGGATTCAGGACCGCCACCTTGTACGTCTCAGTCTCGTCGTCGCCCGCCTCGATCCAGAACTCGACGGGCTCGATGACCTTGGGGAAATCGAAGCGGAACTTGCCGCCGCCCTCCGCGCGCATGGGCCGTTGCACGGGTTCGCCGGCGCTGGAGAAGCGGTAGTAGAGCGTGGCCTTCTTCGGCAGGACGCCGCTCGTCTCGATCTCGACGGTGAGGTCGTCGCCCTTGGCGACCGTGACCTCGCGCGCCGCGGGGCTCACCACTGCGATCCGCGTCTTCTTCGGCCACTGGACCGAGTCGCTCACGAGCCGCAGCGCCCAGATCCGGACGGCATCCTTCTGCCAGATCCCGATCCCCGCCAGAGCCGCCGCCGCCACCGCGGTCCAGAGCGCGAGCTTGCGCGTCGTGGCGCCCGAAATGACGGGAGAGAAATCGAGGTTGCCGGACTCGCGAAGCGCCTCGGCCACGAGGGAGTCGACGAGCTGCGGCGAATTGAATCGCGCGTACTGGGGTCCTTCGCGCGAGAGCTGGATGGCGGAAATGAGCCGGTCGTTCAGGTCGGGGTACTGTTTTTCGACGCAGAGCGCGATGTCGTCGTCGGTGATGCGCACGCCCAGCGGGTAGGCGACGTACCGCCAGATGGCCCACGCGACGGACCCGAGGGAGACGACGAGGAGTGTGAAGCGGACCTGGAGGGGGACTTTGGGGACGAAGTAATCGATGAGGAAGGTGAGGACGGCGCACGCGAAGGCGAGGAGAAGGGCGCGGCTGAAACCGTCCACGAGGATGAGCGAGCGGACTCGCCTGCGGATGACGTCGATCTTTCCGACGATCGGGCTAAGATCCATGGGTCCCTCTTGATTGGCTCCGGTGGGGCCGGATGCTATCAGGTGGGACGCCGCGGGAGGACTTCCGGTTCATCGCCGGATCTCGAATCTGACGGCCGGGGACTCTGCGAACCCGCCCCAGTTCTCGCCCTCGCCCGCGCTCGCGTAGGTCGCGCTCACGGTCCACGTCCCGGGCGTCGTCAGGCGGTTGAGATTCCCGGACCAGGCGAGCGGATGTTCGGGATCGATCAGGGCGCTTCCGTTCGTGACGGTTCCCTGGACAGCGACCGCCGCCGCCGCAACGCGCTCGACATGGACGGTTCCCGACGGATCCGTCAGCGTGAGCAGGAGGTACGTCCTGTCGGAGAGGCGCGCATCGCAGCGAACGGTTGAATCGGAGGAGAGGACGATCTGGAAGGGCACGTTTCCGGGCTTGGGGAAGTCGGGAATCGCGACGTGGACGTCCGGGCCGGGCGCGACGGATCGGAACAGGTCCCAGTCGGCCGCCCCGGGCTCCAGCGCCACCGGCTCGCAGGGTCCTGAACCCGTGAGCGCCACCGATTGCGAACCCGCGCCCACCGCGACGCTCCCCTGCGCATTGCCGAAACTCACCGTCCCCCGCGCGACCGTCAGCGCCGTGCGCCCCTCGGCCGCAAACACCCGGAACAGCGTCCCCAGCACCGTCGCGCGCGCATCCTTCGTCTGAATCGTAAACCCGCGTCCTCCTGGCACGACGTCGGCAATCACCTCGCCCTGCTCCAGCTCAAGCGACCGGTCCCCCGTGATCCGCAGCACCGATCCCCCGCTCAACCGGAACCGCCCGACCCCTGCCATGCTGAAAATTGCGGCGGCGCCGGGCTCCATGGTGATCGTCTCACCTTGCCTGATGGAAGCGCCCTCAGCGAGCGCCTCGCGTTTCCCATCGACGATCCGGTGGATGGCGACGCCATCACCCAGGCGCTCGATTTTCGCGGTGGCCTGGGTCTCGGGGGTGGTGGCGGGGACTTTGAAGAGGGCGACCGCGGTGACGGCGACCAGCAGGACGGCGGCGGCGGCAAGACCGAAGTACTGGGCCGCAAAGGGTTTACTATACGAGTAAGAATGGGACTGACCGACTTCCACCCCGTCGAGATTGGCCTGGATCCGGCTCCACACGTCCTGCGAAGGGCTAACGGGCGCCAACAAATGAAGAAGGCCGAAACTTTTTTTCGTTTCGGCCTCCGTATTTCTGCATTCCGCGCACGACGTCAGGTGGTTCGCGACGAGTTCGGCGTCTTCCCGCCCAAGCTCGTTCTTAACGTAATCTGTTAGCTGTTCACGAATTACGTCGCAACCCATGAGACTGTCCTTTCCTTGACGTCGGCGCTGTACCCTCTCAATAGGACGGCCGGGAAAAAGGTTCGGTGAAATCCCGCGGACTCCGGGCTAGGCTTTCCTCCCGGTCGAGGCGAGAGAAGCTCCCGACTTCGCGGGCGCAGTATCCCTTTTCACCCGTTTTCATCCGCGACCCCGTCGTTTCTATCTCTTCTCATCCCTCGCGGCAGCGGTCCCGCGATCGGGCTCTGTTGAATCGCGGACTGGTCCGAGTGCGCGTAAAATGCAGGATGAAAGCCGGATAAGAACGGCGGGGTCACGGATCGAAAGAGATGAAAACGGATACTGCGACAAGCATGGCGCCTGACTCCACCCTGGCCTTCCCCCCTCCCGGACTTTGCCGTTCAGAGCGTCGGTCTCTCAGGAGAACCTCGAAGTGAGCCCTTATTGGTTGCTGTTTCTCATCCTCTTCCCAACGATGTTCTTCCTGACCCGATGGCTCAGGCAGTGCCGCTGCTGCGGACAGGATCGGCGTCGTTGCCCCGTTCAATTCTGCCGATGGTGCGGTGCTTCTGCGGAGCCGTTTTCGATTCGAGAGGACATCTGCACAACCTGCAGGAGAATCTTGTCTTTCGTGAACAGCCTCGGGTTGTACTGCCCATCTTGTGGGGTCACCGTCAGGCGACGGGACCAGCAAGGTTGAGGGTCACCTGAGTGAAACCTCGCTACACTCTTCTCCATGACCGGCCCTGAGGTACCACGCGGATCTGCCGCCTCGAACCCGCCGCCTCCGGCAAGGGGCGCATTTCCGGAAGCGTCGGACCGCCCGGCCGAATCGCTCAGCGAGTTCCTGAGCCGAGTCCACGCGCTCATCGATGAGCAACTCTCCAGGAACTTCGGTCCGCCCTGGCCCGCCGACGATGACGTCGATTGATGGAAGCGCGGCGACAATCATGAACCTTGCGAACGCGTATCAAATTCATAATTAATAATTCAAAATTCATAATT